>CAZFDM010000190.1:0-55012 GCA_964517975.1 uncultured Syntrophaceae bacterium
TTGGTCTAAGAAACTTTACTGGGAAAGATACTTTCAACCTCAGACGATCAGCGAAGCACTCGCCATCTTAGAAGAGTTCCAAGGACAGGCCCATATCATTGCAGGGGGGACAGATCTTATTCCCCAACTTAGAAAAAGGGAATTGGAACTGAAGGCCTTGGTGGACATTACCCGCATTCCTGGTTTGGATGAGATTAAATTGGAAGATGGTCTTATCAGGATTGGAGCTCTGGTTACCCATACTCAAATCGCAAAGTCATCCCTCATAAGAGAGAAGGCCACCGCATTGAGTGAGGGAGCTTCGCAGGTTGGGTCTCCCCAAATCAGAAACTTGGGGACAGTAGTGGGTAATATTGTAAGTGGTCAACCTGGGGCTGATACAGCAATCCCTCTACTTTCGTTAGGTGCGGTGGTTAAGGTGGTCAGTAAGGGAGGGGAGAGGAAGATTCCTTTAACTGAATTCTTTATCGATACAGGGAAAACCGTGATCCATAGTAATCAAGAGATGGTCACAGAAATCTCCTTTCCTGCATTGAAAGAGGAAGAAGCCAGTGCCTCTCTTAGGTTAGCTAGGAGGAAGGCCTTGGCGCTTCCCGTTTTGACAACCTCCGTGGTGATTTCTGCAGATTTGAAGAAGGAGATTTTTAATTATGCAAGAATTGCTATTGGTCCTGTTGCTCCCACCCCATTCCGAGCCAAAGAAGCAGAAAAGTTCCTAATTTCTGCACCGATTAAGGAAGAGGTGATCAGGGAGGCTGCACAGAGAGCGGTTCAGGAGTCGAACCCCAGGTCAAGCCTTTTAAGAGGGAGTGAGGAGTATCGGAAGACGATGGTAGGGGTCTTTGTAGAAAGAGGGATTCGGAAGGCATTAGAACGTTTGGAGGCAAGACATGGCTAAAAGAAAGATTCAGATTGAGGTGAATGGTGAAGGTGTGACCTTAGAAGTAGAACCGGATGACCTTTTGGTTGACGTCCTTAGAAGAGATTTAAAACTGACGGGGACAAAAGTGGGTTGTAGAGAAGGGGAATGTGGAGTTTGTTCCGTCATCCTTAATGGAAAGGTCGTCCCCTCATGTTTGATCCCCGTGATGAAAGCAGATGGAGGAAAGGTCACCACGATTGAAGGGCTTGGGAAAAATGGAGACCTTCATCCTATTCAGAAGGCGTTTGTTGAAAAAGGAGCCGTTCAATGTGGGTTCTGTACGCCAGGGATGATTCTATCGGCCAAGAATCTTTTAGATGAAAAACCAAACCCTACTATCGAGGAGATTAAGATCGCCATTTCAGGCGTTCTCTGTCGGTGTACAGGGTATCAAAAGATTATTCAGGCTATTCAATCAGCCAGTGAAATCATGAGAGGTAAAGAGGGTTAAGAATGGAAAAGGAAGAGAAGAAGAAAAAAGTAATGATTAAGGAGAAAGAGGTTTTAGAAATCCCCCCTGTGGTTGAGGAGTTAAGCGTCGTAGGGAAACCTGCCATCAGGGTAGATGCCTACGATAAGGTAATGGGAAAATTGGTTTTTGGGGCAGATCTGGAATGTCCGGGTGCCTTACATGGGAAGGTTTTACGAAGCCCCTATCCGCATGCCTTAATCAAAAAGATTGATATCGAAAAGGCAAAATCGATCCCGGGGGTAAGGGCTGTTCTTACCGCAAAAGATGTTCCTGGGAGGAATGGATTTGGAGCCATTATCCCTGATCAACCCGTCATTTGCGGGGATAAAGTGAGATATGTTGGGGATGGGGTTGCCTTGGTTGCGGCTGATACTGAGGAGTTAGCGATTCAGGCTTTGGAAGCGATTGAGGTGGAGTATGAACCTCTTCCAGCAGTTTTTTCGCCTGTTGAGGCCATGAGTCCGGATGCACCGAAGATCCATGAGAAAGGGAATCTCTTGACCACTGCTAAGATTCGGAAAGGGAATGTCGAGAAGGGCTTTGCGGAGGCAGATGTCATATTAGAGAGAACCTATAGCGTCCCTATCTTGGAACACGCCTATCTGGAACCTGATGTAGTTATTGCTATCCCCCATCCAGATGGAACGATTACCGTAAAGGGGCCTATGCAAGCCCCATTTACTGTCCGTCGAAACATTGCCCCAGTATTAGGAATCCCGATCAACCGAGTTCAATGTGTTCAGACCCCAATTGGGGGAGGATTTGGAGGAAAGGAAGATTCTCCCATTGACATTGGTGCCCGTGCAGCGCTTTTAGCCTGGAAGACAGGTAGACCCGTGAGGATGGAGTATGATAGGGAGGAGATTACACTCTCTACAGCCAAACGTCACCCCATGATCATTAAGTGTAAAGTAGGGGCCAAAAAGGATGGAACCTTCGTTGCTTTTGAAGGAACCATTTATAACGAACAGGGAGCTTATGCCTCTCTTGGCCCTGTGATTCCTCCTGCAGGTGGAGTCCATGCCCATGCGGTGGTAATGCTTCCAGGTCCTTACGAAATCCCGAATGTGAAAGTGGATGGCTATCTTGTCTATACCAACCATCCTTATGGAGGAGCGATGAGAGGGTTTGGGGCACCCCAGGTCAATTTTGCTCACGAATCTTTGGTGGATGAACTGGCTGAGGCTCTTAAAATGGATCCTTACCAACTTAGATATAAAAATGCTTTTCGTCTCGGGTCACAAACAGCCACTGGACAGATTCTTGATCAAAGCGTGGGGTTAAGGGATACGATGGAAAAGACGAGGGAGATATTTAAATGGGATGAAAAGTGGAGACCCAACCCTACTCCCAAAGAATTAGAGGGGTTAGAGAAAAGGAGAGGGGTTGGAATGGCAGTGGGATGGTATCGAACCAGTATTGGAATCTCCTCTGATGGCTGTGGGGTAAATCTTCATCTTCTGGAAGATGGTTCGGTTCTACTTTATCAGGGACTCACGGAAATGGGACAGGGACAATTTACCTCTCTCTCCCAAATTACTGCGGAAGCCCTTGGCGTTAAGTTGGAAGATGTAAGGGTAGTGACACCAGACACGGATATTGCTCCTGAATCTGGACCCACTGTGGGATCTAGATCAACCACCCTCATGGGAAATGCCATCTTGCAGGCTGCAGAGATGATTAAAAAGCCATTGCTTGAATCTGCTTCAGAACTCTTAGGGGTTCCCGCTGATAGACTTGTTGCTAAGAACCGCATCATCTATGATCGAGAAAATCCAAGTCACTCTATTGAACTGAAAGAGGCTGCCCGAAGGTCGATGGCCACAGGAAGGAGGATGATGGGACAGGGCTGGTATACCCCTCCAAAATCTTCCCTGGATTTGGAAACAGGCCAAGGCTCTCCTTACTTTGTCTATACCTATTGTACCCAGATGGCAGAAGTAGAGGTGGATGTGAGGACAGGGGAAGTAGAGGTGATTAAAATCGTAGCGACCTTTGATATTGGGAAAGCAATCAATCCCATTATGTTGGAAGGCCAGATTGAGGGTGGGATCATGATGGGTCTGGGATATGCACTTATGGAAGAGGTAGTGATGAAGGATGGATTCATACAGAACCTTGGGCTTCAAGATTATCTCATTCCAACGGCTTTAGATGCTCCCGAAATTGTTCCCATTTATATTGAATATCACCCGAATATCCATGGGCCATTTGGTGCAAAAGGGATTGGAGAAATGCCCAATATCCCTGCACCCCCTGCAATCACCAATGCCATTGCTAATGCAGTAGGAGCAAGGATTCGGGATCTTCCTGCTCATTCAGAGAAGGTCTTTCAGGCCATGAGGGAGAGAAGGAAATAGTCGATGGCACTCATGGTGATCTTTCGAGTTGAGATCAGGGAGGGAAAGGAGGAGGAATATAGGAAGATCTCTGCCGAAGTCCTTGAGGTTGCAAAAGAGCAAGAAGGACTGATTTCCATGGAGAGGGCAAAGTCGATCTTAAAGGAGCGCACCTATGTCTCGATTAGTGAATGGGAGAGCCTGGAGGCGATTGAGAAGTGGGTGCAAAACCCAAAACATCAGGAGGCGATGCGAAGAGGAAGGGAAGACCTCTTTTCTTGGTATTCCGTAAAAAGGATGGTTGAACATAAGGGGGGAGAAAAGGGGATTTTGTAACAGAAAGGAGGTGGGAGAAAGGTTGGTGTTAAGGTTTTTTAATGAGATTAAAAATTCATACCCTATAAAAAGGAGGTGGCATTCATGAGGACAAAGAAGATTTCCCGAAGGTCATTTTTGAAAAAGGCAGGGCTCCTTGGTGGAGCAGCCGTATTGGGAGGAGTTGGGTTTCCAAGGATTTCCATTGCACAGAAAGCCCCCATCAAGATTGGGTGTATCTTTCCGCTGACTGGCCCATTTTCAACCGAGGCCCATTACCAACAGGAGGCAGCCATCCTGGCCGTTGAAGAATATAATGCCAGAGGGGGTGTTTTGGGAAGGAAGATAGAACTGGTCATAAGAGACGATAAACTCAAACCGGATGAAGCAGCCCGCAGAACAAAAGAGTTGATTGAAAAGGATAATGTAGACTTGATCTTTGGAGGTCTTGGTGCACACACCCAATTGGCCATTAACGAACAGGCGAAACTGGCCAAAAAGATTTTTATGTCGATCAGCCAGTCCAATGAGATCACCCAGTGGCCAGATGTGAGTCCCTATACCTTCCACGAGGCCATTAACCCCTATATGACGACTCATTCTTTTGGTCCATGGATTTTTAAGAATTTGGGAAAGAAATGGTTCTTTCTGACTGCAGATTACTCTTTTGGCTGGCAGTTAACAGAAGGATTTAGAAAGATCGGGAAAGAGTTGGGAATCAAAGATGCAGGAGAGATCAAACATCCCTTAGGATCCACGGACTATTTCCCCTACTTTCCAAAAATTCTTGCTGCAGAACCAGAGGTTCTCATCCTGGATAATTTTGGAAAAGATCAACTCAATTCTATTAAACAAGCCCATGCCTTTGGACTGAAGAAGAAGATGAAACTGGTTAGTGCCATTGTTTTATTATCTGCCCGTGTTGGAGCAGGGGATGAAGCCTATGAAGGAGTTTATGGGGGTTCGACCTTCTGGTGGGAATTGGAGAAGCAATTACCTGCGGCAAAGAAATTTGTAACTGCCTACCAAAAACGTTGGGGTAAACCGCCCACGGACTACGCAGGGTACTCTTATGGTGGAATGATGGAGTTAATTGGTGCCATCGAGGCTGCAGGGGCATTGGATATGAAGAAGATGATTCTCAAACTGGAAGGCCATGAATATAACCATTACAAAGGAAAACAGTGGTGGGTTCCCTGGAGCCACCAATCGATTCAGGATTTCTTTATTCTTCGCTCCAAAAGTGCTTCAGAGAAGAAGGGAGAATGGGATCTGTTTGAGGTAGTTGCCACAGAGAAGGCTCACGATAAGATGGATCGGACCTGGGAGGAGTTGGGTCTCAAGGCATCGGGTCTCAAGCCCAACGAACCGTTAAGTAAATTACTCTAAATTTAATAAAGGGGTTCATCCCATTGAGGGGTGAACCCCTTTAGGAGAATGAAATGTTTGAAATACCTCTTTCTGCTTTAGGACTTCAAATTTTTATGGGGTTTACTTTGGGGATGATCTTTGTATTGCTTGCAGTAGGGCTCTCCCTTATCTTTGGGATGCTCACCGTAGTTAACTTTGCCCATGGGGCCTTCTATATGTGGGGTGCCTATGCTGCCTTGCTGGCTGTCGGTTATATAGGGAATTTTTGGGTCGCCCTGGTTATCGTTCCCATTGTCATCGGTGGGATCGGAATGCTTTTGGAAAGGTTTGCAGTGAGAAGGCTCTATGGTCTAAATCCAGATTATCCATTGCTCCTTACCTTTGGTTTCTCACTGGTGATGATTGAGATTGTGAGGATTACCTGGGGAACAGCCGATCATCCTTTCAGCAGTCCACCTGCGTTACAAGAACCCATCAATTTGGGTATCTTTTTCTTTCCCTCTTATTGGCTCTTTGTCATCGTGGTGACCATAGTGGTTTTGCTACTGCTTTGGATCCTATTAAAAAAGACCAACATAGGTCTCATCATCCGTGCGGGGACGAGAGACAGTTTAATGGTCAGGGTTTGCGGGATTGACATTTCCAAAATATGGCTTCTTGTCTTTGGGATGGGAACAGGGATAGCGGGTCTGGCGGGGATTCTGGCTGCTCCTATGAGAGGGGTCTATCCTGAAATGGGAATCTCCATGCTCGTTGAGTGTTTCGTGGTTGTGGTGGTGGGTGGAATGGGAAGTCTGGTTGGAGCGATTTATAGCGGGATCATTTTAGGGATTGTTGTGAGTTTTACTACCTTGATTTATCCTCCCATGGCAAACATCGTTATCTTTCTCGTCATGGCCGTTATTTTGTTGATCAGACCCAGCGGCCTCTTCGGTGAAAAGGGACTCTTAGAATAGAAGAAAGGAAAGAATGGAGATGGAAAAGACATCCGTTGTAAAAAATATTTTAATCTGGGCATCCAATCATCCTCTGTGGATGATTATCATCTTTTTTCTCATCTTTCCTTTTATTATGCCCTATAAAGCCCTGGCCACACTCATTTTGATTAATGGATTATTTTCATTAGGGTTTAACATTCTCTATGGTTATACCGGACTTCTTAGTTTTGGTCACGCTGCCTATTTTGGTTTGGGGGCCTATAGTGTCGGAATTCTTCTTTCACGTTTCCAGGCCTCTATCTGGACCGCACTGCTTTTCAGCCTTATTGTATCGGGTGTGGGTTCATTGATCATCGGGTTTTTTTGTTTGAGGCGAAGGGGAATCTATTTTGCCCTTTTAAACCTTGCCTTTGCTCAGATGCTTTATTTTATTGGATTTCAATGGGTCTCGCTAACTGGAGGTGAAGTGGGACTCCGAAACATTCCAACCCCTCCTCTCCAACTCCTTGGCTTTTCAATCGATATCTATAGTCCCATAAGGTTTTATTATTTCACTTTCATCTTTGTAACCATTGCCCTCATCGTGCTCAAAAGAATATTGGATTCTCCTTTTGGAAGGGTATTGGAGGCGATACGTGAGAATGAGAATCGAGCTCGAGCCATTGGGTATCATACAAATCAGGTGAAATGGCTTTCCTATATTATGTCCGGTGTCTTCTCGGGTTTAGCAGGAGGGCTTTATACGCTCTATATGCATTTTGTTGGGATTGAATACCTTTATTGGACGACTTCCGGGATGGTCGTGATGATGACCTTATTAGGAGGAGCTGGGACATTTTTTGGACCCTTTATCGGGGCAGGAGTTTATCTATACCTTGAAGATATTATCAGCATCTATACGAAACACTGGATGATCTTTGTTGGCTCAATCTTCTTCCTCTGTGTCTTGATGTTCCCAGAGGGGATTTGGGGGAGGGTCAAGAGCAGGATCGATCGCTTGAAAGTGTCCTAAGTAAGGGAAGGTGAGAGATGGAAATTCTGAGGACAGAAAATCTGACAAAAAATTTTGGTGGGCTGACTGCAGTCAGCCAGGTCAATTTTGTTTTGGAAGAGGGCAGGCTCCAGTCCATTATTGGTCCCAATGGTGCAGGGAAGAGCACTTTTTTTAAGATGATCTCCGGAGAGCATGTTCCTTCCTCAGGAAAGATTTGGTTTAGAGGGGAGGACATCACAGGCCTCCCCCAGCATGAAATCTCTCATAAGGGAATTGCGACTTCCTATCAGATTACCAATATCTTTCCAAAACTGACCACCTTTGAGAATGTGAGGATTGCCGTTCAATCCCGTAAGACCACATTCAATTTTTGGACAAGAGCGGACAGGCATGATGATCTCAATGAAAAAGCCATAAGAATCCTTAAAACGGTCGGGCTATTGGAGAAGAAGGATGTTCTTGCCTGTAACCTTCCCCATGGAGATCAAAGACATCTTGAGATTGCCATCGCCTTAGCTACAGATCCTGTTCTCCTTTTGTTGGATGAACCCACAGCAGGGTTAAATCCTGTCGAAACGGTTGAAACGATGGAACTTATTAAAAAGATTTCAAAAGGGTTATCGGTCATCTTGGTGGAACATAAGATGAAAGTCATTATGAATATTTCTGAACTGATCACGGTCCTCCATGAGGGAAAGGTGATTGCTGTTGGGACTCCCGAGGAGATTCAGGAGAATGAAACTGTGCGAAGGGTCTATTTAGGAGGAAAAAAGTAATGATCTTAGAAGTCAAAGAGATTCATACCTATTACGGACAAAGCCATATTTTACAAGGGGTCTCTCTTGGGGTGGAGAAAGGGGAGATGGTTACCCTTTTAGGGAGAAATGGAGCAGGAAAGACGACAACCCTTAAAAGTATCCTTGGGATTGTTCCCCCAAAGTCTGGCGAGATCACTTTTTTAGGGGAGAAGATCAGTGGCCTGCCACCCCATCTGATCTCCCAGATGGGAATCAGTTTTGTACCTGAGGAGAGGAGGATTGTTCCAGGATTGACAGTCTATGAGAATCTGAAACTGGCTATGCTAAAAAACAAAGGGAAGAACAGAACTAAAGAGAAGGCGATCCTTGATCGGGTATGGGAGATATTCCCGAGGTTAAGGGAACGTTGGCAGCAAGAGGGGACAAGCCTCAGCGGAGGTGAACAGCAGATGCTTGCCATAGCGAGAGGGCTGGTTTCAGAACCCGTTTTGATGCTGGTGGATGAGCCCACAGAAGGATTGATGCCACTTCTTGTCCAAAGGATTGAGGAGGTGTTAAAGGAGATTCAAAACGACGGAGTCACCATTCTACTGGTGGAGCAAAATATGGAGATGGCCTTAGATATTTCCCAGAAGGCCTACGTGATGGATGAAGGAGTAATTAAGTACAAAGGGACTGCGGATGAGATTCGGAGAAACGAAGAGGTGCAGAGAAAATACCTTGCTATCTAATCCTGAAGAAGTCCAGGGTTTCCCTCCTCTTTATCCCTAAACGATTAGGACGGAAGGGGTCAATTTTAAACTGCAATTTTTAATGAAACATTCCTGAGGAAAGGGGGTGATTTTTAAGGTCATTATTTAAAGAATTGATAAGTGGTGATGTTTGGGTCTTAGGTTTTTCTTATTTATTAGAGGATAATTCAAAGTTTGATTTAAGAAAGGAGAAACTTATGGGAATTAACGCCGTTCATACAAAATATTCTACTTGGGATGGCGCGGCCGCCATGAAAGAATTTGCGAAGAAATTTAAGCCTGCCAAAACCCCGATGGCCTTTGAATATCCTGTCATCCCTGGGTATTATGGCTACCGAGGTGCGGGGACCCAAGGGGTAGATTTTGATAACCGAATAGACTTTGCAAGAATGAGAAAATATCGCCTTGAACGAACCAGGGAACAGTTGAAGGCATTCAATGTAGGGGCTATTTTTTCCATTCAAGAGTGGAATACAAGGTATATCACAGGAACATGGACACCAGGTTGGACCACCCCAGCCTCAGGGTTAAGATACTGTCTGTTTCCTGTTACGGCCAATGGTCCGATTCTCTATGAGCAGGGAGAGATTGGTTATCATACTCGACAGATGGCTCCATGGCTTGAAAAAGTTAAAGTGGCCATTACAGGTGCAGGCTGGAGCAGTGTGATTATGGGAAAGGCTGCCCATGCTGCGCAGAGAGATAAATTGGTCACTCAGATTATCGATGACCTGAAAGCCTATGGAGTGGCCAAAGAGACCCTGGCTCTTGATGTTTGGGACCCTGGCCTCATTGAAGGATTCCAGAATAAGGGGATAAAGATCATTCCTGCTGCGGAGTTGATGTTCGAAGCACGTAAGATAAAGAATGAGGACGAAGTAGAATGCCTTAGAATTGCCTCTGCCATAGGCGAAGCAATGTTTCAGACCCTCAAAGATATGCTCAAGCCTGGGGTTCGAGAATCTGAAATCATGGGAGCCATGCATAAGACCGCTTATACATTGGGTGCAGAGGTTTATTCTGGTATGCTGGTCACCTCAGGACCTTTCAGTTGGCCAAACTCCCGTTATATGACCGATCGGATCATCCGTCCTTATGACATCGTTTTTGCAGATGTCTACAATACTACTTATAATGGATATCATATCTGTTATTACCGGACGTTCAGCGTTGGGAAACCCCCACAGCAGTTAGTCGATGCCTACAAAAAGGCTTTGGATTGGCTTTATAGGGCTATTCAGGTTATTAAACCAGGCATTACTACCAAAGAAGTAGCAGAGAAATGGCCACCCTGTGAAGAGGACTGGAGCGATATTCTGGTGGCCTATGAAGATCAAACTGCAGGAAGCAATTGGGCCCACGGCATTGGAATGACTCTTTATGAACTCCCACTGATCTGGCGAGGATGTTCACTGGATTATCCTATCCCGATTGAAAAGGGAATGACCTTTGCCATTGAGACCCAGCATGGGGTTCCGGGGATAGGTGGCGTTAGAATTGAGGAGATGATCCATGTGACGGATTATGGGGTTGAAATACTGACTCAATGGCCGATCGATGAGATTACCGTTGTCGATTTTTAGTTTATTCTTCAGGTATGGGAAAAGGGGGAGATTTATTTCGTCTCCCCCTTTAGTCCTCTTTTAAAATGGAGCCTTTTATGGATACAAAAATCATTAGTCTTCGGTCTCCTCACCTTATATTGGCAGGGATTGGGGCCTCTGAAAGGTTGGGTCAAGAGGTTAAGGGAATAGGAGCAAAAAGAGTTTTGTTGGTTACCGATAAAGGTGTGATCGAGTCAGGGGTGGGTGAAAAGATCCAAGACCAGTTAGAGAAAGAAGGAATGACCATAGGCGTTTTTAAAGATGTTTCTCCTGATCCTGATATTGCCAATGCAGAGACTTGCATTGAGATGGCCAAGAAGGAGAAGTTTGAACTTATTATCGGATTAGGGGGAGGAAGCCCCATGGACATCGCCTCCATTACCTCGGTCATGCTCACTAATTCTGGAAGTATCTATGACTATTTCGGGATCAATCTGGTGAAGAATCCAGGAATTCCGACCATTCTTATTCCTACTACAGCAGGGACAGGTGCTGAAGTGACCCCTAATGCCATTCTCACCGATACAAAAGAAAAGTTAAAAAAGGCGATTGTGAGTCCTTACATCCTTCCTCGAATGGCGATCGTCGATCCCCTCTTGACCCTTTCCATGCCTCCCTCGGTTACTTCTTCAAGTGGGATCGATGCTCTTACCCATGCCATAGAATCTTATACCTCTAATAATGCCACAATTTTGACGGACTTATTCGCTAAAGAAGCAATCGTTATGATCGGTAGAAGTCTTCGGACTGCAGTGGCCAATGGCAACAATTTGGAAGCCCGCTATGATATGTCTATTGGTAGTCTTTATGCTGGAATCTCACTGGCCAATGCTGGGGTGACTGCAGTCCATGCACTGGCCTATCCCTTGGGAGGGCAGTTTAACATCCCCCATGGGATTGCCAATGGTCTTTTATTACCTTATGTGATGGAGTTTAACGTCCTTGGAGATATTCCAAAGTTTGCTCAAGTTGCAAAACTTCTTGGAGAAAGGGTAGATCATCTCTCCCTTTTAGACCAGGCCTATCATTCAGCCAAGGTTGTAAAATCCCTCTATCAGGATCTTAAAATTCCACAATCCCTTAAGGAATTAAATGTTCCAAAGGAAGCCATTCCCAAAATGGCCCAGGCTGCGATCAATGTCACCCGATTGATGGCGAACAATCCAAGAAAGATGACGGTGGAAGATGTCGAGAAGATTTATGAGAAGGCCTTTTAATTGGAGATAGAAAGAGAGGGGAGGATCAAATATGTTTGGCTATCATAAGAAATTTTTAAGGGTGGATCTCACGAACCAGAAAGTCTTAGTGGAAGACTTGGACGAGGATTTACTCCGAAAATATATGGGTGGGGTTGGAATCGAAGCAAAGATTCTTTACGAGGAGACAGGGCCAGAAACCTCTCCCTTCTCACCTGAAAACATCCTCATGGCTGTAACCGGCCCATTTACTGGGACTGGGGTTCCCACCTCTGGGAGACATCATGTGGTTGCCCGTTCTCCCCTGACTGGCCTCTTTGGAGAATCGAATGTTGGAGGCTCGTGGGGAGTCCATCTGAAAAGGGCCGGATTTGATGGAGTGGCGATCAAGGGAAGGTCAGAAAAACCCCTCTACCTTTGGATTTATAATGGAAAGGTCGAATTTAGAGACGCTATCCCTATCTGGGGGAAAGACTCCTATGAATCAGCCCAGTGGTTGAAGAAAGAGACGACCAAAGAGGCCACCGCTGCGGTCATTGGGCCTGCAGGGGAGAGGATGGCTAAGATTGCAAGCATTCCTCATATTGGGCACATTGTTAGGCAAGCGGCCCGGACGGGTTTGGGTGCAGTGATGGGTTCAAAAAACCTGAAGGCTGTAGTTGTCTTTGGGGATGGAGAAATCCCTATTGCAAAACCCGAACAGTTGAAGGCTCACATCAAGGAGATCACTCCACATATTCAGAAGGCAACAGAGGCCTTTGGAAAATTTGGAACCTCTGGCGGGATTGATAACTATGAAAAGATTGGAAACTTTCCTCTCAAGAATTGGAGAGAGGGAAGGTGGGCAGGGGCAAAGAAGATATCGGGTGTTGCCATGCATGATACCATTCTTTCCGGTAGGAAGGCTTGCTTCCATTGTCCTATTGCTTGTGGAAGGCATATTCACGTGTCAGAGGGACCCTATGCCCCGATGGATTGTGAAGGTCCAGAGTATGAGAGTATTGGCACCTTGGGTGGACTCTGTCTGGTGGATGATCTGGTAGCCATTTCTAAGGCGAATCAACTCTGCAATCAATATGGGCTGGATACCATCTCGACAGGAGGAATCATTGCCTTTGCCATGGAGGCCTATGAAAAAGGGATATTAACAACAAAAGATACAGATGGAGTAGAATTGACCTGGGGGAATGGGAAGGCATTGGTTGAGATGGTGCATAAAATGGGAAGGGGGGAAGGGATCGGTCAACTGATGACCGAAGGATCAAAGAGAATGGCAGAGGTTTTGGGTAGAAATGCGATTGAATTTGCTATTCATGTAAAGGGACTTGAGCCTTCGGCCCATGATCCAAGAAGATTCTTCAGTCAAGCCCTTTCTTACGCCACAGCAGCCCGTGGAGCATGTCACAATGCCAGCTGGAGCCATCCTTATGAATTGGCGCTATCTATGCCTGAGATTGGAATTCCTGAACCGCAGGATGCTTATCAAATTGAAGGAAAGGCAGAATTTACTGCCAAGATGCAGGACCTGATGTGTGTGATGGATGCTCTGATTCTTTGTCGATTTTCACAGGTTGGGAAAGCGGTTAATGTGACCAACCATCTTCAGTGGCTAAATTGGATTACAGATTGGGGGATGGATGTCACGGAATATATGAAAGTGGGAGAGAGGCTCTTTAATTTAAAAAGGATGTATAACTGCCGACTCGGTGTAAGCCGAAAGGATGATTTTCTTCCTTATCGGTTTTTAACCTTGGATCGAAAGGGAGAGGATTTGAACAATCAACTTCCACCCCTTGGAAGGCTTTTGAGTGATTATTACGCCTATCGAGGATGGAACGAGGTAGGTATTCCAACTCCTCAGAAATTAGAAGAATTGGGGCTTGATAAGTTTTAGAGGGAGAGGCAATGGAGAAGGTTCCTTTTTCAGAATTTGACCTTTCAGGAAAAGTGGCCATTGTTACAGGTGCAGGTAGGGGAATGGGATACCACATTGCTCTGGCCTTAGCAAAATATGGGGCTGATCTTGTAATCTGTAGCAGGACCCTTTCAGAGTTGGAAAAGACAAAGAGAGAAGCAGAAAAGTTCGGACGTCAGGTTCTCCTCCAAAAAGTCGACGTCTTGAAGATACCCGAGATCCATTCAATGGTGGAAAAGGCTGTAAAGACCTTTGGCCATATCGATATTCTGGTCAATAATGCTGGGATTAACATTCCCCAATGGGCTGTCGAGGTGACTGAGGAGGCTTGGGATAAGGTCATCGATACTAACCTGAAGGCTCTCTTTTTCTGTGCCCAGGCAGTGGGAAAGGTGATGATTCAACAGAGGAAGGGAAAGATCATCAATATCTCCTCACAAACGGGGACTGTGGCCATCCCTCAGCGGGCAGCCTACTGCGCAAGTAAGGGAGGTGTGAACCAATTGACAAAGGTATTGGCGATCGAGTGGGCTCAGTACAACATTCATGTTAATGCAATTGCTCCCACCTTTATTGAAACCCCATTTACAAAGCCGATGTTTGAGAAAGAAGGTTTCCGAGAGTATGTTCTTAGAAATATTGTTTTGGGGAGAATTGGACAGCCTCAGGATGTGGTTGGTGCAGTAATCTATCTTGCCTCCGAGGCCTCCAACCTTGTAACAGGTCACGTCTTATTGGTAGATGGAGGGTGGACTGCCCATTAAGAATCTATAGAGGTATTAGAAACAGGTTTTTCAAAAAAGGAAGGTGAAGCTATGGTAGATATAAAATATGAGAATCAGATTGGTGTGACAAAAGGCACACCGATTGAGGAGGCAGTAGAAGCTAATTTTTCTGGAGAAGGAACGGTCGTGGGTATATATTTAGCCATGGCTCGACAGGCAGAAAGAGAAGGATACCCTGAAATTGCCGAGGTTTTAAAATCGATTGCCTTTGAGGAGGCCTGGCATGCGGCCCGGTATGCGGAGTTGAACGGGAAGATTAGCCCTTCTACCAAGGAAAATTTAGAGGGGAGGCTAAAGGGGGAGAAGGGTTCAAATAAAAGTAAACATGAAGCAGCACTGAAGGCCAAAGAATTGGGTATTGACGAGGCCTTTAACGTCTTCGAAGAAACATCGAGGGATGAAGCCCGACATGCCAGTGCCCTTGAGGGATTGTTAAAGAGATATTTTGGTTAAATTAATCGAGAACAGAAAGGAGGAATGAGGGGTGAAGATTAAGGGAAAGTTGATTGATTTGACACAGGAGATTTATCAAGGGATGCCGGTTTATCCGGGGCATTTAAAAACCATTATTTGGACCCATCTGTCCCATGAGGAATGCCAAAGGCAGTTGGGGACAGGGTTCTCTTATGAGACCAGGGGTATTTTAATCTGCGATCATGGTCCAACCCATATCGATTCTGTGAGCCATCTTTCAAGGGACCCTGAGGCTCCATCGGTTGACCAGATTCCTCTGGAGCACTTTATCACTTCTGCCATATGTCTGGATGTGAGCGACATACCCCAGAAGACCCAATTTGGAAGAAAAAAGATTGAGGAGGAACTAAAGCGGTGGAAGTTGGATATTCGGAAAGGAGATACAGTTCTCTTTTATACTGCCCAATATGACCGATATTATGGCAAACCTGAATATATGACGGATTACCCTGGTTTAAATCGGGAGGCCACAGAATTTATCATTGATCAGGGTTGTATCTGTTTTGGTGTGGATTCTGCAAGTCCGGACATGTGGTATGACAAGACTTATCCATGCCATCGTGTCTGCTCAGAGAGAAAAGTGACCCACATTGAGAATCTCTGTAATCTCGATAAGGTATTGGGGAAGCGGTTTACTTTTATCATGCTTCCGTTAAAGATCAGGAGAGGAACGGGTTCTCCCATTCGTGCCATTGCCCTGGTTTCGGAAGGGGAAGAGGTGAACTGGGACCTTACTTCTTCATGATAATCCTTTTGGATAACAAACCTTTTAAAGAAATTTGAGATGAAGCCCCATCACTATTTGGAAAGCAAAAGTATTTTTGCAACCAGAAGATATAAACTTCTATTAAATAAATGGGAAATAGGCCCCAAGAATTTTACTCTCAGGCCACTATTTCAAAGTCAAATCTGCTATCAAAATTTCCTATGGTTTTAGGGGGTTGGGTAGTTTTTAAAAAAAGACTTGACAATTTTTTAAAAAATTGTATATGTGTATACAAGTATACAAAAATATTTTTAGCACATGAAAACCCGTTTAAACGAATTTGCAAACTACCCATTAGGCTATGCCCTCTATTTAACCTTGAGGAAGTCTATCTTGAATGGAGAGATCCAACCGGGGAAGCGCCTCACAGAGGTGGAGATCTCAAAAAAAATGGAAGTAAGTCGAACCCCTGTCAGGGAGGCCTTTCGGAGATTAGAGACAGAGCGCCTCTTGATCAGAACACCCGGGGGAAAATTCATTGTTGCAAACCCAGATACTCAGGAGATCCGAGAGATTTATCTCGTTCGATCGGTATTGGAGGGATTAGCAGCCAAAATCGCAGCCTCAAAAGTTAAACCACAAGATCTTAGAGAATTAAAGAACGCTGTCCAGAAAATGGAAGAAGGGATCAAAAAAAATCAGATAACATGGGTCGTCGATTCTAATTTGGAATTCCATCAATTAATCGTTCGGATGAGTGGTAACCATATTCTTACCCAAACCTTGAATCGGCTCTGGGATACCATACAGATTTGGAGCGTTCGATCTTTATCCAATCGGGCTTGGACCCTTAGATCTGTAAGAGAACATAAGAAAATTATCGAGGCCTTAGAAAAAGGGGATGGGGATACTGCAGAAAAACTCATTCGAGATCACATCGAACATGCTAGTGATGTCTTTTTGGGAAAAGATTAGAAATGTCCTTGGAGATATATCCATGAGAAGGAAATACAAAAAAGGTGAATAAGGAGAAGCAAATGCCGATGGTTAAAAATGAGACCGTAGAAGTTGAACAGATGTATCCGTTAGTGGAGAGAAAGGAATTGATTGGTCGAAAAATGGGGGCAGGAGCGATCACCATGGGTGAAATCACTATTTATCCAGGGGGCGAAATTCCCCTTCATAGCCATAAGGTTGAGGATGCGGTGCTCCTTCGAGAGGGAAGGGGAGAGATCCACATGGATGGGGAGGTGTTCAAAGTGGAAGCACCCATGAGTATCCTCATTCCTGCAGGAGTAAAACACAGGGTCATTAACACAGGTTCTGAACCCATCAAAATCATTTTCGGGTTTCCCGCCATTGAGGTGGAGCGAATACTCTATTAACCAACAAGGAGGGGATATGCTGAAAGGTTATAAAGGCAGGCTGTTGCATATAGACCTAACAAGAGAAAGATCAAATGTGGTGCAGATTCCAGAAGAGATATTGAGGAAATATATAGGAGGGAGAGGCTTAGGAGCAAAACTGTATTGGGATCTAATTCCAGCGAAAGCGGACCCATTGGGACCAGAAAATATAATGTTTATCCTTTCAGGACCGGTAGGGGGCACAATCACTCCAGGTGCAGGAAAACACGTCATTGTAACAAAATCTCCAGCCTCAAAAGGATGGTTGGATACTTATTCCAGTGGACGGATGACGCCTGAGATGAAATTTGCTGGGTTTGATGGGTTAGTCATTACAGGGAAAGCCAAATACCCTGTCTATGTGCTTATCAAAGACGAGAAGGTAGAGATTCGAGATGCAGGACATCTATGGGGAAAGGGATCGTTTGAGGTGGAGACCTATATTAAAGAGACCTTTCATCCTGAATGTGGAGAGATCTGTATTGGGCCTGCAGGGGAGAACTTGGTTAACTTTGCCTGTATTAATAGTGAATTTTTCCGACAGGCAGGTCGGGGTGGTGCAGGAGCAGTGATGGGGTCGAAAAATCTCAAACTATTAGCAGTAAAGGGAAGTGGGGGGATTCAGGTTGCCCACCTCCAACGTCTTTTAGACCTCGTGTTGAAACACCATGCTAAGTTTAAGGTGAGTCCTATTGGCATTGCTCGGCACCGTTATGGGACCCCATTGACTTACAATATCACCCATGCAGCCGGCATGCTTCCTACTCGTAATTTTAAAACGGGTCGGTTTGAGCGGGGGTTAGGGAAGATTGATAAGGATGGGGTCTATCATGCAACAATTTCAACAAGGGCATGCTATAGTTGTCCTTTCTTAGCCTGCAGTAAATTTACAGAAGTTAAAGAGGGAGTGTATCAAGGAGCAAAGTTAGAGGGGCCAGAATATGAGACAATAGGCCTATTGGGATCTAACCTGGAGATTGACAGCCTCCCCTTTATCATTAAGGCCAACTACCTCTGCGACGATTTGGGGATGGATACCATCTCTGCCGGGAATGTAATTGGGTTTGTGATGGAATGTTTTGAGAAGGGCATCTTGACTAAAAAAGAGACAGAAGGTCTTGACCTTCGCTTTGGGAACCATCAAGAGGCAATTACTCTTCTCCAACGGATTGCCTATCGAAAAGGATTTGGAAGCTTTTGCGCACAGGGGGTTCGAGCCATGGCCAAATCTCTGGATAGAGGGGCAGAGGACTTTGCGATGGAGTCAAAGGGGCTCGAATTTCCTGCATACGATCCAAGGGCAGGATGGGGAACCACCATCACCTATTCGGTGACTCCACGAGGGGGTTGCCATCGAAGGGCCTGGCCGCCGATGAGAGAGGTCTTAGGAGGTGTCTACCCGTTTACCACAGAGGGAAAGGCAAAGATGGTTAAGGAGTTAATGGATGATAACTGTGTGATGCATTCACTGCTTGTTTGTGATTTTCAGGGAAAGTTCATTCCATTAGACACTTCGGAATTTGCAGAATACTTGAATGCGGTTACCGGCTTAAACTATTCGGCTAAAGACCTTTATGAGCGAGCAGATATCATTGAAACTCTTATTCGTCGAATCAATCTTCGAGAAGGTTTTACCGCAGAGGATGACCATTTACCCCGGCGAATACTCGAAGAAAGCCTTTTAGAAGGTCCGCCTGAAGGTAAGGTGATCGGCCAAAAAAATTTCCTAAAGATGAGGAATGAATATTACCTGGTAAGGGGCTGGGATCACCAAGGTATTCCAACTCATGAGACACTGTCTAAATACAAATACGATGAAGACCCTCCAATTAAACTTTGAGAAAGGATATTTCTTTGAAGGTGAAAGTATTTACAGCAGGGGCCTTGACCAAAAGCCTGCCCAACGGTCAGGACATTATTGAAGGAGAGACGATAACGGTTCAAGGCCTGTTGGAGAGGTTGGTTACCAAGCATGGCCCCCTTATGGCCAAAGAGTTACTCCATCAAGGGAAGCTCAGGGAAGGATTAGTTCTGCTGGTAAATGGGATGAACGTCCTATCCCTTCCAGAGAAGTTTGATACTCTTTTAAAAGATGGGGATGAAGTGCTCATCGCTATTATTGTCGCAGGAGGTTAAGAGAGGGAGAGGAGGAAGGTATGAGTAGGAGTATTGTAATCAATGCAGACCTTTGCACAGGTTGTCGCTCGTGTGAGTTGGCCTGTTCAGCGTCAAAAGAAGGGGAGTTTATCCCAGAGCGATCCCGCATTCACATTCTCAGCAATACATTGGAAGGATGGTCTCGACCAACCGTTTGTCTTCAATGTGAAGACCCCATGTGCATGGCGGTCTGTCCTGTTGAGGCAATTTCGAAGACGAAGACCCCTCAAGGGGACCATCTCATTAAGATTGACCGGGAGAAGTGCATCGGCTGTCATCGTTGTATGGTGGCCTGTCCGATTGGTGCCATTGATTTTTTCCCCAATTTAAAATCGATTAAGTGTGATTTATGTGGGGGAGATCCCCAATGCGTAAAATTCTGTTTTTATGATTGCCTCCATTTCATTGAACTTTCCGATGAAGAACAACGCCAACGTTTCAAAAAAATCTATACGTTATTTAATAAGGCTTCGGTAGAGATTTCTAAGCAAGAACTCTCCAACCGAAGAAAGAGTTTTTCCTTGGAGGCATCCAGAGTAACCCCTCCCCCTCCTCCTAAAGAAGAGGAGGTGATAGAGTTTCCTATAGGTCAAGAGAAAAAGTGATCGATCAATGAAAATTTTTGTGATAGATGGTCACCGCCATATTCTATGTTTGGAAGCCCAACGGATGGCCATCCGGTTGGATTCGACAAAGGCGACCGATTATTTAGATGGGGTTCATGAGGCCTCTGCAGAGATTAATTTAAAAAAAGCACCCCAATGGAATCGGAAGATGACAGACCCAGAAGAACATTTCGGGGATATGGTGACTTCTGGGATTGATGTTGGGGTCCTTTGGCCACCACCTGTGGGATTCTACTACTGGACAGAACCCTTGGCAGGTGCAGAGTTGGCTCGACTCATTAATGAAAATACTTCAAAGATGGTTTCAAAAAAACCTGAACATTTTTTAGGGTTAGCAACCGTCCCCCTTCAAGATAGCCTCTTGGCTATTCAAGAGCTTAATTATGCGATCAAAAAATTGAGACTTCAGGGTGTCGCCATTGCGTCTAATGTAAACGGCCAGGGCCTTGATGAAGAAATTTTTTTTCCTTTTTTTGAAGAAGTAGAGAAATCAAACTTACCCATTTTTATCCACCCTCATCATCCCCCAGGGGCCGAGAGGATGCGAAAATATTACCTCATTAATTTCTTAGGCTACCCCATGGAGTCCACCTTAGCAGCAACCCAACTCATATTTGGTGGAGTTTTGGATCGTTACCCTAATTTAAAGATCTGTCTTGCCCATGCGGGTGGTGTTTTACCTTTTCTCCTTGGTCGGCTCGAACATGGTCAATCCGTCCGACCCGAGGCTCAAAAAAGATGTCAACATCCGGTTTCTTATTATTTAAAGAATTTTTATGTCGATAGCATTACTTTTCGTCCGGAGACCCTTCGTTTTGTTATAGAAACGATGCCAAGGGGACATGTCTTTATGGGAACGGATTACCCCTTTGATATGGGGGACCTTCAGGCAGTTCAATCGGTGAGGTCCGCCATAGCAGATGAGGACTTGCTGGAGGAAGTTCTTGGAGGGACACTAAAGAGAATCATGGGTTTTTAAAAATGGTCTGGAATGGGAATCAAAAAATTAAAATTTTAATGGATATAAAGGAGGGTAACCATGGATACTGTAAAAATTGTGGACCGATCTCAGATGGTTTCGACATTGAATCGAAACCTGGTGATCAATCCTTCCACCACAGCCATTGTGGCTATTGACATGCATCGAGGGCACTTAGACCCCTCGATTGCTACCATGCCCGTCGCTCCTGAGGACTGTAAAAGAGTCATTGCCTATTCTAAGAACCTTCTCGATTTTGCGAGGTCAAAAAAAATTCCTGTGATTCACGTCATTCTTATTCAACGTAATATTCCAGGGTTTGGGGCAGAAGGCCTGAACCTCAAGTTTTGGAAAGCCCTTCACCAGATCGCAGAAGAGGAAAACCGTTTAACACCAGGTAGAAAGAGCACGGCAGCCGATCACAACCTCGAAGGGTCACCAGGAACTCAGATCATTCCAGAACTTTTAGGTAAAGGGGACTATGTGATTAATAACAAAAAGCGTCTGGATTGTTTCTATGGGACAGACCTTGAGATTCTTCTTCGTATTTTGAGAATCGAGACTACAGTGTTGATTGGTATAAATACTAACACCTGCGTTTTAAATACAGCGTTCACAGCCTGTAACCGAGATTTTCAGGTAATCGTCATTTCTGATTGTGTAGCAAGTATGTATGGAGAAGACCTCCATATCCTTGGATTGGAGAATGTAAAGCGATGTTTAGGATATGTATTGACTGTTGAGGAGTTTAAAAAGAAGATCGATTAGAGAAGGTTCCAAAGAAGAACCCAACGAGAGAACAGGAGGAAAGAAATGCCAACAAAGAGGAGAAGTCAACAATGGGTTTTAGATGCCTTGGCCGGAACAGGTGGTTGGGACATCCTGCATCCTGGTATCCGAGGTATTTTTGAAGAGTTAGGATATTATCATGGCGATGTAGACAGAGTATTCGAAAAGGTTAAGGCAGCCTCTATGTATGCAAAGGCCTGGGCCACCACTGCCCAGGAGGTGGAGAAAAAGGCCCTCTTTGCAGAGAGGATGGGATGGAAGATGGCAGCACGTGATTTTTATGCCCGAGCCTGCCTCCTTTATGGTCGTGCACGCTATAGTTACTATAAAGATGATCCCAGAAAGATGGCCTTTAATCAAAAGGTAATCCAGTGCTTTGAAAAAGTGATGGCACTTAACCCCACCCCCATTGAGAGGGTTTCACTTGAATTTGAAGGGAAGAAGATCTATGCCAACTTGCATTTAAATGGATCAAAGGGGAAAAGTCCTACTATTGTCCTTGGCCCGGGCATGGACATGTTTAAAGAAGATTGGTACCGGGCAGTGGAGAGATACTTTTTGCCCCGAGGATTTGTGGCCCTGGCCATTGATGGGCCCGGTCAGGGAGAAAGCTTGGCTTTAGGTTGTAAGGTAACCGTTGATAATTATGAGCGAGCAGGGAAAACCTTTATCGACTATCTTTCACAGCGGCCTGAGGTTGATCCAAACAGGATTGTCTGGTTTGGAGTCAGCATGGGGTCTTATTGGGGTGCCAGGGTAGCCGCCTATGACCATCGCCTGAAAGCCTGCGCAACGGCAATGGGGTGCAATGGCAGAAATATGGAGGTTATCTTTCATATGGCCCAGCCAAATTTTAAAGCCCATTTCATGTATATGGCAGGTTACGAGGATGAGGAGAAATT
Organism: uncultured Syntrophaceae bacterium; assembly: GCA_964517975.1. GTDB lineage: Bacteria > Desulfobacterota > BSN033 > BSN033 > UBA1163 > JBBIRM01. The sequence goes on from CAZFDM010000190.1 coordinate 22,401, forward strand.
CGACAAGGAGATTATGGCGCACATGACCCTCACCCATGTTGTCAAAAAGATTGAATGCCCTTTCTTGATGATCCATGGTGAATTTGATGAACTCACACCCCTTGAAGAGGCAATCGAAACCTATGAGAATATTCCACCTCCTAAGGAGATTTGGGTGATGGATAATGAGTTCCATCCCATTGGACCAGTGGGAAGCGATTGGTTGAGTTGTGTTGGCGATTGGTTGCTCCAGATGTTGGAAGGAAAATTTGATAGTCAAATGGACCGTAGATTGTTCTGGAAGAAGACAGGGGAAGTGATTGAAGGTCACATGAGGCCACCTTGGTGGTTACTAAAGGAGTAATTGAATAACGAAAGGAAGGAGTGAGGTGAGGTGGATCCTTTAACCGTAGGCATTTTGGGAGTCATTTTACTTCTTATCTTCATTATCCTTAGAGTCCCAATCTCTGTGGCCTTGGCCGGAATTGGGCTCTTTGGAGTTATCTATCTCCTCGGTTTTGATCGTGCCATTTCTTACCTCCCTCACCAAATTTATTCCAGAACTGCTAAGTTTACTTTCACTGCCATCCCCCTCTTTCTCCTGATGGGATATTTTGCTTTTTACGCAGGGGTTACTGAAGGTGCTTATGAAACGGCCAGGGCATGGGTAGGAAGAGTACCTGGGGGATTGGGAATCGCTACCATTGGAGGGTGTGCCCTGTTTGCAGCCACGGCAGGCTCCAGCTTGGCGGAATGTGCAGCCATGTCAAAGATCGCTGTGCCAGAAATGCTTAAGAGTGGCTACAACAAAAAACTTGCCATTGGCCTTGTAGCCTCTGCCGGAGGATTGGCGGTGGTTATCCCTCCAAGTATTATTATGATCATCTATGGAGTTCTAACGGAGCTGTCTGTCGGGCACCTGCTTGTTGCAGGCGTTTTACCCGGTATCCTTTATGCTGGAGTTTTTGCTATAGCTATTTTCCTTTATGCTTTATTCAAACCTTCTTCTGCTCCTCTGGAGTCAAAGGTTGACACTTCATGGAGAGTACGGATTAGGAGTTTAAAGAAGTTTTGGGAAGTCCTGTTATTATTTGGAGCCTCCATTGGAGGGATCTATGCAGGCTTGGTTACTCCAACTGAAGGGGCTGCTCTTGGCGCGGTGGCTGCTTTCGGCCTTGGAGTCTTTAAAAGGAAATTGACTAAAGAAGTGATCAAGGAGGCGGTCCTGGAGACGGTTAAGGCAAGCGCCATCATTTTTCTTCTTTTCTGTGGAGCATCGGTATTTACAATCTTTATTACGGTAACAGGCGTGATCCAGGCCTTTACCAATTGGCTCATCTCGCTAAACTTCTCACCTCTCCAACTCTTCTGGGCCCTCATGATCCTCTACATCATCCTGGGGTGTTTTCTTGATTCCATCTCTATGATGCTTCTAACCCTGCCTTTGGTCATGCCGATCATTGAAAACATGGGTCTGAGCCTGATCTGGTTCGGAGTGATCATGTGCATGATTGTTGAAATTGGATGCATTACCCCACCGATGGGTTTAAATGTCTATGTCATGAAAGCGGCAATGGGAAAAGATGCAGAACTAACAGAAATTTTTGCAGGTGCCCTTCCATTTGTCATCTTAGAAGTAATTGTGGTTGCCATTTTATATGCTTTTCCTCAAATAGCCCTATGGCTTCCAAGTTATATGGGGATGTAGCAGGAACCATAGGAGGATAAAAGGGGGTCAAGGATGAAGAATTATTTCAACCATATCGTCGATTCCCTCTCTTCAAAGGTGACGGTTCTCTCTGGGATCTCTGTAATGGCGATGATGACCGCAGAGTTTATCAATGCCATAGGCCGAGAATTTTATAAGCCCCTTCCATGTTGCTTGGAATTGTCTGAGTCTCTTATGATAACTTCCATTTTTATGGCTGCAGCCTACGTTGGGTTAAAAGGGGAACACACAAATGTTACCATTATGACAAGAAGATTTCCTCCAAGGGTTCAAAGTTTCATCGATTCATTTGCCAGCCTATTTGGAGCAATTGTATTTGCCATTTTTGCCTATGGGGCCTGGAAAATTGCTTTTACCGCTACCCTTAAACTCGAGATGAGGATAGGGGTGTTTAGGTTTCCAATCTGGCCCTTTAGAATATTTTTTGCATTTGGGTTAACCCTGCTTTCCTTGCAGTTCTTCTCTAATATGATCAAGTGCCTTTTTCAAGCGATGGATCGAGATTATAAACCCGAATGAAAGGAGGTGGATTTTTTTGTTGAGAGAGGAGTAGGTTTTAAAAAATAAAAAAATAAAAAAATGAAAAGGAGGATAAAAATGATACCATCTAAAAAAGGAAGTTTTTTGGTCATCACGGTGTTGGTTCTTTCTCTAACCTTTATGTTCTGGTCGCCAAAGAGTTTTGCTCAGGGCAAAACATTTGCCTTCAAATTTGCAACTTCTGTGCCTGAAAAATCTTTTATGGGTGGCCTTCAAAAATGGTGGGCTAATGAGATCGAAAAGAGGACAAACGGTCGTGTTAAAATTCAAATCTTCTGGATGGAATCTCTCATTGAGTGGAAAGATATGTATCATGGGGTAAAATCAGGGGTTGCTGAGATTGGGAATCCTTGCTCGACCTACGACCCAAGCATTTTCCCCCTCTTTATGGTCTTAGATATGCCTTATAATGTCAGGGATTATTGGGCAGGAAACATGGCAGCCATTGATACCGCAGAAAACGAACCCCATCTAAAAGCAGAATTGGAAAAGGCGGGGATTAAATTTTTGGCCAATCATAATAGTGGGTTTTTCCAGATGGCTACGAGAAAACCCTTCACTTCTATCAGTGAATTAAAGGGCAAGTCCTTCCGCACGTTTGGAGGGGCTCGAATTAAATGGATGGAAAATTTAGGTATCAACCCTATCTTTATGAGTTATGGAGAGATTTATGAGGCCATGGATAGAGGAACAATCTTTGGCTTCGATCTTGTTTTTCAGCTCAGCGATGCCTTTAAACACTATGAAGTTTGCAAATATGTTGGATTGGCTAACTCAGGGCTTGTAGTTACCTGTCCCACATCGATGAATTTAAAAGTTTGGAACTCCCTACCTAAAGACATTCAGGATGTCTTTTTAAAGGTTAGAGAAGAGTATGCCGCTCGTTTTGCTGAGGAACTTTACAAATTAGAGAGTGGATTTATGGAAAAGTGGAAAACGAAATATGGGGTAACGATTCAGAAACTATCTCCAGAGGAAGACAGGATTGCAAGAGAAGCGGGGAGAAAAGCCCAAGAGTGGTTTTTGGATAAGCAGGAAGCAGGTGGACACCCTGCCAGAAAGGTTTGGGATTATTTCCAAAAATCTCAAAGAAAATATGAGGAAGAGATTAAGACCAAAGGTTATCCCTGGGAAAGAAAGAGATAATAAAAGATCCTTTTTGGTTAAAAGCCCTCCCTTGAATCCTTCTTATGGATTCAGGGGAGGGAAAACCATCCATTGGGCTTAAAAGTTTCCTCCCTTTCTCTAAATTTTTTGACTTAAGATCCCCGGAGGAAGAGAATTCTGAAAAGCCCAATCCATTACTCCCGCTATTTTTTAAGACCTCATAAGAAGAGATTACCCTATCATTTAGAAAAATTTTTTCCAAGACTTCATCCGTTAAATATTTATATAGACAGAAGGGATAAATTTCTGTTATATAAAAAGTAATTTACTTTCGGGGAGAGAGATATGTTTTTTGTGGCAGAGCCTAAGGATGTAAAAGAAGGGAAGATGACAGATATCTATTTCGTCAGGACCATGGAGGTCCTAAAGGCAAAGAAGATTGATCGGTGGGTCAAGGCAGAATTCATTGCTAAACGTTTCCCTGAAGATTATGGATGGGGAGTCTTAGCAGGCATTGAAGAAGCCACCCATCTCCTTAAGGATTTAAAAGTAAATGTCAGAGCGATGCGGGAGGGAACCCTTTTCAGGGCTTATGAACCTGTGATGGAAATTGAGGGGATGTATACGGATTTTGGTCTCTATGAGACGGCAATTCTGGGCCTACTCTGTCAGGCCTCAGGGGTCGCAACAAAGGCTGCGCGCTGTAAAAAAGCAGCAGGAGAGCGGTCTGTAATCAGTTTTGGGGCCAGACGAATTCATCCCATTATTGCACCCATGGTCGAAAGAAACGCCTTCATTGGAGGGTGCGATGGGGTATCGGTGGTGAAGAATGCGGAGATGCTCCACATTGAACCCTCAGGCACTATGCCCCATGCATTAATCCTCCTCTTTGGAGATACGGTAGAGGCTACAAAGGCCTTTGATGAGGTGATTGATCCAAAGGTCAGGAGAGTTTCCCTGATAGACACTTTTAATGATGAAAAAATCGAGGCCATCCGAGTGGCTGAGGCTTTGGGAAAGAGGCTTTTTGGAGTACGGCTTGATACCCCAAGTTCCAGAAGGGGGGACTTTCAGAAGATCATCGAAGAGATCCGGTGGGAATTGAATCTAAGGGGATTTGGGCATGTAAAGATTTTTGTGAGCGGTGGGTTGGATGAGAAACGGATCCTAAGCCTCAATCCCTTAGTGGATGCCTATGGGGTGGGGACCTCCATTACCAATGCTCGGGTAATCGACTTTGCCATGGACATTATCGAGATCGATGGGAAACCGCTGGCAAAGAGGGGAAAGATGTCGGGTTCTAAAAGGGTGCTTCGGTGTTCTAAGTGTTTCCAGGACAGAATGGTTCCTCTCAAAAAGGCTCGAGGGTCTTCCAGCCCCGATCTTTCTCGATGCTCCTGCGGGGGGCGATTCAAAGAACTTCTGGTTCCCCTTATCAAGAATCAGAAGATACTCTGGAAGATGCCTGATCCAAAGGCCATCCGAGAATATGTTTTAAGCCAGCTTCCCCATGTCGATCTATAGATTCTCTCAACCGTTGGATCCTGGTCACTTCTTCCGTTCAAACAGATAGGGAAGGAATAATGAAAGAGGCAATGTTATACAGCGCCCTGGAAGAAGGAAAGGTAACGTGTTTCCTTTGCAACCATCGATGTACCATCTCCCCTTCAAAGAGGGGTATGTGTGGGGTAAGAGAAAACCAAAATGGAAGACTTTACACTCTTGTCTTCGGCCGAGCCATTTCGCTCAATGTAGATCCAATCGAGAAGAAACCGATCTTCCATCTATTTCCAGGTTCTACTTCTTTTTCGATTGCCACGGTCGGATGTAATTTTCGATGCCTCCAGTGTCAGAACCACGAGATCTCCCAAATGCCTGTGGATGAAGGAAGGATTGAGGGAAGAGAGGTTTCTCCCTCTAAGATTGTCTCCCTGGCAAAGGATTATCGATGCCAATCCATCTCCTATACCTATACTGAACCCACTATCTATTTTGAATATGCTTATGAAACCGCGGTATTGGCTAAAGAGCAAGGGATTAAAAATATTTTTGTCACCAATGGCTATATGACGGAGGAGGCTCTTAAAAAGATTCAGCCCTATCTGGATGCAGCCAATGTTGATTTGAAGAGCTTTCAAGAGGATTTTTATAAAAAGGTCTGTGGGGCTAAACTAAAACCTGTTTTGGATAACCTAAGAGTAATGCGATCGATGGGAATCTGGGTCGAAATTACCACCCTGGTCATTCCCACGCTGAACGATTCGGAAAAGGAGTTCGAACAGATTGCCCAATTCATCCTCTCTCTGGGCCCCGAAGTTCCATGGCATATCTCTGCTTTTTATCCAACCTATAAGATGTTAAACCTCCCAAGAACTCCTGCCTCTTTACTTCACAAGGCCAGAGAGATTGGAATCCAGGCAGGGCTTCGGTATGTCTACTGTGGCAACATTCCAGGGGAGGAGGGGGAAGATACCTTTTGTCCTCAATGTGGACGAAGGGTGATTCAGAGAGTAGGATTTCGGGTTATAAAAAATGATATCGTCGGAGGAACCTGTCGCCACTGTCATGCAAAAGTGGATGGCCTCTGGGAATAATTTTTTATAAGATGAACCAAACGCATCCGAGTAATCGAAAGGCGATCTGGACCATCGGTGGGGGGAAAGGGGGAAGTGGAAAGAGTTTTATTATTGCCAATCTTGGGATCTGTCTATCGAAATTGGGGGCCAACGTCATCTTAGTCGATGCAGACCTGGGAGGAGCCAATCTCCATACCTTTTTTGGGATCTTTCCTCCAGGGCTCTCCCTGTCTGATTTCATTCAGAGAAGGGTTTCCCATCTTCATGACGCTCTTATTCCTACAGGGGTTCCCAACCTTCAACTTCTCAGTGGCGCCCAAGATCTTCTCAATTCAGCGGATCCAAAGAGCCTTCAAAAGCGAAAACTTCTCCGTTCTATTCAATACTTGGATGGAGATTATATTCTGGTCGATCTTGGAGCAGGGAGCTCTCTAAGTGTTCTGGATTTCTTTTTGATGTCAGATGGTGGAATTTTAGTAGTGACCCCTGAACCTACTTCCATTGAGAATATGTACCGCTTTCTTAAAAGCGCTTTTTATCGAAGGCTTAGACAAACGGCCTCCTCTCATTCAATCAAAATGCTTATCGAAAGCGCAATGGATCGAAAAAATGAGAATGGCATTCAGAATCCATCCGATCTAATAAGAGCAGTGAAACAGGTCAGCGTGGAGGAGGCCAAGAGGATGGAAGAGGAGGTGGAAGCCTTTAGACCCAATCTGATTCTGAATCAGGTTCGTTCGAAAAAGGATATTGAGATCGGTTTTTCCATTCGCTCCGCCTGCCAGAAATATTTTAGCATTCACCTTCACTATTTAGGTTATATTCTTTTTGACCAAGAGGTTAGCCATTCCGTACGGAGGCGAAAGCCCCTGGTCTTAGAGAATGCCCGTTCCAGAGCGGCCCAATGCCTTTTTGAGATTGCCTCTAAACTGGCCAATCGTCATTAAAGATTTTTGATGAAAAGGGAGGAGCCATGAGGCGAATTGAAGAGCAGAGTTACTATGAAATCTTAGAGGTTTCTCCAGATGCCTCGGCCAAAGAGATTCAAAGGGCTTATGAACTTGCCCAAGAGACGTTCGCCCCTGAATCCATGGCCATCTACTCCCTTTTTAGCGAAAAAGAACTTCAAGAGATCCAAGGGGCCATCGAAGAGGCCTACCATGTGTTGATGGACGAAAATTTAAGGAAGAATTATGACCAATTCCATCTTCAACCGAATATGGGAAGGGACCGAAAAAAAACCACTGAGAGCCCAGTAGACTTTCAAGGGAAAGAACCCTCTCTTTCCTTTACGGGCCTTTTGGCTCCCACAGAGGTAGAATCCTATCGGGGGAAAACACTGAGGGAGATTCGAGAAAAGATGGGCATCGACTTAAAGGCGATCTCTTCAGAAACAAAGATCAACCCAAAGATCTTGGAATGGATTGAAGAAGAGGCATGGGATAAACTCCCGCCCGATGTCTATCTAAAAGGCTTCTTAAAAGGATATGCTCAATTACTCAACCTTGATCCCAAAAGGGTGGTGGAGGACTATTTAAAATTTAGCCCAAGGGGTAAGAAAAAATAGACCTTACCCCAAACCTCTCAGGGTGTTCCCGAACTGAGTTCTTCCAGGAGGGTTTTCATCCGCTCGGCAATTTGGCTGTTGAATCCAACGATCTTTTCATGAATCTTTCCTTCCTTATTGATGAAGAAGGTAGTTGGAAGGTTAGTCACTCTATAGTTTTGGACTACCTCAGGGGAGGCAATAGCAATGGGGTAGGGGATATTCATGGACTTTGCGAAATTTCTAACCCTTTCGATCTCTCCCTTATCCATACTGATTCCAATGACCTCAACCCCCTTAGACTGATAGTTCTTATAGAGAGAGATCAGGTGGGGGATTGATTCCCGACAGGGCCCACACCAGGTTGCCCAGAAATCAAGGAGGATAGGTTTGCCTTTGAGTTTGGAAAGAGTAATCTCCTCTTCCTCCAGGGTCTTAAGGGTAAAATCAGGGGCCGTAGTAGAGGCCAGATCCGATTTTTTGTTGGTACAATGGGTCAAAAAGAATGTCGTTAGGATCAACAGAATGAGAAAAGAAAAGATTAGAGTCGAATCATGTTTCATGATTGAACCCATGGCCCCTTTTTACGCCAAATGTTCCCAAAACCCCAGCCTCTCTTTGATTTGTTTTCATTAGGAAACGTCGCGGAGAAGGATGAAAAAGATTTGAAGGGTCAGGTTGGATTTTGGTTAATCTTGAAAGGCCTTTTCAATTAAGGCCTTCAACCTGGCCTTTGGCACAAGTCCAACAATTTGATCAATAAGGGTGCCATTTTTGAAAAGAATAAGCATGGGAATTCCCCTCACTCCATATTGAGCCGAAGTTACTGGGTTTTCTTCCACATTGAGTTTTGTGATTTTAACTTTTCCTGAGTACTCTTTTGCCAATTCTTCAACCATTGGGCGGATGCTACGGCACGGCCCACACCAGGTGGCCCAGAATTCAACCAGAACAGGTAAGTCTGATTGGAGAACTTCTGTAGCAAAATTTTTATCATTGATAGTAATTAGATTGGATTCCTTCTCCATTTCCACCCTTTTTTAAAGGGTAACTTATTTTTTATTCCCTTTCAACTCTTGGGCAAAATTACCATCTCCTCTCTAAAACATAATCGGCCATTGCCATAAGAGCCTCTTTCTCTTTGGATGGACTGAAGATGCGGAGTTCTTGCTTGGCATTTTCAATATATCGTTTGGCTTTCTCGAAGGTATATTGAATTCCTTGGTATTTTTCTATGAGTTCAACCACCTGGGAGAAATCTCCTGGGGTGATTGGATCGGATTGAACGATTTTCTCAACCATGGCCTTCTCTTTGGAATCGCAATGGCTCAGGGTGTGGATTAAAGGAAGGGTGATTTTCCCTTCCTGGAGATCTGTCCCAATCTTCTTCCCAAATTCTTCTTCTTTGGAGGTGTAATCCAAGTTGTCATCAATCAATTGGAAGGCCATGCCTACATCCCTTCCAAATGAAAAAAGGGCTTTCTCCTTTTCCTCTGAAACCTCTCCGAGGATGGCACCGATCTGGGTTGCGGCTGAGATTAAAGAGGCTGTTTTTTTGGCCACAATGGAGAGATAGGTTTCTTCGCTGAGAGTGAGGTCATTGGTTTTAATCAATTCCATTAATTCCCCTTCCGCCAGGAGAGTGGTCGCCTTGGACATGGTTTGGAGGATTTTCCAGTTGCCATTTTCTACCATCAGAGAGAAACACTTTGTAAAAAGGAAGTCCCCGACCAGGACAGAAGCTTCGTTTCCCCAGATGGCATTGGCAGAGTTCATTCCCCTTCGCAATTCTGCCCTATCCACCACATCGTCATGGAGTAGGGTAGCGGTGTGGATGAATTCAACGAGACTGGCCATCGAGATGTGACGGTCTCCTTGATAGCCACACAACTTGGCTGAGAGCAGAAGGAGTTTTGCTCGAAACCGCTTTCCTCCACTGAGGAGGAGATATTCCCCAATGGTGGAGATGATCGGAACTTCTGACTTTAAATTTTTCCTAAATTCCAGATCTACTTTTTCGACCTCATCCTTGATCAACTCAAGAAAGTCTTCCAAGGTAAAGGATTTTTCTTCCGGAAGGGATTGAATTTTTCCTGAGAAATTCATCATAGAATTTTTATCCTATTCAGGAAGGGTTGTCAAAAAATTTTTTAGAGGCCTCTGAATAAGTCATATGGGAGAATGGTTTATTATATACCTTTTCAGTTTGAAGCAGTCTCTGAGAAGGGGTTTAGGGGTGAAGAATCAGGGGAGGCATGATCGTTAACTCAACCCCACTTACTTTGATGGATTCAATGAGGACAAATTTGGAAGGCTCATTTGGCCAGGGATAAACGAGTTGTAATCGCTTTGGTTCCAGTTGAGAGTTTCTTAAGGCGACCATAAGATCAATTAACCTCGATGAGGAAAAGATTAAATAGCACCTTCCTTTTTGTCGAAGAAGATAGGAGGCTACTTGGACCAGTTCGTTAATGGTTCCGTTAAACTCATGGCGAGCGATCGCCTTCTCCTCTGAGGGGTTTATCCTACCTGTCGAGAGTCTTCGATAAGGAGGGTTTGAAAAGACAACGTCAAAAGATCCTGATGGAAATATTTTCCTTAGTTCTCTGTAATCTTGATGAAGAATGGAGATCTTATCTTCAAGACGGTTTAAGGTGACATTTCTCTGAGCGCATTCGGCCAGGCTCTTTTGAATTTCAACACCGATAAAGGAACGGCCCTTGGTTGTCTTCGATAGCAAGAGAGGAAGAATTCCACAACCTGTTCCTAAATCGATCGCCTTTTCATTCTTTTGAATATGGATGAATTGGCTGAGCAGTATGGCATCGATCGAAAATCGATACCCCTTCTTTTTTTGCAAGACTTTAAGGGGTCCATTAAGGAAGGTATCAAGCGTTTCATCAGGTAATGGATAAGGTTTCATCAATCAAAAAGTACCATAGAAAAAAGAGGACTGTCAAATTGCTCCCTTCATTTTGGGTTGGTCAAAGGTTAAAATTTGTTCAAAAAAGGAGAAAAGGATGTAAAAAAAGTATTCACCTGATATTTTTCAATCACAATAATTTTTTTATCAAATTCAATAAATATTTAATGATTTTGACAAATTAGGTAGTGATACAAAGGGGTTGGTATGGATATTGCTTAGAATTTTTCTTGACAAATATTTTATAAGAGGCTAATTTTTAAAAGACTTTATTGGATTAAAGAAATTGAGGAGGTCTATATGAGAGGACGAAGGTGGATTTATATAATGTTTGGGATAATGGCCTTTTCCATTTTTCTCCAATCTCCACTGGCAGAGGAGAAGAAAGAGGGGGAAGAGATTTATACCATTAAACAGGGGGATACCCTTTGGGATATATCTGCCAAGTTTTTAAAGGACCCTTTCCTCTGGCCAAAATTATGGCAGAGAAATCCTTATATCACCAATCCTCACTGGATCTACCCTGGACAACCTGTTCGTCTTTCCCCACTTGAAGAGGTAAGGAAAGAAGAGACCAAGAAGGTAGTGGTTGAGGAAAAGCCAAAAGAAGTAACCCAGGAACCAGAAGTCAAAAAAGTCATCGAACCACCTCCAGTAAAACCACCCGAATTAGTAGTGGAGAGGAAACCCGTGGTGGAAAGACCTACGGTTTTTCCCGAAACTCGGTCGGCTGGATTTTTTAGCGATATTGATTATAAAGGAATTGGAATCATCCTTGAGAGCAAAGAAGGGAAAACTCTCATGTCGGAAGGAGATATTTGTTATCTTGCCTTCAAAACCGCCGAGCCCGTTTTAATCGGAGATAAATACACGGTCTTCCGAGCTTCTGAGTTAATTGTCCATCCAACCACAGGCAAGAGAATTGGACGAAGATATAATATTACTGGAAATATTCAGATCATCGATCGCTATGGAACATTTTATACTGCCAAAGTGATAGAGGCCTTTGATGCCGTTGAAAAAGGAGATCTAATTCGGCCCTATTTAAAAGAAAGGATGGAGATAGAGAAAAGATAAAAGTAGAAATATTAACAAAATTCATTTAAAATTTATGAGGTTTAGGAGATAAAGAAGTTCCATAAAGATTTGGTCTTTATTTCCTAAGCCTTTTTTGTTAATATTCAACTCCATCTCGCCAAGACAGGATGACCCTGACTCCGGATGGTTTAGGGTAGAGCGGGTCGAGAAAAGCCTACTCTCCTGGTCCTTTTAAGCCGATCCCTATTTTTCATAGAGGAGTTTATGGTTGATGAAATGTTTTATTGGTTAGCACTGAACTTCGTTCCTGGGATTGGGAGTGTTCTTTTTCGACGACTCATCGATCGGTTTAGGAGCCCCGAGGCGGTGTTTCGGGCTCCGGAGAAGGAATTATTGAAGGTAGAGGGAGTGAGTAGAAATTTAATCTTAGAAATCCAGAAAGGTCCGCCTGAAAAAAGAGTAAAGAGGGAATTGACTCTACTCAATGAAATCGGAGCAAAACTTTTAACCTTTCAGGATGATCTCTATCCAAACCGTTTAAAAGAAATCTATGATCCCCCTCCTTTACTCTATCTCAGAGGAGAAATTAAAGAAGAAGATGAGCTGGCAGTGGCTATTGTAGGAAGTAGAAAGACGACCCCCTACGGGAGATGGATGGCTGAAAAGATTAGCCAAGATTTAAGCCAGCATGGAATCACCATTATTAGTGGGATGGCAAGGGGAATTGATTCAGTCGCTCATTGGGGTGCTCTTTCCGGTGGAGGAAGGACGATTGCTGTCTTGGGGTGTGGGGTCGATGTGATCTATCCTACTGAGAATCGAGGCCTATCCCAGAAGATTATTGAGCAAGGTGCACTTCTTTCTGAATTTCCAATAGGGACACCTCCCGAAAGTGGTCACTTTCCAAGGAGAAACCGTATCATCAGCGGGCTGGCCATTGGAGTGGTCATTGTTCAGGCAGGGGAGAGGAGCGGTGCTTTGATTACAGCAGGTTATGCCCTTGAACAAGGAAGGGAGGTATTTGCCGTCCCAGGAAATGTAGGAACAGAGACCAGCCGGGGAGCCAATCGGTTGATTCGGGAGGGGGCAAAAATGGTGGAAACGAGTGAGGACATCCTTGAAGAGATATTGCCCCAATGGAAAAAAGAGAAGGAAGTTAGATCAGAAGAGAATAAGATCTTTTTAGACCTTTCAGAGGAGGAGAAAAAGTTGTATTCCCTGCTGGGGGGAGACCCCATGCATATTGATGCACTCATCAGGGAGAGTCAATTCGAACCTGGACAGGTTTCGAGCCTCCTTTTGAATTTGGAAATGAAAGGCTTGATTACCCAATGGCCAGGAAAATATTTTACTAAAAGGATGTGATCGTGTACCACGAGGGGGGATTGTTTTTAAAAAGTTTCATCACCTTTTTTATGGTCTACGCTCACGGTAGGAGTTTTTGAAATGTCAAAAGGGTTAATTGTGGTTGAATCTCCAGCAAAGGTTAGGACGCTTCAGAAATTTTTAGGAGGGGATTATATCATCAAAGCATCCGTGGGCCATATCAAAGACCTCCCAGAAGATGAATTGGGAGTCGATATCCAAAGAGATTTCCAACCTCGTTATGTGATTCTTCCAGGAAAGGCAAAAGTCATCCGGGAACTAAAAAAGGCAAGCAAAGAAGTGAAGAAAGTTTACCTTGGACCTGATCCCGATAGGGAAGGAGAGGCCATTGCCTGGCACATTGCCGAAGAGATAGGAGACGGGAATAAAGATATTTATCGTGTTCTCTTCAATGAGATTACCCAAAAGGCTGTCCTTGAGGCACTGAAACATCCTGGTTCACTCCAACCCTCGAAATATGAAGCCCAACAGGCCAGGCGGATTTTAGACCGTTTGGTTGGATATCAGATCAGTCCCCTCCTCTGGGATAAGGTACGGAGAGGCCTGAGCGCAGGTCGTGTCCAGTCTGTTGCGGTTCGCATCATCTGTGAAAGAGAACGAGAAATTCAGAACTTTGTTCCCAAAGAGTATTGGTCTATTACCGCTACGTTGAGAGGGAAGACTTCCCCCACTCCCTTTGAGGCCAAATTGGTCAAATGGAGAGGGAGAAAGGTCAACTTGACCAATGAGCAAGAGGCAACCGCCTTAAAGGCAATCCTGGAGAAGGCTCCTTATACTGTTTTAAAAATCCATCAGCAAGAGAAGAAGCGACACCCCCTTCCACCCTTTATCACCAGTCGTCTTCAGCAGGAGGCCTATCGAAAACTATCCTTCACCGCCAATAAGACAATGAGAATTGCTCAACAGTTATACGAAGGGGTGGACCTTGGTGAAATGGGGACCGTGGGTCTGATCACCTATATGAGGACGGATTCCTTTAGGGTCTCCTCTGAAGCAATTCATGGAGTTCGAAACTGGATTAAGGAACGCTTTGGAGAGCCCTACCTTCCCTCTAAGCCCAATCTCTATAAGAGCCGTAAGACCGCCCAAGAAGCCCATGAAGCAATTCGTCCTACTTCCATGGATTTTGAACCTGAAAAGCTAAAAGACCGATTGGATAAAGATCAGTGGGCCCTTTACAAATTGATTTGGGATCGATTTGTTGCCTCCCAAATGGCCCCTGCGGTCTTTCAGCAGACCACTGTAGAGATCCAGGCAGATGAAGCCATTTTTAGCGCCGTCGGAACTGTTCCCTTATTTCAAGGATTTATGGCCCTCTATATCGAAGCAGAAGAGAACCATGAAGAAGGGGATGAGGAGAAACGATTACCTCTTCTCTTAGAAGGGGAGGTTTTGGACCTGATGGGGTTGATTTCCAAACAACATTTCACCCAACCGCCTAATCGTTTTTCTGAAGCCACTCTGATTAAAGAATTGGAGGAGAGGGGGATTGGAAGACCTTCCACCTACGCCACCATTTTAGCTACGATTAAAGAGAGAGGGTATGTGGGTGTGGAAAAGGGGAAGTTTTTCCCTACGGAGTTGGGATGTTTGGTCAATGACCTTCTGGTCGTTAATTTCCCTGACATTTTTGATGTCGAGTTTACTGCCCAGATGGAGGAGAATTTAGATAAGATCGAAGAAGGAGAGAAGGGTTGGGTTGAGACGTTAAGAGAATTTTATCTTCCATTCCAAAAAGATTTGGAGATGGCCAAAGTTTCGATGAGGGATTTAAAAAAGGAAAAGATCCCTACCGAGATTCCTTGTGAAAAGTGTGGAGCAACGATGGTCAAGCGTTGGGGTAAACGAGGGTTTTTCTTGGCCTGCTCTAACTATCCAAAGTGTCGTTATACACGAGAAGTCGTGGAAAATGAAAAGGATAAACCGGAAGTCCCCATCCGTTGTGAAAAGTGTGGAAGCCCAATGGTTATCCGAAATGGGAAGTTTGGTAGATTTTTGGCCTGTTCTAATTACCCTTCTTGTAGGTATACCCAATCTCTGGAGACAGGGGTCCAATGTCCCCAGCCAGGATGCGACGGAGTGATTGTTGAACGAATGACCCGTAAAGGGAAGACCTTCTATAGTTGTTCAAATTATCCGAAGTGCACTTTTGCCTTATGGGATAGACCTATCCCCGAGAAATGCCCTATGTGTGGCTCCCCCTATTTGATTGAGAAGGAAGGAAAGGGAGGGGTGGTCAGGCGCTGTCCCCAAAAAGAATGTGGCTATCGTTCTCAAGAATGACGGAGTTTGGGCATTTCACCTACCTTCAATCCTCTTTGGTGTGCTCCATTTCGAATCCATCCATGGTCACTCGATCTGAATTTTTTTTGCAAATTACGTAAGGAAGGAATAAAATAGCGATTTATGGAACCGATTGTGATCATCGGGGGTGGATTAGCCGGATGCGAAGCCGCATGGCAGATTGCAAAGAGAGGAGGAAGGGTTCTCCTCTATGAGATGAAACCCAAGGTCTATTCCCCGGCTCATCATTCTCCTCTCCTTGCAGAAATCGTCTGTAGTAATTCATTTAAATCAGAATCCATTGAAAATGCCCCTGGGGTGCTTAAAAAAGAGATG
The DNA here is from genome assembly GCA_964517975.1 of uncultured Syntrophaceae bacterium. GTDB lineage: Bacteria > Desulfobacterota > BSN033 > BSN033 > UBA1163 > JBBIRM01. Next base: position 37,844 of record CAZFDM010000190.1, read on the forward strand.
GAACAGTTAGATTCCATCATCTTAAAAACGGCTAAGGAGGTGAGGGTTCCAGCAGGAGATTCTTTAGCGGTTGATCGAGAAGCCTTTTCAAAGAAGATCACCCAAACCATAGAGGAGTTGGAAAACGTGGAGGTGATTCGAGAGGAGGTCACTTGCCTTCCTCAAGATCGGATTGTCATTGTGGCCACCGGACCCCTTACCTCCGAAGCATTGAGCGATGAGATTCGGAAAATCACAGGAAGCGAACATCTCTTTTTTTACGATGCGATCTCTCCTATCATCACCGCCGAATCCATCAATTTCAAGAAGGTCTTTAAGGCCTCCCGATATGGAAAAGGGGGTCATGATTATGTCAATTGTCCAATGACTGAGGAAGAGTATGAGCAATGGGTGGAGGCCTTAATTCAAGCCGAGAGGGTTTCGCTCCGTCCCTTTGAGAAGAGGTATCTTTTTGAGGGATGTCTCCCCCTTGAGGAGATGGCTGAACGAGGGAAGAAAACCCTGGCCCACGGTCCGCTTAAGCCCGTTGGGATCATTGATCCAAGAACAGGGAGAAAGCCATTTGCAGTCCTCCAGTTAAGGCAGGAAGACCAATTTGAGACCCTCTATAATCTGGTCGGTTGCCAGACTCGACTGAAACCGGAGGAACAGAAGAGAATTTTTCGGATGGTACCAGGTTTAGAAAAGGCAGAGTTTGTTCGGCTGGGCTCTGTGCATCGAAATACATTTATTAATTCTCCGACCCTCCTGAAGGAATCTCTTCAATTCAAAAAGAGTCCTCACCTCTTTTTTGCTGGACAGATTACAGGGGTGGAAGGGTATATGGAATCATCCGCTATAGGACTTCTTTCAGGAATCAATGCCTATCGATATGCAAGGGGAATGTTACCAGTCGTTCCACCTCCCACTACAGCCATTGGTGCGCTGGCCCATTACATCACTCATTCTAAATCCATACCTTTCCAGCCGATGAATATCAATTTTGGTTTATTCCCACCTTTGGAGGGAAGGGTGAGGGGAAGAGTCAGACGACAACTTTTAGCGAAGCGGGCGTTAAAAGAGATGGAGCAATGGAAGAAAGAGTGGAGGATTTAACCTATTTTTTACAAAGAGAATCTTATCCCCTATGAGAAGAGTTTAAAGGAGAAAGCGGAAGGATGATGGAAGAGAGACATTGTTTTCGGTGTGGGAAAAGGCTTCAACCTGGAGGACTGAACTATGTCGTGAATATCAGAGTCTTTGCCGACTTTGACGGAATTCTTCTGGAGCCAGAAGAGGGAGTTGACCAACAGTTAAGACACCTTTTTAGGCAGGTGGAGGAGATGGACCCCGAGGAATTGGAGAAGGAGGTCTACGAGGAATTCAATCTCCTCCTCTGCAAAAGTTGCCGAGACCGATTTGTCGACGAGACCCAACATCCCTGGGAAGGTCCCTTTAGGATTAAGGGAGGTTCTGAAACAACCCTCCATTAACTCTTTTTTAGGAACATCCACCCTTTTGTCATTGGTGGATCATCTTCCTTTAACTCTAAACAAAAATATTTGAAATTTCACAGAGTTGTCATCCTGAACTCGTTTCAGGATCTCACCTTTTGGACAAAACAAGATGCTGAACCAAGTTCAGCATGACACCACTTGTTCTCACGTGTTAGAGATAAATTCTCAGACTTCAATGTGTAAGAATCTAACATTGCGCTCGAATCAAGAAACTCTCCTCTTTCAAAGCAGTGGGGCATTCCCCCTGAAAACCTTAAAGGGCTTGACAAATCTCTGAAAATTTGATTTAAATTAATTCAACTGAATTAATTGAAGAAAAAATGAACATCCATACTCTCTCGCTTAAAAAGTTAACCAATGGACTTCTTAAAAATGGATCCAAAGAGATGACCGGACGTATCCGGGGAATTCGGATCAGGGAAGCCATTGAAAAGTTTCTTGGAGAGAAGGAAGAAGGTCAGAAAGTTATTCTCGATTTTTCAGGAATAGGGCCCATTGATTTTTCTTGGGCTGATGAAGTCATTGCCAAAATCATATCGCGATTGTGGAGTGGCGAATATGGAGAAAAGTTTATTCTTTTAAGGGGATTAAACCCCTCTCAGGCAGAAAACATCTCTGTTGCCTTAGAAAGGAAGAGATTGGCTGTCCTGACCACTGGCCCTGGAGGTTGGCGAGTCATCGGATCTCTCAACAACTATTTGGTCCGAACCCTAAACCAGGTGATGAAAAAGAGGCAATTAACCCTAAGGGAACTCTCAGATGAGGAAGGGATAGGGATGAACACGAGCGGGACGAGGCTCCTTAACCTCTATAAGAAGCGGCTGGTTGTGAGAGTTGAGAAAACTACCAAGAGAGGAAAGGAAATTTCCCATCGGACAAGGCCTTATGTCTACCAGTCCCTCCTCTCATAGGAGAAATCGATGTCAGAATTGAGAAGGGAACCCGTAACGAGAATGTGGGTAGTGACCACAACCGATCATCCCAAAGGACCATCGGATTATCTTCCTTTTAAACCACCCTACCGATTCCAAGAACCAGAGGGAGAATGTCCATTCTGTCCGGGTCATGAGGCAATGACTCCTCAGGAGACCTTTTCCATGAGAACAGAGAAGGGTGAATGGTTGGTTCGGGTTGTCCCCAATAAATTTCCTTTCTTCCATATCGAAGGAGATTTTGATCGAAGACCTGAGGGGATGTACGACGTGATGGAGGCCATTGGTGCCCATGAGATTGTGGTGGAGAGCCCGGTCCATCAACAGAGCCTGGCCACGATGACCCCCCCCGAGATTGAGAGGATTCTCCTTGCTTATCGAGAGAGGTTTATCGACCTCAAGAAGGATCGGCGATTTGAACAGTTTCTTATTCTAAAGAATTATCCAGGGATATTCAACCGTCATCCTCACTCCCATGTGGTGGCCATGCCGGTCATTCCTCGAAGAATTGATGAGGAGATCTGGGGAGTATTGGATTACTACCAAAGGCGAGAGAGGTGTATTTTCTGTGATATGATCAAAGAGGAGATCTCCGCCAAAAAGAGGATCGTCTTGGAGAGCGTCCATTTCTTGGTTTATTCACCCTTTGCCTCCCGATATCCTTTCGAAGTCTGGGTCATTCCCAAAAATCACTCCCCTGACTTTGATCAAATCACAGAGGAGGAAAGAGGAGATCTCTCCATTGCCCTCCACTCCCTTTTTGTTCGGTTTTATAAACTCCTATCCGATCCACCTTATAGTTTGACGTTCCACACCTCTCCCGTCCAAAGCAGATTCCATCGAAACGAATATCATTGGCATATTGAAACCCGACTAAGGATTGGATTGAGGGAAGGGTTTGAGTGGGGAACAGGTTTTTTTGTCAATCCCACTCCGCCTGAGTATGCGGCTGAATTATTAAGAGAAGTAGGATAAAAAAGCAAAGGCCTGAGGATGAAGTATTTTGAATCGAAAAGATTGGATCGTCTGAGATGGTCTCCCCATAAAGCACGAAGGAGAAAGAGGAGGTGGCTCCTGTTTTCTGGCGTTCTCCTTGCAGGGCTCTTCCTGACCGCTTATTTTTTCTTGATTCCTTCTAAACCCACAATTCCTCCCTCGCAAGGGACTGAACCGGTCGTATCCAAACCAGAGGAGGTAAAGCCTCAGACTATCGAAGGAGATATCAAACAAAAGAAGACTCTCTTTCAATCGTTGGTCGAAAAGGAGATCCCCCTTCACTGGATTGAACTGGTCATTTCAAAATTAAAACCCTACATCAATTTCAAAAAGATAAAGGGAGGGGCTTACCGTCTCATCACTGACGGGAAAGGAGAGATGGTTAAATTTATCTATGAGGCGGGTCCCACGGAGGTTTATGAGATTGAGAAAGGGGAACATGGCTATTTTGTTCAAAAAAAGAGAATCCCTTTAGAGACCTACCTGGTAAAGGTATCGGGAGAGATTAAATTGTCGCTGTTTGAGGCCATGGAATCTTTGGGTGAAGAGGATGGGTTGACCCTTGCCTTTGCTGAAATTTTGGCCTGGGAAATCGATTTTTACAAAGACGTGAGGGAAGGGGATCGGTTTAAGGTGGTCGTTGAGAAGGTTTACAAAGGAGACCAGTTTATTCAGTATGGAACGATCCATGCTGTTGAATATCAACGGAGAGATCGAGTGATTCGTGGAATATATTATAAAGGGCATTACTACAATGAAAAAGGGATTTCACTTCGGAAGCCTTTTTTAAAGGCTCCACTTAGGTTTATGAGGATCAGTTCAAGATTCACCCAGGCAAGAAGACATCCCATTCTTGGCGGGGTCTTTCCCCACCATGGGGTAGATTATGCTGCACCCATAGGGACCCCTGTGTGGGCGGTGGGAGATGGGACCGTGGTTCAATGTGGATGGAACGGAGGGTTTGGAAAACAGGTCGTCATCCGACACCGAAATGGATATATGACATTTTATGGCCATCTTTCTAATTTTGCTCAAGGAATTAAAAAAGGGGTTTCGGTCAAACAGAAACAGGTCATCGGCTATGTGGGTTCAACCGGGCTTTCTACAGGACCCCATTTAGACTATCGGTTGGCCAAAGATGGGAGGTTTAGAAATCCTTTAAGAGAGACCTTTTCGTCAGGAATGCCTATGGAGAAGAAAGAGATAGGTCCGTTTCAAGAGAAAAGGGATAAAATGCTCACTTGGCTCCAAGGGGATCCTCTTTACAAAAAGAGGATAGAAGAAAGGATCGATTTGGAAAGATGAGTAAGAAAGAAGAGACGATGAAAGAAAAGAAAAAAATTCTTATTGTGGATGATGAAAGGGATATTGTGAAGGCCTTGATGATTCGACTTCAGTCCAAAGGATATGAGGTAGTCGTGGCTTACGATGGAGCCCAAGGGATTTTTATGGCCCATAAAGAGAATCCCGATTTGATCCTGCTCGATATCCGAATGCCAGCAGGGGATGGGTTTAGTGTGGCTGAAAAATTGAAGCAGTCGGACGATACCCGAGCCATCCCCATCATCTTCCTCACCGGAAGTCCAGAAAAAAATGCTGAGGGAAGGGCCATGGAGTTAGGGGCAAGGTTTTACATCAAGAAGCCCTATGATCCCGAGGAACTATTGGATGCAATGGAAAGGGCCCTTGAGACAAAGACCTAAGGGTTGAGGGAAGGTCTCTTTCATTTGAGGTTCCATAGATGCTCAAAGAGGACTTTGTCATTTTTTCTAATATTCGACGTATCCTGATACGGACCAGCATCGATTATTCGAAACTGGATTTCGGTAGCATCAGGGGGGTGGTTTATCTGAGAGGGGTTTTTCAACTTCCCCGACACTTAGCGGGAGAGGATCAAGAGAAGGTTAAAGAGATTTCAGAAAAAACCCTCTTTTCTCTCGAAAAGAAGTTAAGAAATATTCCGGGGGTTTCCGATGTCCTTTTCCAATTCGAAAATTGGAGGAAGGAAAGGGGACAATGGGTTCCTATAGAAAAGAAAAGGAAGGCAGAAGAGATGAAGGAAGAAGAAGATGAGGAGAAAACCCGATCAGATTTATAGAAAGATTTTGGGGGAGATAGAGAAGGCTCTCGAGTCCCATCCCAATTATGCGGACCTCCACCATCAATTAGGTCTCCTTTTCATTGCTCAAGGAGATCGAAGGAAAGCAGAGAGTCATTTTATAAAGGCCCTTCGCATCAATCCAAACTATCAGGAGGCAACCTTTAACCTTGGTTGCCTATACCTTGAAATGGGACGAGGGACCGAGGCCGAAAAGATCTTTCTCGCTGAATTGAAAAAATCTCCAAAGGGAGGGCACCTTCACCATCTTTTAGGAATGGTTTATCTCAAGAGGGGAAGAAAGAGGGAGGCGCTTTCTCAGATGAGAAAGGCGATTCAGTGTTGTCCCTATTATGTCGATTTCTATAAAAAGAACGGTTTCTGGAAAGAAGGAAGGCTTGATCCTGGAGTAAAGGCAGAAGAGTTTTTAAAGAGGTTTCCTCAAAATTACCACTCCGCCCAACTTCACCATTTCGTTGGAATTTACCTTGCCCAAAAAGGCAGACCTACCCAGGCAGTTCAGGAATTGAAAAAGGCGGCGAAATGGAATCCCGATCAATTCCTATTCCATGCTAATCTTGGAGCAGTTTATTATTTTCAGGGATCGTATTCCAAAGCGATTCAGGAATACCAGAAGGCCTTAAAGATCAATCCCCTTTACGGTATGGGGTATGCTCATCTCAGTTATCTTTATGGTTTGATCGGGCAAACACGGAAAGCCCTTTGGAATATGAAAAAGGCGGTTAGCCTCAATCCCAATTATGCAGATCTTCACTACAACCTTTCCCTACTTTATAGTGATCGAAAACAGTATGAAAAGGCCATTTCAGAATTGAAAAAAGCCCTTCACATCAATCCTCAATACATCTTGGCAAGGGTTAATTTGGGTGTCCTTTATGAGGAACAGAAGAAGTATCCTTTAGCGAAGAAGGAATACAAAAAAGTTCTCCAGATCAACCCTGATGATGAACATGTTCGGAAGCGTCTGGAGAGAATTTCCTGAGGTGAGGGGAAAGGAAAGATGGCACAACCCATTTTAAAGAACAGATCAGAAGTTCTTACGATGCTGATTATTCATCAAGGGGCATTGGGTGATTTCATTCTGGCCCTTCCAGTTTTAAAAAATCTAAAGAATACTTTTCCCCATTCAAAGGTGGTCATTCTCGGATATCCAAGAATTCTTGAACTGGTAGAGGGGCATTTTTATGCGGAGCAGGTTCTTTCCATCGATCAGAAAGGGATGGCTACTTTCTTTGTCCAGAACGGATTTTTAGATTATACGCTCTCAGAATTCTTCAAAAAATTTGATCTGATAGTCCTCTTTGGGAAAGATCAAGGGGGGATCCTTCTTCGTAACCTTAATCGAATCTGTCAGGGTGTAGTCCTTCCTATCAATTCTTTTCCAACTTGGGATGAAAGGATCCACCTCACAGACCACCTCCTCCGTCAACTTTCCAGATATGGTTTTTCCATTTCAGAGTCTTTGCCTAAACTCTATTTAAACGAGACGGACCGAAGTTGGGCAAAGGAATTTTGGAAAGAGAAAGGTTTGGATGGAAAGGGAAGGGATGGAGTGATAGTGGTTCATCCAGGGAGTGGGAGCAAAAAGAAGGTCTGGCCATTGGAAAGATTTGTTGAACTTGTTCAAACCCTGAAGAATCACTTCCTCGTCCATTTTCTCATTGTCCTTGGCCCAGCAGAAGGGATAGAGGTTCAAAAGGCCTTTGAGAGGATAGGAGACCCTCCACCCATTATCGTAAGGGGACTTTCTTTGCTTCAACTTGCTTCGGTAATGGAGGGGTGCGGGCTATTTGTTGGAAACGACTCTGGCATCTCCCATATGGCCTCTGCACTGGGAATTCCGACCATTGCAATTTTTGGACCTACGGATCCAAAGGTGTGGTCTCCAAAAGGAGAAAGGGTTTTGGTTGTTCGACGAGAGATCCCCTGTTCCCCCTGCTCTGAAGAACGATTCTTTCTATGCAGACATTTTGACTGTTTAAGATCCATTGAAACCCAGGAGGTTTTAAAGGCGATCGAGAAGATAGGAGTGAAATTCAAATTTAGAAAGGAGGAAGAAGATGGAAGAGAAGAAAGTCGGTGAGGTGATCAAATTTTTTGGGAAGATAAGCGTGGCGGCCATTCGGCTTACGGATACCTTAAAGGTCGGAGATAAGATCCATATTGTTGGGCATACCACTGATATCACCCAGACGGTTGAGTCCATGCAGATTGAGAATAAGAATGTTCAGGAGGCAGGCCCTGGCGCAGATATTGGGATTAAAGTGAAAGACAGAACAAGAGAACACGATACCGTTTATAAAATTATGGAGTAAAGGGGTGCCCCTCAGGAAGGCAGAGGCACAAGAGAAAAAATGCCTTGCCTGTGGAAAGAAGGCTAAAATTCTTTCTCAGGCCCTCCAGGTCTGCTTGGATTGTCTTCGATCAGGGGGAGAGACCGTTCAACCTCTTATTGAGGAGGCCCACTACCGATGTCGAGCCCCTTTCCGGTTGGTTAATCGGCCTCCAAAGGATGAGGCCGGGATTCCTTGTTCAATCTGCACCAACCAGTGTAGAGTCCCTGAGGGAGGATGGGGATATTGTGGATTGAGGACACAAAAAGGAGGAGTCCTCAGTGGAGTCTCTCCGGAAGAAGGGAATGTCAGTTGGTATTATGATGGATTGCCAACAAATTGTGTTGCGGATTGGGTCTGCCCTGGTGGGACAGGCGCTGGATATCCCCAATATGCCTATACGGATGGACCTGAATATGGTTTTAAGAACCTGGCGGTCTTTTATCATGGATGCTCCTTCGATTGTCTCTTCTGTCAGAATTGGACTTATCGGGAGAGGGTTTGGGATAAAGACAGGGTTACTCCTGAAAGGCTGGCAATGGCGGTCGATGAGAAGACCAGTTGTATCTGTTATTTTGGTGGTGACCCCACTCCTCAACTTCCCCATTCGATCGAGGCCTCGAAGAAGGCATTGGAAAAGGCTCAAGGAAGGATTCTTCGTATCTGCTGGGAGACCAATGGTTCGATGAATCCCCATCTATTAGAAGAGGTGATGGCGATTTCTTTAGCCTCCGGAGGATGTGTCAAATTTGATATCAAGGCATGGAGCGATTCCCTTCACCAAGCTCTCTGTGGCGTTTCTAATAAAAGGACCCAAGAGAATTTTGAACGGGCCAGCCAGTGGATCAGAAAAAGGCCTAACCCTCCACCCTTGATTGCCAGCACCCTTCTTGTCCCTGGGTATATTGATGAGGGAGAGGTTCGGGCGATTTCAAGATGGATTGCATCCCTTGACCCAGAGATTCCTTATTCCTTATTGGCCTTCTATCCCCAATTCTTTTTTAAAGACCTTCCCACCACCTCAAGGGCTTTTGCTTTTAGATGTAAAGAGGTGGCTGAGGAAGAAGGTCTTCGGAGAGTTAGGATTGGAAATATACACCTGCTATAATCCTGAGTTCATTCCCTCTCCTCGGATCGGAGAGTTCGGAGTCAGGAGAATTTGGATAGAGTTTGGAAGAAGATAGAGAACGAAATATGGCAATAAAGTTGGGATTATCTGAAAAGAGGAAGAAGGGCCTGGAAAAAGAATTGGATAGAGTCCTTCCCATTCTGATAAACTTGGGGGTAAAAAAGATTATCCTATTTGGTTCGTTATCTGTCGGAAGAGTCCATCGGTCCAGTGATATCGACCTGTTGATTATTAAGGAATCAAATCAGCGTTTTTTGGATCGATTGGATGAAATTTACCAAGCGGTCAGACCCCGCTATGGCATCGATTTCTTTGTTTACACCACTGAGGAATTTGAAGAGATGAGGTTAACCAATTTATTCTTAAGGAGGGCTGTTAAAGAGGGGAGACTACTGTATGAAGTCGAATCCAATGAATGAAGCACGCCGTTGGCTTTTGCAGGCAGAACAAGACCTTGACGATGCGGAGTTTAATCGTTCTGGTGGAAGATACAACGTGGCCTGTTTTCTTGCTCAGCAATCGGCAGAGAAGGGATTGAAGGCTTACCTTTATTCAAAAGGGGCTGAAGAGGTGTGGGGGCATTCTGTAGCAGAACTTTGTAAAGATGCCCAAACATTTGATCCAGAATTTAAGCAATTAGATATCAATGCTGCCCCCCTCGATAAATATTATATTCCCACTCGTTACCCCAATGCCTTGCCTGGTGGCATTCCTTCAAAGGCGTTTGATGAGAACGATGCTAAGAACGCTATTCGTTTGGCCAAAGAGGTGATCAATTTTGTGAAGATTAAGGGAGGGTTTTAGTGACCCGAGACTCGTCTTTTACTGTTCGCGATCTTCCAAAATCAGAGAGGCCTCGGGAAAGGCTTCAGAAATTCGGTCCGGAGGCTCTTTCTGCTCAAGAGCTTTTGTCTCTGGTCATTGGTCGTGGTATCCCTAAGAAGTCCGTAATGAGTATTGCCCAGGAATTGTTGGCAAAGTTTGGCAATATCAAGGCGATAAGTCAGGCAACCATAGAGGAACTCTCCCAAATAAAGGGGATTGGTCTTGCGAAAGCAGCCCAGATTAAAGCTTGTTTTGAACTTGGAAAGAGAGAGGACTTAGAACCGGAGCTGAAAAATTTTGATATCAAAGAACCTGAGGCAGTTGTAAAAGCTATTCGAGCAAGTATTAAGGATAAAGCGAAGGAACATTTTAAGCTTATTCTTCTGAATCCTCGTAATAAAATTATCGGAATTTCCACTATCTCCATCGGCACACTCAATGCCAGCTTGGTTCATCCAAGGGAAGTTTTTAAGGATGCCATCACCCACAGCGCTGCTTCTGTAATTTTAGCCCATAACCACCCCTCCGGAGACCCCGAACCCTCAGAGGATGATATAAAAATCACCAAGAAATTAGTAGACTCCGGGAAAATTTTAGGCATTGAGGTTTTAGACCATATCGTTATCGGTAAAAGTAATTTTTTTAGCTTCAAGGAAAGGGGATTGATTTAAGGCCATGAACAAAATAAGTTACAAACCTTTAGAAGAAGAAGTTAAGGCCGATGAGATCTTAGACCTTGTTTTTAAAGATTCTTCCGTAAAACATGGATTGCAGGAGTTTTCTAAAAATATCTTAAAAAGGATCAAAGCCTTTGAAAAAGAGGATGGGAAGTTTTATGTCCATTGCTTAAAAAGAAGTAAAGATATATTCATCTACGATAAAAATAAAAAGATAGGAAAACCCGAGGAGGTCATCCGTCAACTTTGGCTGATTAAGTTAACCCAGGAATATAAGTATCCATTAGAGAGGATTGAAGTTGAGAAGTCAGTGCAATTCGGCACCGAAGTTCGGGAGAAGTCGGCTGACATTGTTTTGTATAAAGAGGATAAGATTACACCTTACATTATTTTTGAGTTAAAACAGCCAAATGCAAAAAAGGCTGAAGAACAATTGAAGTCTTATTTAAGTGCAGAAGGGGCGGAAGGTGGAGTTTGGTCAAACGGTATCCAGCGATTTATACTATATCGCCCTTACCCGAAAGAATATATAACCACCCTTTCGGACATCCCCAATGTTAATCAGACATGGGACGACCTTTTTGAAGAGAAAAGGATCTATGATGAATTGCAGGAGAAGTTTGACCTATCCTTCATAATTTCAAGGCTTGAGGAGATGGTCTTGGCACAGGCTGGCGTCAATGTCTTTGAGGAAGTTTTTAAGTTGATCTATGCAAAACTTTATGACGAAGATCAAGCCAAGAATTTTCGGACAAAAAGGGAGGTCTATTTCAGACAATATAAAGAGCCCAAAAAGACTTATGCTGTAATCAATGATGAGCTTTTTAAAGGCGCAATTGAGGAATGGAAAGATATTTTTAACCCATTATCAAAAATCGATCTGTCACCAGAACAACTTCAAATCTGTGTTCCTTTCTTAGAAGATAAGAAATTTTTTGGCTCAGGCAGGGAGGAATTGGAAATTATAGACCGTGCTTTCGAACATTTGATTGCAGAGGTCTCAAAAGGGCAAAAGGGCCAATACTTTACACCTCGCAATGTGATAAAGATGTGCGTGAAAATGCTTAATCCTAAAAAGAATGAATATGTGATTGACCCAGCTTGTGGATCAGGAGGGTTCTTACTTCATACAATGTATTGGGTATGGGATAATGACTTAAAATCTGCCTCAACAACAGCAAAACAAAAATATGCTAATCGCTATCTTTATGGGATTGATTTCGATGATAATATGCGTCGTATATCTCAAGCCTTGATGCTCATTGCTGGTGATGGAAGACACAATATTTTTAAGCGTAATTCTTTAGATGGTAGAGACTGGGTGGGCGAGCAAGCAGAGGAGGCAAGGGCTTCTTTGAAATCACTTCTGAGGAATTTCGATAATCCAAAACAAAACGAAGAAAACCGGAAGACCTATCGATACCTCAATTTTGATATATTGATGACAAACCCTCCTTTTGCAGGTGAGATTACAGATTCTGGCCTTCTTCGGCAATATGAATTTGCCAAGAAGGATGGGAAGCTTAAACAAAAGGTTGAAAGGCATTTACTATTTATAGAGCGGTCTTTGGATGCCCTTCGTCCCAGTGGAAGAATGGCAATCGTATTGCCACAGGGAGTTTATAATAACACGAATATGGAATGGCTTAGATTATGGCTTTTCGAAAAAGCCCGAATCCTGGCAGTGGTTGGATTGGAAGGAAATACCTTTAAACTTCCAGCCCCAGCAAAAGGCACAGGGACAAAAACCTCCGTCTTATTCTTAAAGAAATGGGGAGAAGATGAGAAACCATTAGAGGATTATCCCATATTTATGGCAGTTTCAAAGAAATCAGGGAAAGATAACTCTGGCGAGTATATTTTTCTGAATGAAAAAGGGCAAAGAGTAAAATCCGAAGGTGGTATCTTCGAAACTTCAGAAAAGCTAAAGCTTGATGATGATTTGGACGAGATTGCCGAAGAATTTGTGAAGTTTGCGAAGAGAGAGAAATTTGAGTGGTGGTGTGAATGATAACCTATTCCATTATCCAAAAATCTAAACTTGAAAGGGCATGTCGACTGGATGCAGAATATTACCAGCCGGAATATTTAGAATTAGAAAAGAAAATACTTTCGACAAAGTCATATAAACTTTGGGGCAATATAGAAGGACGATTTATTACTGGCCCGTTTGGTTCCGAATTTGGTGTTGAAAATTATACCTCCGGAACTCAATATAGATATGTTCGTGGCAAAGACGTAAAAGAATTTTTTCTCCTCGATGGTGATAATGTTTATATACCAGAGAAAGATTACGAAAGACTTAAAAAATATTCACTTAAAGAGCATGACATTCTTGTTTCAGTGGTCGGAACGCTTGGTAACGCTGCAATTGTTGATAGCTCTATAATTCCTGCTATATTTAGTTGTAAGAGCACAGTTTTTCGTACTGATTTTATTAATCCTTATTATTTTATTGCCTATCTTAACTCACAATATGGTAGAAAACTTTTGGAACGAAGTGTCCGGGGCGCTGTTCAAACTGGCCTTAACATAGAAGATCTAAAGTCTTTGCCTGTTTTTACACCTTCGCCGAAGATACAGGAATCCATAGCCTTAACTGTTTTGAATGCAAAAGAGGAACATGGCAAATCTAAATTTCTTTATTCCCAAGCTGAAGATTTGCTTTTGGAGGAGTTAGGCTTAAAGGATTTCAAACCGACGGAGGAGTTATCTTATATTGTCAATCTCTCCGAGGTAAAATCTGCTTACCGTGCCGATGCCGAATATTTCCACCCGAAATATGAGAAAATAATACAGAAAATTAAAAAGCAGAATCTTAAAGCTCTCGGTGATTTAGTTTCGTTAAAGAAAGGATTTGAACCTGGAAGTGAAGAATATCAAAACGAAGGCAAACTATTTATTCGAGTTAGCAATATTTCTAAACATGGCTTAATTGATAAAGACCAAAAATATCTGAGCGATGGGTTATATCAGAAATTAAAAAAAGATTTTGAGCCAAGGCCTGGAGAAATTTTACTTACTAAAGATGCAAATCCTGGTATTGGCTATGTGCTGAAAGAATCACTTGAAGGTATAATCGCAGGAGGAATTATAAGATTAAAACCTAAAGAAGATATTGAAGCCGAATATTTAGCGCTTTGCATCAATTCAATCATTGGACAAATGCAGATTGACCGAGACGTTGGTGGATCGGTCATTGTCCATTGGAAGCCAGAACAAATTAAAAAATTACAAGTTCCTATTCTTCCAAAATCCACCCAAGAAAAAATTGCTGATTTGGTTATCCAATCTCACCAAGCACACAAAAAGGCAAAAGAACTTTTAGAGAAGGCAAAAAGAGAAGTGGAAGAGTTTATTGAGAAGAATCAATAAAACATGAAAACAGAAAACGAATTCTTTAAGGCAAAAAGACCCTAGTCAAAAATAAAAGATCAGGTCATTGAAAACTATCTGGTTCCCTATCTGAATAAGGTTTCAACAAGAATTGGGGATGGGTCCAAATTTCTAAATGATAAGGAAAAATCAACAAATCCGATTGGCTTATCGACCAAATCTTCTATAAGCTTTATTAATTGGAGGGATAGAAGTATGAAGATAGATATTGATCAACTCAGTGAATCGGAACTTATTGACCTAAATAACAGGATTGTTCAACGTTTGCGCTTCCTAAGGCAGAAGCATGCTCATGAGGATATGCTTAAATTTAGCATAGGGGATCGTGTAACTTTTCAACCTGAGGGCCGATCACCAATAGTCGGGATGGTTACTCGCTACAACCGTAAGACTGTAACAGTAATTACTAACGATGGCCAGCATTGGAATGTTTCACCGATTCTCCTCCAAAAGGTAATCCCAAAAAGTGAAGAGACGTCAGAAAATAAGGTGATTCCGTTTAGAAAAGAATAGGCTAGTCTAGTCTATCCATCGGACTCTAAGGTATTCTTTCTTATTGCCCCCTCGGGGATTGGGAGAAAAACCCTCGCCTTTAGGCGAAGACTTTAGTATGCTTGCGGTATGGAAAACTACCGGAAATCGAGCCATACCGTTTATGATCTGAAATATCACTTTGTGTGGGTCACCAAGTACCGCAAGCCGGTTTTGGGGGGGGGAGATTGCCGAGCGAGTGCGAGATTTGATCCGTGAGATATGTAAGGCAAATGATGTGGAGATCCTCAAGGGGCATATCTCGAAGGAGCATGTGCATATCTTTGTGTTGGTGCCGCCCCACATTTCGGTTAGCGAATTGATGCAATCGGTCAAAGGGAAGACTTCCCGAAAGATGTTGATGGAGTATAAGAGTTTGAGTCGGGCGTTTTGGGGGCGGCATATGTGGGCTCGGGGCTATTTTGCGGCCAGTTCCGGCAATGTGACCGACGAAGTGATCATGAAGTATATCGAACAACAAGGGTTTGAGCCTCCCGACAAGGACTTCAAGATCGAGGAAGAACTTTAGTCGGCTTGCAGCCGAACTCAAACCTACCGCCTTCAGGCGGTAGTAGTTTAGTTCGAATAGATGGGGTAATGAGAAATGACAAAGTGTTGGTTCTGTAAGACTCAAAAAGGAAAGAGGTATTGTTCTCCAATTGATAATTTTCTTTGTCCTACTTGTTGTGCAGAAAGTAGGCTTAAAAAGATAGACTGTCCTGAAGGGTGTAGATATCTGGAAGGGGTGGATTATCAGAGAAAACGGACAGAAGAGAGAAAAATTTCAGAATTGATGGCAAGTGTTCCGCACGGGGAGTATGATGATATTTTTCAGGATAAGGAGGTTGCGTTAATGGCAGGAGAGATTGAGACACTGGTGAGGGATATTTATGTAAATGGAAATTTTCGAATTACAGACAAATCAGTATTTGATTCTTATAGGAAGATTTATGAAATTCATATGAGTAATCAATCGCCCGAAGAGGGACAATTGGATGAGTTGACACGAGAATTATGGAAATTATATAAGAGCAATATAAGGTCGTGGGAATTTAATATGAATCATCATAAGGTTGGTCAGGTGTTTTTAAGATTAATGATCTCCGTTAGGACTATAAGTGGGGGTGTTATGGGAGAGTTCGGTTATCTGAATTTTTTAAAGAACAATTTGGGTAGTTTTGATATAGAAGACGAGTTCATTGTGGAAGATAAGTTTGGGAATAAGAGTCGGCGTGGTTATAAAAATGATTAATTTGAAATATGAATCTTAAAACAGAAAGGATAAAAACTATGGAAGAAAAGAAATTTCAACCCAAAAAACTTACTTTATCCCATACTAAGCAGGAAATGTTGGAGGCCTATAATGCAGTTTTGAAACAATTGGAAGCACAAAGGGATGCAGAGATAAAACCCGAAAAGAGGCTTGAGGAGAAGAAGGCAAAGGAGATGATTCAGGTTGCAGAGTCGTTGTCGACAGAGGGTGTTTCAAGGGAGATAAGCAATCTGAAGATAGAAACATCTAAGATGCTAGCACAGATTTCTGATCGCCTTGAGGAAGAGGTGAATAAGTTTAAGGCAATCCAAAATGCTATAGCATTGAAGGAAAAAGAGCTTCAGGAGCTTTATGAGATTGAGAGATCAGCCGTAACACTGGGTGCTTTGATTGAGGCTCAGAATCAGAAGCGCCAAGCATTTGAAATTGAGATGGCTGAGAAAAAAGAGGCTATAACTCAGGAGATTGAAGCTCTTCGAAAGCAAAAGGAGGAAGAGAAAAAGAAGTACGAAGAGGAGGTTAAAGAACGTGACCTTATAGAGAAAAAAAGACGAGAAAGGGAGAAGGAAGAGTATGAGTATTCATTTAAAAGAGAGCAAAAATTGGCAAAAGACAGATTTGAGGATGAGAAGGCAAAGCTTGAAAGGGAAATTCAGCTCAAAAGGGAACAAATGGAGAATGAATTGAAAGAAAGGGAAAAAGCAATTGCTGGAAAAGAGGAAGAATTGAATGAATTAAAGAAAAGGGTTAATTCCTTTCCTAAGGAATTGGAAGCTGCAGTTTCGAAGGCAGTCAAAGAGACAACTGAGAGGTTAAATCTTGAAGCCAAAAATAGGGAAGAGTTGATGAAGAAGGATTTTATAGGTGAGCGAAATGTTTTGACTACAAGGATTGAATCTCTTGAAAAGATTGTAAAAGAGCAGAGCGAACAGATTACTAAGCTTACTCAGCAACTGGAAAAGGCCTACCAACAGGTCCAGGAGATTGCTGTGAAAACGATCGAGGGTTCCGCAGTTGGAAAGTCCATTACAAATCTTCAACAATGGATGGCTGAACAAATGAAAAAATCTTCTCAGGAGAAGTGATTCCGCAAAATTGGGAGCAGTTTCACATTAGGGGGTTAATGATCACATTTAGGGAAAATATTCAGAGTTACTCGGGTTAAAATTGTAGGTTTTTAACTGCAATTGTAGTATTATTTACTGCAATATTTTGAAATGCGTTCTTATTATTATTATTATTATGATGGAAATACTCTTAGGATCTAAGTTGAGAGCCAAGGTATTGAGGGGTAAAGGTAAGAAATGAGGACAGGCGTTGCACATCTTCCACTTCATTATGGAAAGGCCCCATCGTGGCTCTTTCAGAGGATGAAGAGTCTTTCGAGGGAGATCGTAATTTTCATTATGGATGAATTTGGCAGAGAGGAATTGCTCCGACGACTCTCCGATCCTTTCTGGTT
>CAZFDM010000191.1:0-15296 GCA_964517975.1 uncultured Syntrophaceae bacterium
TTCTTGCCTATTTTCATTGCGACCAAGAAATGAATATCGATTTTAGAAGTTTAATTGAAGAAGCTAAAAAAATAAAAGTCATAAACTCAGATTTAAAATGGTTTGATTTAGAACGTTATTCCAACCGTCAGGCAACAAAGATGAAAATAGGAGGTCTTATTGGAGAAATTCTTTTTGAAGGTGATTTTACACCTTTCATGCCTTATATACTATTAGGAGAATACCTGCATGTTGGAAAAGGGACAAGCTTTGGTCTTGGTAAATATAAAATTTTGAGGAGGGAGGTTTAAGGAAAAGGTTTTAGGCAGGAAAAATTGGGTTGATCGAGATGGGATGGTTTCAATAATTAGTGAAAGACATTACATTTTGAATTCTTGAATTGACTAAAAATATAGTTTTAATTTCTGAATTGGCTAATTTCCCGCGAACCTATTTGATTTAATGGCATTTTTTTAACTTATTGATTTTTAATTAGAATAATATTTTTATACAAAATGTTTTTATTAAAAGCCCAATGTCCTAGCCAATATGGAAAAAGCAATGATAGGGATCAACCAGCAGAAAAAAGCTATAATAAAACATAAACTTACATCGTCCGTATCAATCTTCTTTATCTCCCCATAACGAACAATAAGGATGTATCCGAGGGCAGCGATTCCAACTACAACAATTGACCATCCAACAATTAACCATTTAAAGAATTCAGACAATGGCCTCTCCTAAATAAAAAGGGGACAGGCTACTTTTTGTAGTAAAAAAACGGATTAAAAATAAAAAAGTAGCCTGTCCCCTTTTTATTCTTTTGCACGGAGTCCATATTTTCTCATTAATGCCTGGAAATTTGGCCGAAGCATCCCAACCTCTTCAGATGCCCTT
Source organism: uncultured Syntrophaceae bacterium (assembly GCA_964517975.1). Lineage (GTDB taxonomy): Bacteria > Desulfobacterota > BSN033 > BSN033 > UBA1163 > JBBIRM01. The sequence goes on from CAZFDM010000191.1 coordinate 877, forward strand.
GTTACATTCCAATTGTTTCGTTCTAATGCACTGAGGACAAAGGCCTTTTCAATTTCTTCAACTGCCTTTTCCCTTATATGTTTCTTAATCTCCTTTAACTCCTCACTGGTGGTCGGGATTGTAATTTTCGACTCCGTTTTCTCATCTTGGGTTTGTAAAATGAGATGTTCTGGACGAACCATTTCCTCATCGATCATGACCACGGTTCGACCAATCACATTCTCTAACTCCCTCACGTTGCCTGGCCATGAATATCTCATGAGTTTTTCCATCGCTTCGGAAGTGAAACCCTTGATGGATTTGCCCATCTCTTCCGCAAATTTCTTGAGAAAATGGACAGCCAGCAAGGGAATATCCTCCTGTCTTTCTTTTAAAGGAGGAAGGTAGATGGGAACAAAATTTAATCGATAATAAAGGTCTTCCCGAAACGTCCCCTCTTTAATCATCTTTTCCAAATCCTTATTGGTTGCGGATATGAGTCGGATGTCCACCTTCTTTGGTTTTGTTCCACCCACTGGAGTGAATTCTTTCTCCTGAAGTACCCTTAGGAGTTTCGCCTGAATAGCCAGGCTGATATTTCCCACTTCATCCAAGAAAACGGTTCCTCCATCCGCCACCTCAAAAAGCCCTGGTTTGGTAGTAACCGCTCCTGTAAAAGAACCTCTTACATGCCCGAATAATTCACTCTCCAAAAGGTTTTCAGCCAATACAGCACAGTCTACTGGGACAAAAGGTTTATTTCTCCTGGGACTATTAAAATGGATCGCCCTGGCAATGAGTTCCTTTCCCGTTCCGCTCTGGCCATAAATCAGGACTGTGCTATCCGTGGGGGCCACCTTTACAATAATTCGGTAGATCTCCTGCATCTTCTTGCTTTTGCCGACAATGTTATGAAATCCATACTTTTCCTGCAATTCTTGCCTTAGATAGATGTTTTCGAGAAGAAGTGTTTTCTGATCAAGCGCCTTCTTGACAACGATTGAAACCTCATCCGGGGTGAAGGGTTTTGGGATATAGTCAAAGGCTCCAAGTTTCATTGACTCAACAGCGGTCTCAACCGTGGCAAACCCTGTAATCATGATGACGATCGTATCGGGATAATCTTTCCGGATGGTTTTTAAAACCTCCATCCCATCGATTCCAGGCATCTTGAGGTCGGTCAGGACAATATCATAGGGACTCTCCTTCATCTTGCGAAAGGCTTCCTCCCCGCTCAGAGCGGTTTCAACCTCATAGCCTTCTTCTTCGAGGATTCGCTTGCAACTCTCGCCAACGATTTCCTCATCGTCTACCACCAATATCCTTGGCGCTACCACGCTTCATCCTCCTCCCTCTTTGTCCAACCTATCAGGGTCGATGTGTTTTTGAGATTCAACCCTTCCCTTTTTTAATCTTATCATAAAAAAAAGAGGCCTTTCAATCCACCTTTTCAACAGGTTTGGGTTTCCTTAAGATTGAAATGACAATGGCAGACATCAATGCGCTCAACGCCCCGAGGCCGTAGGACCATCTGAAGGTCTGAGTAAGATCCGAGAGATACCCTCCCAAGATGGGCCCCAACATGGCTCCCACTCCATAAAATATGGTAAAGAGGCCGATCACTGTCCCCGCAACTTCTTTTTCAAAATAGTCCCTTGCACAGACTGCATACAACGGAAATATTGGCCCATAAAAAAATCCAAAACACCCAATTCCCAACCTCAATAATCCAATATCCGCCTTAGCAACGATGATTAAAAAAATGCTCGCCATCAAACATAAATGGGTGATGATTAAGGTCTTGATTCTTCCCAGATAATCAGAAATGGTTGTCAGGATTAACCCTCCTGTGATGCTTGTTAAAGCCATAATCGTTATAAAATTTGAGGCAGTGGGATAAGGGACCTTCAATTCCATCACTCCATAGGTAACGATGAAATCCGAGACAATATAGACTCCAATAGAAATCAAAAAATAAGAGAGGCTAATGAACCAGAAAGAAGGTCTTCGGAGAATGTCCATGGTGTAAACCGATTTTTCATGGGGTAAGGAAGCAATATCCACCTTAGAGGTTTCCCCCCATGGAAGAAGACCCATCTTCTCGGGATCATCTCTGAGAAGTAAAAAGTTTATTCCAATTAACAAAACCCCTGCTACGCCTAAAAGATACCATCCCCACCTCCAATCATAATTCTTTACGATGATAGGAAGGACGACTCCCATTAATCCAAAACCCAGCGCATAACTGGGTGAAAGAATTCCTAAGGCCAACCCCCTCTTTTTACTTCCAAACCATTTTTGAACCAGCGCTGTAACAGGGGTCCAAATGGCTGAAGCCCCTATTCCAACCACTGCATGAAAAAGGATGCCTGTGAAGAGGTTTGAGGAGAAACCCATTAAAATGGTTCCACCTCCTAAAAAGAGGCAGAAGGCACTAATCACAAACCTCCCACCCAGTCGATCCATCAACCAACCCATGAGGGGAGAAAACAGAATGTAGGTCAAAAAATAGGATGCCCGAATCATCCCTGCCTGAGCCATATTGAGATGAAGATCCTTGACCATCTCAGGAAGGAGGATGGAGTATGCTCCGATACGAATACTGTAATTGAAAAAAAAGGTAATGAAACAGGACCCTAATATGACCCATGCCCAATGAATTTTAAATAGAGGATTTCCTGCTATATTATGAGTTCTTTCAATCTTCACTCCTCCACCCATTTACCCTGTCCGATGAACCGCATCTGCCTAAACCTTCTTCTCTAATTCTTTCAGGTCTGAAATAATAAATTTCCCTTTCTGCTTTTCAGACCGATCCAGATAGAATGCATGAATCCCAATAGAGCGTGGGACGATGTAATCAAACTCATAATGGTCTCCTACGTGGACCATCTCCTCTGGGGCTACCCCCAGAATTTCACAAATTTTTTGATAAAAATCGACCGTCTTTTTTATCTGACCAAAATCGGAGGTGGCTGAAAAGATTCGATCAAAATATCTTCCAATGCCTGTTGCCCCAAGTTCAATGTCAATGAACTCTCTTCCCGCATTAGATGTAATAATTAATGAACTTCTATCCCTCAGCCGATCCAAAATATGGTTCACATCTGAATAGATTTTTATCTTATCAACATATTGTTCCATTAAGGCCTTCCAGTTCGGATCCAGTCCAAAAAAATTTAACCAATATTTGATATCATACCACTCGATCGAGCCCTCTCCAACTCTTCGGTATTCCTCCTCAACAAGGGCTTTTGCCTCCTCGAATTCAATTCCGTTCTTCTTCGCATAGAGGGTGGGAATGCCATGGCTCCATACCCAGTCTGTAAATTCTGGGTCAATAAGCGTCCCATCCATGTCAAAAGAGATGATCTTAGGCATTTCACTCCTTACCTTATATTATATCCTTTCTATCACCACGTCCTCTGCGTCCTGAACTTCTTTTTCAAGGTCAACCACAACAATCGTGCGGATGGGCAGATAGGCATAGGAGGTGAAGATGGTGATACACCTCTTTTTAAACATCATCAAAGGGGCATGGGGTTGATGGGAACGAATTAAAACCTTCTTTTGATACCTCTCCATCAATCGATCAAAATAGGAAGAGCCCAATTGGGGTCTCCCCCAGAAATTTCCTATCACCCCGCTTTCCCTTTCTATAAAATCTCCCCAGACGATCCGATCCCACTGCTCATCTCCCAACCCAATTCTATTCACCGCTTCAATCGTTTCGAATTCAGGCAATCCCCCATGAAGGGCCAAAATTCCATTCTCCGTTGAGGCACAAAGCGGAAGCATAGAAAAAATCATTCCATACTCCTTCCTCTTCTCCAGGGAAAGAGATTCCCAAAAGTTGGCAGGGTAAAGTTCTTTTACCATAAACCCTTCATGGTTCCCCGCGAGGAGAAAAATTTGCTCTGGGTGCTCAATCTTCATCCGAAGGAGGTAGTTGATATTTTCTTCTGACTCCTCTCCCCTGTCCACATAATCTCCCAAAAAAACAATTCGATAGGGGCTCTTTAGATATTTGTAGATAACCTTCTGAGAGGCATCCAGATCCCCATGGGTATCTCCCACAAACACAACCTTTCCCTCTGGGGGGAGATGGACCAATCTCGATTCTTTTTCAAATATCTTGCTTGCTTTACCGACAAGATCTTCAAAGTTCATTGTCATCGTTCATGGTTCATCGTTCATCTGGGATTACTTTCACGTGAACTTTCCGATTCCTTGGGCCATCAAATTCACAAAAGAAGATTCCCTGCCAAGTTCCAAGACTCAATCTTCCTGATTCTATAATGACATTCAGTGTGCATCCTACCAAACTGGATTTAATATGCCCAGGAGAGTTTCCTTCTCGATGGAGATATTGATCCTTAAAGGGAACAATCTTATTCAACTCCATGATCACATCTTGAACCACGCTTGGATCCGCATTCTCATTAATCGTGACCCCAGCAGTGGTATGAGGGACAAAGATAATACAAATTCCATCCTTCACACCACTTTTTTTAACCGCCTCTTGAACCAAGTCGGTGATCTCTACGAATTCTACCTGCTTTGAGGTCTTGATCGAAAAAACCTGAACCATTCTTCACTCCTTTAATAATGTTAATCATATCGGACCATTCAATTTCATACCACATCCCACAAAGAATCTCAATCACCCCTCCTAATAAAGCCCTGTTCTTTGGCATTCCAATAACCTCTATGCTAAAATTTTCTATTACGATTTACAGTCAAAGCCACGAATAACGAAAAACGTGCCTATAAAAAGAAGGAGGTTTCTATGTTTGAATTTACTGAAGAATATGAACCTCTATTGAGAGAGGTCAGAGAGGTGGTTGAAAAGGGAGTGAGACCCCGGGCCAAGGAGATTGAGGAGAGCGATGAGTTTCCTTTCGATATGGCCAACCTTTTTTTCGATAAAGGTTATCTTCAGATTTTAATCCCAAAACAGTGCGGAGGGATGGGAGGGGATATCACGTCTTTCTGTATCATATCGGAAGAGATCGCAAAGGTCTCAGCCTCTCTGTCACTCTTAGTGATCGTCCAAAGCGTTGGAACCCTCCCACTTCTCTATGCAGGGGGAGAGGAAGGCCTAAAAATCTGTGCTCAAATCCCAAAAGACCGTCTGATCATGGCCTTCTGTTTAACCGAACCTGGAGCAGGATCTGACGTGGGTTCGATGAGAATGATGGCAACAAAAGAGAGAAGGCAATATATCCTTGATGGGAAAAAGAGTTTTGTGACCAATGGCGGTGTTGCTGATAAATATATCGTCTTTGCCAAAACCGATCCACATCGAGGAAGGAGGGGGATCTCTGCCTTTTTAGTTGATAAAGAAATAGAAGGGATATCGTTCAGTACCAAAGATGATAAGATTGGGATGAGGGGCATTCCTTCCTGCACCATCACTTTTAAAAAGGCCCCCATCCCCCAAGAAAACTTATTGGGAGAAGAAGGAGAAGGCTTTAAGATTGCCATGGAAACCCTGAACCGATCCCGACCTGCCATTGGGGCTCAGGCCCTTGGCATTGCTGAGAGTGCCATGGAGATCGCAACCCTTTTTGCCATGAGAAGGCGTCAATTCGGTAAACCCATTGCAAAATTGGAGGGGATGCAATTCATGTTAGCAGAGATGGCTACGATGATCGAATCTGCCAAGGCTTTGGTCTATAAGGCAGCCTGGCACCTGGATAAGGGACTTAAACATGCAACCAAATATTCGGCTATGAGTAAATTCTTCGCTTCGGATGTGGCCATGAAGATTACAACCGATGCCGTCCAGATCCTCGGAGGCTATGGATGTCTGAAAGGGGGAAATCTCGAGAGGGCGATGAGGGATGCCAAGATTACCCAAATCTATGAAGGGACGAACCAGATTCAGCGATTTGTGGTGGCTGAACAACTGATCAAAGAATTTCTGGAAAAATATGGAATGTTAAAGGATTGGTCTGAATTTCTCTGATCCAAATCAGTTAATTTCGTCTATTTTGTAATAAATATTTGCATCCTTCCCATGGTTTGATATAATGATACTAAGAGACACTCTATGAAATCAATCTTAATCATCGAAGACGAAAGAGATATTGCCGATTTGGTCGAATACCATTTAAAGCAGTCCGGTTTTAAGGTCCTAAAAACATTCGATGGAGCCTCCGGTCTCGAGAGAGCCAAAAAGGAAAAACCAGGGCTGATCATCCTGGATCTCATGCTTCCCGAGATGGAAGGGACAGACGTGTGCCGGGCGCTAAAAGCCAACCCTCTCACTCATTCCATTCCTATCCTGATGCTCACGGCAAAGGCAGAGGAAGTGGACCGCATCGTAGGATTTGAACTGGGGGCGGATGACTACGTCACCAAACCCTTCAGCCCAAGGGAATTGGTGTTGAGGGTAAAGGCGATTCTTAAGAGAAAGGTCACCCCTGAAGAAGGGGGAAAGGTCATCCAAACCGGAGACCTTTTTATTGACGCCGACCGTCACATCGTTTCCATCAAAGGGACTCCGATCCATCTGACCAGCACCGAATTCAAACTCCTTCTCGAACTGGCTTCCAATCGTGGCCGCGTCAAGACCCGCGGGTACCTGCTCGATCGGGTCTGGGGATATACTTACGAAGGTTACGCTCGGACGGTAGATACCCATATCCGGCGATTGAGAGAGAAACTCGGACCTGCGGGAGATTGGATTGAAACGATCCGGGGAGTGGGATACCGGTTTCGGGAAGAGGGAGAATGAATTCGCGGAGTCTCTGGAAGTTATTCGGGCTGGTCCTCGCCTCTCTCTTCTGTTTGGTGGTTCTGCAGGGGTGGCTCGTCTTCTTTAACAAGAAGCCCTTTCTCCCCTCCGCCCTGCTTAGTTTTGCGGTCATCGCTTTCTTACTCTATCCCATACTGAAAAGGATGGTCCAATCGATCCACGATCAATATGCCAGGTCGATGGATGAACTGAACGCGAATTGGAAGAAGACCCTTCAGGAGAGGTTAAAGGAAAAGGACCATCTTCAGAGGGTTTTAAAAGAGATGGCAGAGGGCGTGCTCGTCGTGGATGAAAGGGGAAGGATTCAAATGGTTAACGAAGCCCTGAGAAGACTGTTCTCTCTCCCTCAGGAAGTCATTGGCAAATCGCTCCTTGAACTGATCCGCCATTCAGAGCTCGAAGATGCGGTCCACCAGGCGATCACGACCGGGAAAAGGTCAACCTTCGACTTGACCCTTCCTTCCAGTCCTGGGAAAAACGTTGAGGTCTATGTGGCCCCGATCACTCCCTTCCCAAGGCCCGAACGTAAGGGGGAGGAAAAGGAGGGGGCCATCGCCGTCTTCCACGATATCAGCCGTCTGAAAGAGTTGGAGAGGGTTCGCCAGGATTTTGTGGCCAACGTCTCTCATGAATTGCGGACCCCTTTGAGCACTATCAAAGGATATGCCGAGACCCTTCTTGATGGGGCGTTAAAAGAAGAAGTGGCTTTCTCATTTGTCCAGGTGATCAAGAGGCATACCGATCGTTTGACAAAGATCGTTGAAGATCTCCTAATGCTTTCCAAAATCGAGTCAAGAGAATTTCCTATGCATCGGGAACCTCTTTCCCTTGCGGAGGTCATCGACGATGTTCTGGATCTTCTCCAGGGGGCGGCAGAAAAGAAGAAGGTGACATTTTCCAAAGATCATCCCCCCGAACCTCTCCTGGTGGAAGCAGACCGAAATGATTTGGAGCAGATCCTGTTCAACCTCCTGGATAATGCCGTGAAATATAATCGGGAAGGGGGAAAAGTCTTGATCTCTGTCGCCCGGAAGGATGCCAAAGAGATTGAGGTCTCTATCCAAGACAATGGCATCGGGATCCCAAAAGAAGACCTGCCCAGGCTTTTCGAGCGGTTCTATCGAGTCGATAAGGGAAGGTCCAAAGAATTAGGGGGAACCGGATTGGGACTTTCCATCGTCAAGCATCTGGTCCAGGCCCATGGAGGAAAAGTTTGGGCTGAAAGCCAGCTCGGAGAAGGATCAACGTTCTATTTCACCCTGCCAGCCTATCAGGGATAAGATGTTAAGATGGCCATTCTTGGATCTTTCCGCCCAGGGGTTAACCGATTCTCCCATTCCTCTTCAAGGAGATGATTCTTTAAGGGTCATAGATCCTGAAGGAAACCTTTTACCTTCTCATAATCTGATTCGGCGATGTGGACGACAAACATGGCTTCCGAATTCTCCTCTTTGGTTGAACCATAGATATAGTCGATGTTAACCCCGGCTTCGCCAAATCGCTTTGCTACCTTTCCGAGCATCCCCGGTCGGTTGACCAGTTTAAAGACGAGGATTGGATCCGTATGGACAAGGTGGTTAGCCCTTAATAACACCTTCTCTGCCTCATCCGGCTGATCCACCAGAAGCCGAATCAAGGAATAGTCGGAAGAGTCCTTTAAGATACTTCGATAACTCTCTGCCAGTGCAATCCTTCTTCCGGTCTTCTCCCTCATCTGATAAAGTTCTTTGACCGAGTCCTTTGCATTCTGAATGCTCATCGCCAAAATATTGATATTGGCATCCCTCAGCACTTCGCACATCTTAGCCAGTTCCCCTGGCTCGTTGGTTAAAATCACGGAAATCTGAGTTTTCTTCTCCATCATCCCCTCCTCTTTTCCATCTTAGATCAACTAAAGGGTAAATGGAAAATAACAAATATACAGAAGAAGGTCAAGTTTTTAAATGATAACTGTCACAGAAATTTCATTTTTTTGACAATTTCTTGTCACATGAGGAGGTAATCATTATTTTATGAAAAAATGGTTAATGGCTGATTTACACATTCATTCAACCTTTAGCGATGGAACGGAATCAATTGAGGAGATTATAAAAATTTACGGGAAAGCCGGTTTCGATGTCATCGCTATCACCGATCATCTCTTCGATACCCAAACTCCTCGCAGTCTCGAAATTCATGAGGAAGGGAAATCGATCAGAGATCTTGCATCTTATTTCAAAAAGATTGAAGAGGCCTCCCAGTGGGCGAAACAGACCTTCCACCTTTTAGTCATACCTGGTCTTGAAATATGTAACCTTTCTGAAGATTACCACATCCTCGGCCTCGATTTGAAAGAACCGATCAACCCCAATCAAGAGGCGGAGGGTGTCATTGATGAGATTCATCGTCAGGGAGGTCTGGCCATCGCCTCTCATCCCCCTTTGAAGCTTTCTTTCTTTCTCCAAGGGGATCATGAATCGATACGACGCCATCCCCTCCATTTATGGAAGCACCGCGCCAAGTATCTCAATCAGATCGATGCCTGGGAAATTGCCAATCGTGATGATCTCTTTGACAGGGTGGCCCTTGAAGGACTCCCCTATATTGCTTGTTCTGATTTTCATGATCGAGAACATCTCAGCTCATGGAAATCGCTCATCTTTTCAGAAAAAGAGACAGAAGCAATTAAAAGGGCCATTCGGGAAAGGAAGTTGTCACTCTTTTACTTCAGTGAAAAAACGGGGCGTAGAAAACCAATTCCCATAGGGGTGGGTGAAGAAGGCACGGCAAGCGAGGGAAGCTCAGATGAAAAGGATCGCAAAAAGATTTTGATCGTCGATGACGAGAAGGACCTGGTCGAATTGATTCTCTATCACCTCACGGCAAAAGGCTATTCCGTGTTTACCGCCTTTAATGGCTTTGAGGCTTGGGAGAAGATTCAATCGGAGAAACCTGATGGAATCGTCCTCGATCTGATGATGCCTGACCTTGATGGCTGGGACCTCTGTCAAATGATCCGCCGGTCGGAAAATAAAGAAATCAAGGCGATGGGAATCTTGATCCTATCTGCCAGAGCCATGGCGGAAGACAGGGTTTATGGCCTGGAAATTGGGGCGGATGACTATCTCACCAAACCCTTTTCAATGGAAGAATTGGTGCTTCGGGTAGAAAAATTGGCAGAAAAGAGAATCAATGTGGCTCAATTCCAGAAGGAGTTGGAATCTCTCCACTCTTTCATTGAAGAGAAAAAATCAAACCTCAGAAGGGTCGTTCATGATCTCAAATCGCCTCTGATCTCCATAGGTTTTTCCGCCAAAAGATTGATGCGGAGGAATTTAAATGAGGAGACCTCGAGCGGACTTGAAACGATTTTTAATAACAGTCTTCAATTAACTCGATGGATTGACAAGACCCTCCTCTCCGACAACAGAGAACCTTTTAGACATCAAGAAGAGATGGAAGAAGTGGACATTCGCTCACTCATTTCCAAAACCATCGATCTTTTAAAAGAAGTGGCTTTGGAAAAGAAGATTGAAATAGAGGTCAGCCTCCCTCCGACGATCCCGAAGATCCTGTGTCAAGAATCCATGATGCTTCGGGCATTGGTGAATCTTCTTTCCAATGCTTTGAAATTTACACCCCGGCATGGTCAAGTTGGGATCTCAGCGGTCGCTTATTTCAATAGACGTGGCACGGGGGTTTTGGAAATCTCTTTTAAAGATTCAGGGATCGGGATTCATGAGGAGGATCAACAAAAAATTTTTCTACCCTACTATCGAGGGAAAAATGTTCACACCGTAGAAGGAAAGGGATTAGGACTTTCGTTTGTGAAAGAGGTGGTGGATCTCCATGGCGGAAAGATCCTGGTCCAAAGTACCCCCAACGGGGGGAGCCTATTCTCGATCTTACTGCCCGTGAGAAGCTCCCCAGAAGAGTTGGTTTAGAAAACCCCTTAAGAAAATGGTCCTCCCCCCATCACGCACTCACTGGGATAGGAGGTTTATGGAAGGGGAAAGGTCTTTTTATTCTCGACCCTCATGCTCTTCACAAAACCGATACCCAACTCCACGGATGGTCTCAATCCAATTCCCCACCGGTCCTAATTTCTTTCTCAAACGGCGAATATGGGTGTCCACGGTCCTGGCATATCCTTCATAGGTGTATCCCCATACCTGATCGAGCAGGTTTTCACGGGTAAAGACCCGACCTCTCCGTGAGGCAAGGGCGACCAGTAGTTTAAATTCGGTATGGGTTAAACGGATCGACTTTTTGTTGACGGACACATGATGCCTTTCGACATCGATGAGAAGGTTTTCGATTTGAATGAAGGTTTCAGTCTCCTCTGCCAATTCCTTCCGCTTTAAGATGGCCTTTACCCTGAGAACCAGTTCCCTGGGGCTAAAGGGTTTGGTGACATAATCCTCGGCTCCTAATTCGAATCCAACAATTCGGTCCAGTTCTTCCGCCTTTGCCGTGAGCATCAGAATGGGAATCTTTCGGGTCACGGGGCTGGATTTGAGGGCTCGGCAGATGTCCTTTCCATCGATGTCAGGAAGCATCAAACCAAGGATAATAAGAGATGAGAAGGTAACCAAGGGGATGGATGTACGCACCGATCTTCTTACCCACGTAATAGTCGCCCATTCCTTTGATGAAACCTACCGAGGCAATCAGGATCAATGCACGCCTCGATGGGCCCTCCACCATCAATGAGGTGAAGGAGACTAAGACTGGATTGGTAACCAGTTCAAGGAGGTATTTATATCCCATAATTTTCCAGCGCATCTTGCCCCATCTCAGGTGCCTGTTCAAAAACTTTTTCAGTCCCCAATATTCATTCACGTTGTTGACCATGAAGCTCGAAAGGATCACCTTTTGCCCTCTCTTCCTGATCCTTTCCCCGATGTAATGGTCTTCTGCAAGTACATCCTTGACGGCCAGAAAACCTCCGATTGCCTCAAGATCTTCTCTTCGCAGGAGCATCGACTTACCAATGACGCAAGGGATATTAAGGAATCTCTTTAGGAAACAGACATTTCCGAGAATGAAGGAATTGAGATGAAGATTCTCAAAGAGAGAGCCGATCGTTTTGGCCCCCACCCCTCGGATGAGGTTGGTCACTAACCCGGTGTGAGGGTCTTGCATGGGCCGAATGATCTGCTTCAGATAGTCAGGGGCGACCATCACATTGCTATCACTGATCAGAAGATAAGGATACTGAGCCCGCTGGTAGGCCGGAATCAAACGATTTACTTTTGGATTCCACCCAGAATCCTGTCCCTCCACAATTAAAGAAATACAATGGTTCGGAAATTTTTTCTTTAGCTTTTGAACCACCCGATAGGCTGGATCATTATGGTCCTTAAAGGAACACAAGATCCCATAAATCGGGTAGTCTTGAAGACAGAAACTTTCAAGGTTTCCGAAGAGATGATCCTCCAGGCCATGGAGAGGCTTCAGGATGGAGATGGGGGATAAAATTCGGTTGCTTCTTTTGACCCCGAGGAACTACTCCCACGCCTGAGAAAAGACCGAATGGCTAAAATCTGCAGGCTAAAAAAAACTAATCCTAAAATCGTGACGACGCTGATGACCCAGAAAATGTCCACTGTATTCCTACTCCTGCATTCAAAACGGAATGCCGTTTCTAAAAAGGGTAATGGCAACCCCATGGTTGTATCGAATGCATTGTTTGATCGCCCCGATCTCTTTCTCGCAGTTGAGCAACGTCTTCCAGGAATAAAGATGCCTCACCCTGTGAAAATCGCTCCCCGCAATGTATGGATACTTTTTAAGGCTGATGACATTGAAAACATCATCCCGGTTGGCAATCTCCCAGGCATCGATGTATCGAGCATACTTTTCCCTATTATTCCACAAATAAAGTGTGTCGATCGCCATGAGCTGAGAAGAGTGATGAGGATGGCAGGCGATGATGAGGGCGTTCTGCCTCTTTGCCTCGAGGAAAATCTTCTCGAAATCCCATGAGGCAGAGATAAAGGTTTTGATGTCAATCAGGAGCACATGGGCCGATTGACTTGAGGAAAGAGAGCTCTTGGTGATCTCGACGCCAGGAAGGACAAGCATTTCATACCTATCCCACGCTCGCTTCCCCTCTTCCATAATATGCTCAAAATAAGAATTGAAATGATCTTCTTGTATGGAAAACCTAAACCGACTGGCAAGTTTGCCATAGGTTGTTTCCCCATTGACCACATGGTCGGTGATAGCGATGACATCAAATCCAGCTTGACCAAAGAGGTCGATTGTCCTTCGTAATCCGACGGATCCATCAGAATAGCTCGTATGAATATGAAAATCACATAACCACATACCATAATCATTAACCTTTTAATGTTACAGGATTGTGTTGAGTCAGTGAATTTTTTGTTAAAAGTGGGAGTGTTTTTTGATGAGGTAAGAATAAACCATTTGGGGTGAGTAAAGTGATGAAGGGTGATCAAGGGTTCAATCTCTTCGTCCCGAAGAATCCGCACCATATCCAGAGAGCGCCTGAGGGTTTCTTCGTTCCACTGGTCTTCTTCAGGTTGTATCCTGCTCCACTCCAGAGAGAAACGATAGGCATTCACCCCTAACTCTTTCAGAAGCTTCAGATCTTTTTTATAAAGATGATAGTGATGGGTCACGTCGGGGTAAGTCTGGAATTTGGAATCCCAAGTAGTCCAATCTGCATAGGGAGATCCTCCCAATTGAAAGGCAGAGGTGGCAACGCCCCATAAAAATTTATGAGTCACCTTTCCTTACCTCACCTGGTTAATGGTATCGACCAACATCTAAACATAAAAACTAATATTCCTGAAGATGGTTTTTCTTTCAAGTTTTTTCTTTCTTCAAGGGGTTCAGTTTTGAGAAATGGAGGAAATCTAAATTTAACCTCTTCTTAACATGGATGTAACAAAGACCAAATAAAATAGGGGTTATGATAACCTCAAAAAAGAAGAGATGGGGTTCACCTGTGGTAAGGACGAGAAGGAGATCACAAAATGTTTAAACAAACCCTCGGGAAAGGAGGTGACGGAATGAACTAAAAACGTAAAGAAACTGTAACAGAACTGTAACAAAACTTAAAGAAACTAAAAGGAGGAATTAAAAAAATGAAAGGAATGAGAAGTTTAAAAAGTTTAATAATGATCTTGGTTTGGGTGTCGCTATCCCTCATGGCATTTCAATCGTTTGGGCCAGCCATGAGTTGGGCTATGGAAAAGGTGATCAAGATTGACGGGTCAAGCACCGTTTATCCCATCACCGAAGCAGTGGCTGAAGAGTTCCAAAAGATGAAGAAGGGTTCGATTAAGGTGACCGTAGGGATCTCCGGGACAGGCGGAGGATTTAAGAAATTCTCAAGGGGAGAGACTGATATCTCGAATGCCTCCAGACCGATTGTTAAAAAAGAGATCGACGCCTGCAAAGAAAAAGGCATTGAGTTCATCGAACTCCCAATCGCCTATGATGGACTGGCGGTCATGGTCAATCCTAAAAATAATTGGGTGACCTCGATGACCGTGGCAGAGTTGAAGAAGATTTGGGAGCCCGCGGCAGAAGGTAAGATCCTGAAATGGAATCAGGTCAATCCAGCATGGCCTGACGTTCCATTGAAACTCTATGGACCGGGGGTCGATTCTGGAACCTTCGACTACTTTACAGAAGCCATCGTAGGAAAATCGAGATCGAGCCGAGG
>CAZFDM010000192.1:0-5441 GCA_964517975.1 uncultured Syntrophaceae bacterium
GTTGACCCACTCCCTTGAGACACTTAATCAACAACTCCTCAAAGCGGATCAAATGGCTCAGGAGATGATGGTAGGCCATGTGGATGTCCATCAGGCAATGATCGCTATGGAACAAGCTTATCTTTCCCTTAGATTAGTGATCCAGATAAGAAACAAAATTATTACTGCCTATGAAGAGATTATGCGGATGCAATTTTAAAAGGCTATTCTAAACATGTCAAAAAAATTTAGTGAACTATTATACCAATCTTTAACCGGTTTTTTAAATGGAAGAAATTTATTTCTTCTTCTTGTTCTTCTGCTTTCAGTCCTCTTAGTCGGCTCTTTAATTTTCTGGAACAATCAGCCTGATTTTCAAGTCCTTTTTAGTAATCTTTCTCACGAGGATGCCGGAGAGATAGCTAATAAATTAAAAGAAAAGAAAATTTCTTTCAAGTTTACCCAAGGTGGAACAGCCATTATGGTCCCCAAAGAACAGGTTTATGAGATACGGCTTGCTCTCGCAGGAGAGGGACTTCCTAAAGGAGGGGGAATTGGGTTTGAAATTTTTGATCGAACAAATTTTGGTACGACAGATTTTGTTCAAAAGTTAAATTATATCAGAGGACTCCAAGGAGAACTGAGCCGAACGATTAAACAGATTAAGGAAATTGAACATGCTCGAGTTCATATTGCTATTCCCAAAGAGTCCCTCTTTGCGGAGGAGCAGAAAAAACCTACCGCTTCAGTATTTATAAGAACTCGCCCAGGCATGAGCATTAGTTCCTCCCAAGTCGAGGGGATTGTCCATTTGGTTTCATGTGCAGTCGAAGGATTAGAACCCAATAATATTACCGTGTTGGACAATACGGGGAAAGTCCTTTCAAAAAAACAGGATCAGAGCCTAATCGGACAACTCACTTCTAACCAGTTAGAATACCAAAGAAATATAGAGGAAGGATTAAAGAAAAAAGTTCAAGGGATGCTGGAGGAGGTATTGGGGCCTAATAAAGCCATTGCCCAAGTGACTGCAATGATTGATTTCCAACAAGTGGATATCTATGAAGAAAGATACGATCCCAAAACCATTCCTCGGAGTGAGCAAAAATCGTTAGAACGTGCTTCTTCGGTTTCAAATTCTCATGACAAGGGAGGATTGTCAGATACTAAAGCTTCCACAGGTAAATTGCACGAAGGATCCTTACCTTCATCCTCTTCTGTTATCCCCGGATATGTCACTGATCGCCAAAATGAGATTCGAAATTATGAGATTTCTAAGATTAATAAACGTATTAAAAGTCCAATAGGCACCATCCAGAAGGTATCCGCTGCGGTGATTGTAGACGGAACATATGTTGAAACAACGGATGCTAAAGGAAATCGGATTAAACAATACTCGCCTCGGCCTCCTGAAGAGATGAAAAGATTGGAAAATATTGTAAAAAGGGCTATCGGATACGATGAAGACAGAGGAGACCGAGTAGAAGTAATCAATATGCCTTTTTACTCCTCCATCATAGAAGAGGAGCCTAAACCCGTAGAAGAGTCTTTTTTAAATAAGTACGGATTTATGATATATAAACCTTTAGTTAGCTTGATTCTGGTTTTTTTACTCATCTTCTTTGTAATCAAACCTATTCTAAGAGGAAAAACAATACCTTCTTCCGAACCAGAAATCTCACAGATTCCAGTGGCTTCACCTCCTATGATTTCAGCGGAGCCAATTCAAGAGAGTAAATCTCCCCCACTAAACCTTAAGGAAGAAACCCTAAAAATAATTCGAGAAAATCCCCAAAAGGCCATTGGAATTGTAAAAACCTGGCTTCATGAAAAGGAGTAACAATGTCGATTTCATCTGATTATTTAAGTGGTCCACAAAAAGCCGCAATATTTCTCTATAGTCTTGGAGAAGAATTGGCTTCAAGTATTGTAAAACAATTGGATGAAATAGAAATCAAAAAGTTAGGAAGTTCGATCTCTAAGATTACTACCATCTCTCCTAATGTAATGGATACTATTTTTTCGGAGTTTTATGAATTGGCGACTACTTCTATTCCCGTTCCGATTGGTAAAAATGGGGGAAACCAGTTTATTGCCAAGGTCCTTTCAAAGGCTGTAGAAAAGGAAAAAGCACAAAATATTATTAACGAAATCCAAGAAGAAGAACGTCTGGAATTTTTTAAAGATATTCGACGTCTCGACCCAAAGACAATTGCCAATTTTTTAAGAAATGAGCATCCACAGACCATAGCCATTGTCCTTACTCATTTAGATTCTGTTCAAGCTTCCTCCATCATCGAAGAACTTCCGGAAGCGCTTCAAACAGAGGTGATCTATAGGATTGCTGAATTGGAGGATATTCCCCCAGGCATTATAGAAGAGATTGACCAAGCCCTGAAAGCAGAGGTTTCTACTATTAAAAATTATCGGGGACAAAGGCGAGGAGGGGTACAAATGGTAGCAGAGATTCTCAATCAAATGGACAGCGCTCGAGAGAATACCATATTATCCGAGATCGAGGGACTCAAACAAGGGCTTGCTGAAGAGATTCGAAAATTAATGTTTGTATTTGAAGATTTAATCCAAGTCGATGATAAAAGTCTAATGACTATACTAAAAGAGATTAATAACGAGACGCTTATGTTAGCAATGAAGACTGCCTCTGAGGAGCTTAAAGAAAAGATCTTCAGAAACATGAGCGAAAGGGCAGCCCAAATGATGAAAGAGGATTTAGAAGTAATGGGACCTGTCCGACTCAAGGATGTAGAAGCTGCTCAACAGACTATCCTAAAGATAGCCAAAAAGTTAGAAAGTGAGGGAAAGATTGTATTGATAGGAAAAGGGAAGGAGGATGTATTTGTCTAAAAGATTTTCTTTGGATCCTTTATTTCAGAAGACATCCAAGGGAGTTTTAAAAAAAATGGATTGGCCTATCATTCCCTCTCAAACTCCATCAACTCCATTTCATTCTATGATTAAAGAGGTTGAATCAAAATTATTAAGAGAAGCCCGAGAAAAAGCTATCTTTATAGAAAAGGAGGCCTATGAGAAGGGTTTTTCTCAGGGAGAAAAAAATGGGCTTGAGTTGGGAGGCCAGCGTTTTGATATCATTATTCAACACTTTAATCATTTACTTGAAGAGATAAAAAGAAAAAGAGAGGAACTTTATCAGTTTTATGAAGAAGTGTTAGTTAGAATAGTTTTAGTCA
The DNA here is from genome assembly GCA_964517975.1 of uncultured Syntrophaceae bacterium. Taxonomy (GTDB): domain Bacteria; phylum Desulfobacterota; class BSN033; order BSN033; family UBA1163; genus JBBIRM01. Next base: position 3,189 of record CAZFDM010000192.1, read on the forward strand.
TTGCCAAGAGGATTATTCATCAAGAAATCTCTATTCATCCAGAGGCTATAATGGAAACCCTTAGAGAGGCTTTTCAATATACAGTAGATCACCATAAAATTATAGTCCATTTGAATCCATCAGATTATAAATACCTTTCTTCCCATTCTTCTTGGTGCGGAGATTTTAATGGGATCGAATTGAAAGAAAACCCTAAAATTAATCGTGGAGGATGTTACTTAGAGACCTCTTTTGGGGATATCGATGCAACCATAGATAGTAAATTTTCAGAAATTGAGTCTTTTATTTGGGAACAGATAAAGAAAAAATATCAATGACCTTCTTACAGAATTTCCTTGAGACATCCATTAACCAAATTCCTCATCTTAAGACCATTAGAACTTACGGTCGGGTATTACAAGCCATTGGCCTCGTTATTGAAGGAAGAGGACCCTGTTCGGCCATTGGCGAGATATGTTTGGTTGAAGTTCAAAAAGAGGCCCAGAAAATACCTGCAGAGGTTGTAGGATTTAGAGAAAACAAGATTCTTTTAATGCCATTAAAAGAAACACGAGGTATCCAACCCGGGGACCGAATTATTCCCACAGGTTTTTCTGCACAGGTCGAAGTAGGGCCAAGATTGTTGGGTCGGGTCATAGATTCCTTAGGAAATCCTTTAGATCAAAAGGGGGTTATCCCCACGGAATGTAAGTATCCTCTTTATGCTGAAGCTCCTCATCCATTATTACGACAACGAATTTCCGAGCCTTTAGATGTAGGAGTAAAGGCTATTAATGCTTTGATGACTTTTGGAAAAGGACAAAGGATGGCAATCTTTTCAGGTTCTGGAGTTGGGAAAAGTACTCTTTTAGGAATGATTGCAAGAAATACTAAGGCTCCAATAAATGTGGTTGCTCTTATTGGAGAAAGAGGAAGGGAGGTTAGAGAATTTATTGAAAAAGATTTGGGGGACGAGGGTTTAAAGAAATCTGTTTTGGTCGTGGCTACCTCAGATCAGCCCCCTTTATTAAGAATGCGAGGGGCCTATTTAGCTACTGCGATCGCAGAATATTTTAGAGATCAGGGAAACGATGTCCTCTTGATGATGGATTCAATCACTCGATTCGCGATGGCTTCTCGCGAGGTTGGATTAGCCATAGGAGAACCTCCTACTTCAAAGGGTTATACGCCAAGCGTTTTTGCACAACTCCCTAAATTATTGGAGAGAGTAGGGACCGCACCCGATCGAGGAAGTATTACTGGAATTTATAATGTGTTGGTGGAGGCAGATGATTATAATGAACCTATTGCAGATTCCATTCGCTCAATTGTAGATGGCCACATTGTTCTTTCTCGTGATCTGGCTTACCAAAATCATTACCCGGCTATTGATATATTAAGGAGTATCAGTCGAGTGATGATCGATATCGTTCCAGAAGACCATTTAATCGCTCGAGGGAAATTGGTTTCATTAGTAGCGACTTATAAAAAAGCCGAAGAGCTTATTCAAATTGGAGCCTATAAAGAAGGAAGTAATGCTCAAATTGACGAAGCAATCCGAATGATGTCCAGAATTAATGACTTCCTTCGCCAAGGCATTAATGAAAAAGTAGATTTGGAAGAGAGCGTTACCCAACTAAAATTACTGTTTGAATAGAAGAAAAATGAGTTTTTCTTTTAGTTTACAGAAGATTCTTAACTGGAAAAGGAGCTTGGAAGATCAGGCACAAATACTTCTAGCCCAGAAGTGTGAGGAACTGAAAAGGCAAGAGAAAGAAATCCAAAAATTAATCCAAAGAAGGATTCATCAGGGAAAGGAATTAGAAGAGAAATTAAAAAAGGGATTAAAAGGAGCAGAATTTACTCTCTATCACCAATTCAACGAATGGGTCTATAGGGATATTTTAGAACGAAAGATATCAAAACTTAATAAAGAACAGGAGGTTGAGAGTGAACGTAAAAATTTAATTAAGCTGATGACGGAGAGAAAGATTTTAGAGAAATTAAGAGATAAAAGACTAAAAGAGACCGCCTATCACAAAGAAAAAGAAGAACAAAAGTTTATCGATGAACTTAATGTTAGGAAACATTTTTTATTTTCAAATTCAAACCGCCCTTCTCAGGAATGATGCTAAAAAAAATTACCTGAAAAACGGGTATCAACCCCTTTTATTAATTCTATGATTTTCTCATCTTAAAATCATCAATAAAAACTATGAAATTTAGAATCCTTTCCATGAACTCAACAAGACCCCAGATGGCTAATTATTACTC
>CAZFDM010000193.1:0-10764 GCA_964517975.1 uncultured Syntrophaceae bacterium
TCCAGAGGAGAGGGCTCAAGGGTTGATGGGAAGAAAGCATCTGGGCAAAGACGAGGGAATGCTTTTCATTTTTGACCGAGAAGACTACCATGGATTCTGGATGAAAAATACCTACATCCCACTAAGCATTGCCTTTATTGATAGGGAGGGCAGGATTATTTGGATAACGGATATGAAACCTTTGACGCTTGAATCTCACGTTCCACCCCGGCCAATTCTTTATGCCTTGGAGATGAATAAAGGTTGGTTTTCTTCTCATGGCATCAACGTCGGGGATAGGATCAAATTTTCGAAATAAAGGGATTAAGGGGGGATATATAAAGAGTGCATTTGAGAACTTTTTGTAATCTATTAAACCCTACTTGAACCCTTGACCCCTAAATTCCTTAAGGAATGCTATAGTCACCAATCCAGCAATAAAGGCAGAGTTTTTCTTTTGGAAGACCGATGGCTTTGATCATGTTTTCTATCTTCTGATACTTCAATGTCGTCACCCCCAATTCTTTTTGAATCCAACTGACCATCCGATGGTATTTCTTTGAACGGTGATCGATATATTCTCTGACATCCTCAATATCCTTCCCTTCAAGGCTACGAATCGCCCTTCGAGCAGCGAGTTCTTCGACAGAACGGGTGGACAGCGCAAATCGACAAGGGAACATCAAAGGAGGGCAGGCAGGGCGAACATGGACTTCCTTGGCTCCACATTCCCAGAGTTTTTTAATCGTATAGTTTTTCAATTGGGTCCCCCGAACGATTGAATCCTCGCAGAGAATAATCCTATTTCCGTGAATGACTTCCTTAACTGGAATAAGTTTCATCGTTGCCACCAGGTCACGAATTTCTTGAGAGGGAGGGGTATAGCTTCTTCCATATCCGGCGGAGTATTTCACAAGGGGCCTCCGATAGGGAATACCTGATTCCATGGCATACCCAATGGCGTGGCCAACTCCTGAATCTGGGACACCCGATACAAGATCGGCCTTTACATGGTCATCTTTAGCAAGAAACCGACCACATCGCTCCCTCACCAACTCCACGCTAATCCCCTCATAACTTGAAGCAGGGTATCCTGTATAGATCCAAAGGAAGGCGCAGATCTGATGTTTATCCCCCCCAGGGAACTTCTCTTCCAATCCGTTTTTTCCTATCAATACAATCTCCCCTGGTGAGAGATATTTCTTAATCTTGAAGCCGAGATTGAGAAAAGAGCAGGTTTCTGTAGCAATGGCATACTCTCCATCCCTCGCACCGATGACCAGAGGCGTTCGCCCCAGACGATCACGGGCGGCATAGATTCCATCACGTTTCAAGATGAGCAGGGAGGCTGAGCCTTTGATTCGATCAAACATCTCCTCAATTCCCTCGGGGAGGGTTCGGCCTCGTGTGATCAGTTTGGCAATCAATTCAACCGAATTGATTCCTCCAGAAGACATCTCGCCAAAGCTTTCACCCTCTCGAAGAAGTTCTGTGGCCAACGGATCAGTATTTTCTATCAGTCCTGCCACTACAATGGCAAAGGTTCCAAATTTGGATCCAATGATGAGGGGTTGAGGTTCTCGGTCACTAATGACTCCAATGCCCATCCTCCCCTTCATCTTTTTATATTCATCAAAAAATTTAGATTTGAATTGAGACTTACTAATGTCGTGAATAGAGCGATAGAATTGTCTTCCTAAAACAGCCAATCCTCCATATTCTGTTCCCATGTGGGAGTGATAATCTGTTCCATAAAGCAGGGTATCCGAACAATTCTTTGTGGATACGATTCCAAAAATTCCACTCATTTTTCCTCCTTTCTGCTTACTTTTTTATCCATAACAGAGGGAGGTCTTCTTGTCAACGAGTTTAAGAGAGATCCCTGAAAAAGCATATCATAAACCATTCTTCAGTATGGGGGTAGGGGAAAAACCTTCTTGCCCGGATTGAGCAAACGGATACCAATAAATGATTGTAGGGTAAGAGCTTAGTCCTTACCTAAGTAAAGATATGGAGTAGGGTAAGGGCTTGTCCCTTACCGATAGGCGGTAAGCCACAAGGGCTTACCCTACAAAAAACCAACCCATAAAGGGTTTTAGACCTTACCCTCCTATATCAAAAGGACTTTTTCAGAACTCTCTAAGAAGGGGATGGAAACCATTGAACGACTAAAGCATCTTCGTTTCCGTAGTAGTTTGGAATCTCTCCGATGATCTGAAATCCCATCCGAAGATAGAAATGTTGGGCTCCATGATTGCTCTTTCTCACCTCTGCCCACGCCCTTTTGATTCGAGGAGACCTCAAGACCTCTTCCAACAATTTTTTCCCAATCCCCCTCCTTCGATGCTGAGGGTCAATGGCAATGGAGATGATATGGCCCTCCTTGGAAAAGACAATATAACCCAATATCTCCTCTGGTTTTGGTTTAGGGGAAGCCTCTACATAGACTAAAAAAGTCTCAGGATAAAGAGTGTAGAGTTCAAGAAAGGTTGCCCAGTCATAGGGAGATTTAGGGAAGGATTGATGCTCGATCTCTAAAATACGATTTAAATCCTCAAGGGAAAATGGACGAATCATGAACCCTTCTTTATTCCTGAGACGATGGAGACAATCCCAAAGGTCAATTTCTGGGTTGAGACCTCTTCCAATCCAGATTCTTTCAACAGCCTCTCGTAATCTTCCGGATAAGGAAAGTGAGAAACTGATTCAGGGAGATAGGCATAGGCCTCCCGATCTCCAGAGAAAATGCCCCCTAACCATGGAAGGATTTTTTCGAAATAAAGGAGATAGAGAAGTTTTATCACTCCATTTTGGGGAAGGGTGAATTCTAAGATGACCACCTTACCCCCCTGTTTGACCACGCGGATCATTTCATCGAGTGCCTGTTCTTTCTGAACGATGTTCCTTAGACCAAAAGCCATAAGAGAGGCTGAAAAGACATTCTCTTTAAAAGGGAGAAAGAGGGCATCTCCGTGACCGAGCATAATCTTTCTTGAGAATCCCTTCGATACTATCTTTTGATAGGCAACCCGAAGCATGGATTTTGAGAAATCCAATCCCATTACCCTTCTCTGATTGCAACCCTGTTGGACCAGTTTGATAGCCATGTCTCCCGTCCCCGTAGCCACATCCAATATCCATCCCTCGCGTTGCCCGAGTTCTTGAACAACCCTCTTTCGCCAATAGATATCTCTTCCCAGGCTTAGAAGATGGTTGAGAAAATCGTAGGTTGGGGCAATGTGATCGAAGAGTTTCCGAATCGATTCCGGATGGAGAAAATATTTTTTCATTTTTAAAATTATAGCAAAAGCGATCCAAGACAGCAATTGACAATCCCTCTTAGTGAGAAGTAAAATATCTAAAAAAATTAACTTTTGAAGCGGAGTTGCCTTCGGAAAACAGAAAGGGTCTTTTTGGGCAAATTTTGATTGAGATCGTTATGGAAGCAAAAGGCTTGTTCCTCTTTCTTACCGTTTTGATCTTCTTGGCTGTTCCCTGTTACGGCCAGATGTATAAATGGGTCGATGAGAAAGGTACTGTTCATTTCACTGATGACCTCTCCAAGATCCCTGAAAGATACCGTCCAGAGGCAGAAACGCGTAAACCCCCTAAGGAGACCAAGAAACCCTCTCCCCCGATGGTTGAGGAGAAGCCTTCTTCTCCCCTTGTTGGCAAGACCCCTGAATCAGAGGGAAAGGAGGTCACCCTTTACAGGCGTCACGAATTGTTATTAACAGAGGTGATTTTAAATGATCGGGTGAAGCGATATTTTGTTGTAGATTCAGGGGCGAGTTTTACGCTGATTAACCGGGAGACCGCAAAGGAATTAGGTTTTACGATTGATGAGAACACACCTTTCCTCCCTGTGGCTACGGTCAGCAGTGTGATCTTTGCCCCATTGGTTACGCTGAGGTCTTTAAGAGTGGGCAATGTAGAGGCAGAAAATGTGGATGCATTGGTCTACACCATGGCCTCTGATAAAGAAGGACTTTTAGGGAACACCTTTCTTAATCGTTTCAAGGTGGTCCTGGACTCAGCCCATGCAAAGATGACGCTTTACCCCATGCAGGGAACTCCGTCCCCAGACCGTCCGGGAGGATACAGTCAGGACTATTGGGTCGGACAATTTCGCTTCTATCACCGAGTGATCGAAGAGTTAAGAAAGATAAAGAAGAGATATGAAGCCCGGGGGACAAGTTCTGAACTGAATCGAATTAACCAGGCGATTCGATATTTTGAAAATCAATTAAGCGAATTTGAAAGAAAGGCTTCTTTTGCCGGAGTTCCAAGGAATTGGAGAGAATGATTCAATTTGGGATTGTCGGTTGGCGATTCCAAAATAGAATAAACGATCGACTCTAAATCTTAAAACTCCTAACCGAAGACTAACAGTTTAATCCGAAATACAAATTCTAAAATCTGAAATAGATTCAAGGGGTATACAGTACCACCAAAAGTTTGGCCTCCTCATCGGACAGGTTTCGGAGTTTATGGGGGATCCCTGAATCAAAATGGAGAGTCTCCCCTTTCTTTAAATGGTTCTGATTTTCACCTACCCTCACCTCTACCTCCCCTTTTAGGACATAGATAAACTCCTCTCCCTCATGGCGGTACTCCACCATCCGATGGTCCTGTCGGGGGTCGATGGTGACCAGAAAAGCCTTCATGTGTTTTGTCTCTGCATCAGGGGTGAGGGTCTTATAAGAATAAGCCTGAGTGCGTTTATAAAAGCTTTCTTTCCTCTTTTTGGCTAAGGCCTCTTGCTCTTCAGCAGAAAGAAAAGAACCGGAGTCCACAGAAAGGGCTTTAGAAATTTGAATGACCGCTGAAACAGGAGGAATGATTTTTCCCTCCTCAATCTCTCTGAGATAGCGATTGGAGAGCCCGGTTTTGTTGGCAAGGGATTCAAAAGAGAGCTTTCTCAGTTGCCTCAGTTGCCTCATTTTTGCCCCAAATGATTTCTCATCCACCTTCTTCGTTGCCATCATCCACCTCACGATTGAATTGAGACCTTATATCATTATATGACCTTATTATTATTTTTCAACCTATTTTTACTTTCTCAGGTAATCTCTACACCAGATCTTTTGTCAAAATGGAAAGGATATGCTTTTAAGGATATGCTTTTAAAGAAGGAGAAGGGAGAACAATACCAAGACAAAATTAATTTTGGGATATTTACAATTCGTTATATAATTATATACTAAGGGGAAAGAAATGGGTCGATGGGTAAAAGCAGGGGTGGTTGAAAATCGATTTGAGTGGGATCGAACCGCTCAGGCCTTAGAGCGGGCAGGGATTCCTTACCTGATGAAATCATTTCTCGATACGGCCTACGATGGGCTCTACCTTCCCCAGAAAGGTTGGGGAGCAGTGATGGTTCCAGAGGGGTTAGTCGAGGAGGCAAAAGAGATCATTGTTGAGGTCAAAGAAAGTTTTAGAGAGGAGGTGGGGGAGGATGAAGATAGATAGTCTGGAGGAGATCTTGAGATTTGCCATAAGAAAGGAGGCCGATGCATCCCTGTTTTATAAGATACTAATGGATCGATCCGATTCAGGGATGAAGAAGGCCTTTCAAGAACTGGCCGAAATGGAAGAGGAACACCGAAAGAAACTCGAGGGATTTGATTTGAAGAATGTAGGGGAGATTGAATTGGAAGAGGCCAAAGGCCTGGGAATCGCCGAGATGATGGAGGATGTTCCCTTCAGTTCGGAGATGAGTTATGCAGATCTGATTCGAATGGCGATTAAGCAGGAAGAGAGATCTGAACGTCTTTATCTCTCAACAGAGAAGTTGGTGAAAGAACCGAAATTAAAGAGATTGCTTTTGTTCCTTGCCCAAGAGGAAACCGGCCATAAACTACGCCTGGAGAAGATTTACGACGAAGAAATATTGAAAGAATTGTAAGAATTGGAGGAGAGAGGCGATGGTACCTGGATTAACCGGAAAGTCAGAGATGATCGTCAGGGAGGAAGATTTGGTCCGTCAGTTGGGTTTTGTAGAGTTGGAGGTTCTTTCTACCCCAAGGCTTGTCCAACTCCTTGAGTCAGCGGCGATTGATGCCATTGAGGGATATATGGTTCAAGCCCAATTTAGCCTTGGGACACTAATAAAAGTTAAGCATTTAGCCCCCACCCCCCTCGGGATGAAGGTGATGGCCCACGCCTTGCTCAATCGGGTTGAAAAGAATCGTCTTTATTTTTTAGTCACTGCCTATGATGAAAAGGAGAAGGTGGCTGAAGGAGAGCACGAGAGGGTCCTTGTATCGAAAGAAAAATTCCATCAAAAGATTGAGAAGAAGAGGTCTGGATGACTCCCTTTAAATTTATTTGGGATAGCCGGAAGGGATTATTGACCCTTAATTGGAATCGCCTCTTCTCCATAGGGAGAGAGGGGGAGAAGAGCATTTTAAAGGTGTTGGGACTTTCCATCCCTCTACACCCCAGCCCAAACAAGGTGATATTCCCTATGAGGTGGTTCTATATTAAAAATGGCATCTCTTTTATCGCCCATTGGAGGTTAGAGAGGCTGGGAGGAACGATCTCTTTCTCCGATCCTATGATCAATGGAGTGCTCTATGGTTGGCTGAGTGCTCTCGAGAGGGTCAAACCGAAAAAGAAGTTTGGTGTGACCATCAATTTTTTAGGAACAAACAACTTTTCTGGTCAAGCCTCAATTCCTCCAAGAGTACTGTTTACCCATTTAAGAAGGTGGATTCTTCCCTTTTTTTTAGAAACGGGGAGGGCTAAGAGGAAGCAGAGGGGAGAAGAAAAAAAAGGAGGTGAATGACAATGGACGCAACCGAATTGATCAAGACACTTTTGGATGGGTTTAAGGCAGTAGCCAAAACAGAGACCATTGTAGGAGAGGGGATCAAGGCAGGAGAATATACGGTTCTACCTGTTTCTAAGGTCTCCCTGGGGATAGGTGCAGGAGCAGGATCAGAACAGATTAAGTCTTCTGGTGGAAGCGGAGGGGCAGGAGGAGGAGGAATCTGTGTGGAGCCCATCGCCTTTTTGGTGATAAAGGGCGAAGAGATTTCTATCCTCAATCTCAGGAGAATGCCGGCAATGCTGGAATCCATCTTCCTTAAAGTTCCAGAGATGGTGGAAAAGGCAGTCCATATTGTTAAAGGGAAGAAGAAGACCGAAGGGTAAGATGGGGACGAAACGATTCGAACTCCTCGACCATACCGCAGATACAGGGATCATCGTTCATGCGGATAGTCTCCCATCGCTATTTGAAGTGGCAGGAGAGGCCCTCTTTCACATCATCACCGATTTGAAGAAGGTAAGGCGTAGGATTGAGCGAAAGATCGAGATTAAGGGCGAACCCCTGGAGCGTTTGATGGTTGATTGGTTAGGTGAACTTCTCTATCTCCATGAGATAGAAAACCTTCTATTCAAGGGATTTAAGGTAGAATCCCTTAGTGAGGATGGATTAAAGGCCAGGGTGAAAGGGGAGCCCTTTCAGGATGGTGTTCATGTGATTAAGACCGGGGTTAAAGCAGTGACTTATCATCAGATTGAGGTTTGTAGAGAGAATCAAGGCTGGAGGGCTAAGGTTATTTTAGACCTTTAAAGAATGACAATGTACGATATACCAAGAACGATGTACCATAAACGATTTTATGGGGAGTAAAATTCTATGACAGAAGAGGGGAAGATTAAACTTCAAAAGATGGATGATTATCGGTGGAAGATCCCTCAAGAAGGAAAGATGAGGACGGATGGGATCATTTATGCGAGCGAGGAGATGTTGACTGATATTAGGAAGGATCAAAGCCTCCTCCAAGTGGCCAATGTTGCATGGCTTCCTGGGATTGTAGGCCAATCTCTTGCTATGCCTGATATCCATTGGGGATATGGTTTCCCCATCGGAGGAGTCGCTGCCTTTGACCTTGACGAGGGGATCATCTCTCCTGGAGGAGTAGGCTACGATATTAATTGAGGTGTCAGGCTTATGCGCTCAGGGTTGAGCCGCTCAGAAGTCCAGGGGAGGATGAGAGAACTGGTTGAGGCGCTTTTTATCAACATCCCATCAGGGGTGGGATCCCATCGAAAGGATTTGAAGTTAAATCGGGAAGATCAGAGAAGAGTCCTTTTGGAGGGAGCGAAATGGGCCGTGTCAAGGGGATTTGGTCGATCCGAAGACCTCGACCACATAGAGGAGCAAGGATGTATTAAGGGGGCTGACCCCGATAGCGTTTCAGAAAAAGCAATGGAAAGGGGGAGGGCCCAATTAGGAACGGTTGGTTCCGGAAACCACTTCGTTGAGGTAGGATATGTGGCAGAGGTTTTTGACGAAAAAATCGCTTTGGCATTGGGACTCTGGAAAGACCAGGTAACGATTTTTGTCCACACAGGATCAAGAGGGTTAGGGCATCAAGTCTGTGATGATTATATTCGGGTGATGATGGATGCGGCTAAGAAATACCAGATTGAACTTCCAGATGCCCAACTCTGCTGTGCCCCCGTTTCTTCTTCCGAAGGGAAGAGGTACTTCGAAGCCATGGCCTGTGCCGCAAATTTTGCTTTCACCAATCGACAAATGATTACCCATTGGGTGAGGGAGACCTTTGAAAAATTTTTTAGGATGAGCCCAAACGATTTAAAATTGGATCTGATTTATGATGTCTGCCACAACATTGCAAAGATGGAGACCCATACCCTCAATGGAGAAAAGAAAAGGGTTTGTGTTCACCGCAAGGGTGCGACAAGGGCCTTTCCTCCCCATCATCCGGATATACCTGAAGACTATCGCTCGATAGGTCAACCTGTGCTCATCCCAGGAGATATGGGCAGGTGTTCCTATGTTTTGGTTGGAACAGAACGGGCCATGAAGGAAACCTTTGGGAGCACTTGTCATGGGGCAGGTCGGGTGATGAGCCGGCATCAAGCGATTAAGGCGGCAAAGGGGAGAGCCATAGCGAGGGAATTAGAGAATAAAGGGATCATTGTAAAAGGGGCAAGCAGGGAAACGATCGTCGAAGAGATCCCAGAGGCTTATAAGGATGTGAATGATGTGGTGAATGTAGTTCATCATGCAGGCATCAGCCTTAAGGTAGCAAAACTCATTCCCATGGGGGTGATTAAAGGATAGGGTTCAAGGCGGTTAGGGATTTAAAATATATGAAGATTCTTGCCATTGATATTGGGGCGGGGACTCAGGATATTCTCCTCTTCGATTCAGAGAAAAAGATTGAGAATTGTATCAGCCTTGTCCTGCCAACTCCCTCAAAAATCATTGCCGAAAAGATAAAAAAAATAGAAGGAAATCTCTTTATCTATGGCGATACCATCGGAGGGGGATCACTGAGTCGGGCCATTGTCAATCACCTCAAAAAGGGATATCGAGTGAGGATGGATGAGTCTGCGGCCTATTCGATTCGGAATGATCTCAATGAAGTCCGATCCATGGGGATCGAAATCGGGGGAAGGCCTGAGGCTGGTCATTTCTATGAATTGGAAATCCATGAGATTGATCTTCCCCTGCTTCGACAATTTCTTACCCAGTTGGGAGAAGATTTTGACTTTGACGTGATTGCAGTAGCGGTTCAGGACCATGGGGTTGCTCCCCAAGGGGTTTCAGATCGGGCTTTTCGTTTTGACCAGATGGAAGCCATGCTGAGAAAAGATAACAGGCCCGAGACATTTCATTATATAGAAGGTTCTGTTCCTGACTATTTTATTCGAATGAAGGCTGCGGTCAGGGCTATACGGAGGGACTCTTCCTCACCCATTTTGGTTATGGATACCTCGTTTTCTGCTATTCTTGGCTGTATTCATGAGGGCAAAGGCCCGTCTCTAATCGTCAATGTTGGTAACGGGCATACCATTGCTGCCCTACTGGTTAATGGTAAGATTCAGGGGCTCTATGAACATCATACTCATGCGTTAACTCCAGATAGGCTTGAACAGGATCTTACACATTTTGTTCGGGGGGAACTGAGCCGGGAGGAGGTCTTCGAAAAGAATGGCCATGGTGCAATGACCCTGAAACCTTACACCGGTGAGTTTTCTATCCTTGTCACCGGGCCCAATCGTGACCTCTTCAAAGCGACCTCCTTAGAGTATACCTATGCCGCTCCGGCCGGGAATACAATGATGTCCGGCCCCATGGGATTGGTGAAGGCTTCTCTCTATAGATTTGGGAGAACGGAAGGCTGTAGGCTATAAGCAATGAAGTCCCGATGCCAGAGGTGAGGGGGAAGAGATTGGGAAAAATCTATTACGCCTCATTTGAATCCCAATGCTTGAAAAAAGTCTTTGTTGCCTCCACAGAGAAAGGAATCTGCAGAGTGGACTTTCTCAAATCGGAGAAGGAATTTTTAAAGGATTTAAAGAAAAGGTATCCAATCCAAATTATCAAAGACAACCAGAAGAACAGAGAGGCCCTGAATCAACTAAAAAAATATTTGGAGGGGAAACTCAAGAGGTTTGACTGTAAATTGGATTATAGGGGGACTCCGTTTCAGAAGAAAGTTTGGAGGGCATTGACCCAAATCCCTTATGGAGACACGAGGACTTACAAGGAGATTGCAAGGGCAATCGGCCACCCCAAAGCCTTCCGGGCAGTGGGAAACGCTAACCGTCAAAATCCTATCCCATTAATCCTCCCCTGTCACCGAGTCGTTGAGAGCCAAGGTGGTTTAGGGGGATTTGGCCATGGGATAAAAATTAAGAAGATGTTGTTAGAGTTTGAAAAAAGAAATGGGATTTGATGAGTTTCTTAGGCACGCTGCAACTTTCCTTGGCCTCCAGTGGCAGCCCTTTAGAAGGAGA
>CAZFDM010000194.1:0-14480 GCA_964517975.1 uncultured Syntrophaceae bacterium
ATTTAACGATCCAGGGAGCGCTAAGGTATTGGCGACGGTGGGTTCTCTTTTAGAGATCAATGTGGTGCCAAAGGGGAGTCTCAGGGCCATAGATGAGGAAACTCTTGCCTTTGCTGACATATTTGGAGAGAAGACGAACAGGAATCTTGAGGCAAACCCCAGGGTTTCGGCCCTTGTCTTCCGTATGAAGCCTGTCGAAGGGTATCAGGTGAAGGGGAGGTTTGAGGGTTTTATGACCTCCGGGGAGCTTTTTGATTTTTTTGCAAAGGAGATAAGGGAGAGGCTCAGGATGGAGATCAGGGGGGGTTGGGATAATAAAGGTTGAGGAGGTTTATGGAGTTGCTCCGCCTTCTGCGGGGAAGAAGATTGCCTGAGTGAGGAAGGGAAAAAGATGGAATTTGAGACAAAGAAACTCGCTTCGGAGTATCTTGATCCAGGATTGGGATTTGAAAGAAAGGATTTGAGTCTTAAGGATCGGAGAGATTTTTCAGAGGGTCTTTTGAGTGTTTTCAGGTATCTGAAGTAGAAGGGGGTCGAGAGTTTCAATCTTTCAATATTTTCTGGAAACTCAGATGGGGTTAATTCCTGGGTTTATGGGAGGTTCTGTCCGAGGGTGATATTTATTCCCTAGGGAACGAGCGATATAAACTATTTTGAGAAGATTCACGGAGAGGTGATCTGTGTCTTTACGCCTGAGGAGTTATGTGAAGAGCTGAGGCCTTATTTTTCTGATGGGGATTGATTCCTGATCCTGTATATCCTCAAGTACCATTTCCCACCTCAAAATCCCCTCCTTCATTCATACCAATGGGAAAGAGGATATACAGGGCTTTAGTGGAGTTATCTATTTTAATTTAATAAAAAAAGATGAAGGTGAACTCATAATTGGCGTATGTATCGCTCAACCCTAAGATATAATTCAATAAATATAGAACTGAAAGGCAGTTTAAGAATGACATATTAAGTATCCTAAGGATACTCTTAACCTGATGACATTTCGGCTGAGGTAAAGTCAATCCCTCTTAAGAATCTCTTTTCCGAATGGGTGAACTGGATAACCCTTTTAAGTGTTTCAAGGGCTTTACCTGAATCGATAGATTGGTTAGCCATCTCTATCCCCTCATGAAAATCCTTTGCCTTTCCAGAAATCATAAAAACCGAAGCAGCATTAAGAGTAACGATTTCGCGCCTTGCCCCTGGTTCCCCTTTTAGAATATTTAATACGATCTCAGCATTTTCCTTTTTTGTTCCACCCCTGATCTCCCCAGGCTCTGCCCTTTTTATCCCAAACTCCTCGGGGGTAATAAAATAAGTCCTAATATCTCCTTTTCTGAATTCCGTTACTTTGGTCTCCCCAGTGATACTGATTTCATCAAGTGTGTCTCTGCCATAGATCACAAGTCCCTTTTCGACTCCAAGGTTCATTAAGACTTTGGCCATCTTCTCCGTGAGATTTGGATCATACACCCCCAATACCTGAATCTTTGCTCCGCCTGGGTTGATGAGGGGGTCCAAAAGATTGAAGAGGGTTCGAATCCCCATCTTTTTCCGTATTGAAATTACATTCTCGAGACCATTATGAACCAAAGGCTCATGAATAAAACATATCCCTACTTCCTTATAACACCTTTCCAGTTGGGTCGAAGTCATATCGAGATTGACCCCCAATGCCTCAATGACATCTGCACATCCACAAAGAGGATGAAGAGACTTTCTTACATATTTAGCAATCTTTTGGCCTCCTCCTGAAACCACAAGGGCTGTTGCCGTTGAAACATTGAAGATGGTCGTTCCACCCGAGAAGCCCTTTGTCGTGCTTAGGATGGTCTCCCTTTCCACAGTTATCTCCTCCCGATCCAGACAGACTGAATCTCCTCCTAAATTCAATTTCAAACCTCCCTTTTTAAGCACCTTTGCCGAAGAGGTGATCTCTTCCGAAGTCTCACCTTTCATCCTCAATGCAGTGAGGAAGGAGGCAATCTCAGGGGTTGATGCCTTTTTGGTTATGATCTCTTCCACTACCTCTTCCATCTCTTTTTCAGTTAAATCCTTTTTTAAAACCAATTTTCCAATCGCCTCTTTAATCATCTTTTTCTCCTCCTTTTTTTGGATTTGTAAAATAAAAAAGGCTATGGTTGGTCTCCATAGCCTTTTAGAATCTTTTCTTTCTGCGAAAAAACCAGAAAATAAAAAGGCCATGGGAGACATAGGGGATGGTCACCCATGGCCTTAATTCTTAGTCTAAAACTTTAAGATGGCACCGGGCAGACCACCTCTCTCTCTTTCTCCCAGCACCACCAATTGAACCTTTTGATCTCCAAAATATCTCTCAAGGACATTCTCACTCAATATATTGATTGTTTTTAATACCAGATTAATAATCACCTGTCAAGATCCGAATTAAAATACTGGATCGTTCCATCTGGATAGACAGCAACCTTTGCCTCATCTCCCCATTCTGCCTTTAATAAATCCAGAACCTCCATCCACGTCTTGACCCAGAGGATGGAGGAAACATTTCCAAAAAAGGAAGCTCCTACTTGGTCTTTGAAGGGTGAAAGAATGATCATCCGTTTTACTCTGGTTGGGAGGGGCTGGGGAAGTTGAAGCTTCCCTTCTCCACACTTTCCGAATTCCCCAAAGAGATAGTGGACGACCTGCCCTGCGGGTTCATTGGCAATGATGACCAGATCTCCTCCTTCCTCTTTCAAAGAGGGAATCCCAATGAATGGGGCAATGGCTGCCTCATTCACCTTCGAAAAGGTATTGACAATGACCACATCCATATCTCTTGCTGGATTGGTAAGATAGACCTCTTTAGCCAACTTCATCCCTTCATAATGTTCCAGAATCGGGTCACCAACAAAGAGGCCTGTGATCTCTCCCCGAAGGTTGACAATGGCGTCAATCTTTAAATCAAGATTTGCCATTCGGGCGGCTTCTTCCATATCAAGCCGAGGGACGTTTCCTTCTATCTTTCCTACTCCAATACATTCGGGATACGCTTTCATGAGTCCATGATTATGGGCGATCGAATCAATATGGGCTACTCCTGGGAGGATGATCTTTGCTCCTCCTCCAAAGCCTGAAAAGGAATGGGGAACAATACATCCAATGCCAATTTTTAGATCGCAGGCCATCACTTCTTTATTGATTGAAACTGGAGTGCCATAGCGGGTCTTTCCAAGATATTGACAATGGTCAAAAGGATTATGATTATAAACTGGAAACCGATCCAAAGTCTCTTCTCCCAGTTTCTTCCTAAAGTCATTGGCCGTCTGAGCACCATGGGCTCCTAAGGCGGCAATCAAACGAATCTGATGGTCTTTAATCTCTGCCCTTTCCAAATCTCTTAATACAAAAGGAAGGACTTCATAAACTGGAGTTGGCCTCGCCATATCGTCAAAGAGGATGACCACCTCCTTCTTCCCCTTAGCCAATTCATAAAGAGGTTTTGTTCCGATAGGATAAGCAAAGGCGTCCTCGATCTCCTTCTTCTCAAGTCGCTTTCTTTGGCCCCCCTTCATTGGACAGAAGAAGATAGACCATGAATGGGGAAAATCCAATTCCATCTCGCTCTTTTCATACCAGAGAAGTTGTGGAACCTTGATCTTCATCCTTTTGTGAGAGGGTCAACGGGTTCAAGGATTCAAGTGTTCAAGTGACTCTTTTTTGATGGGTGGAATAATGGCATCGGCCTATTCGACCACTTGAACCTTAGGCTCCTTGAACCCTTTTGTTTACAGTCCAAGATAGCTCTGGCGAATATGCTGATCTTTGAGAAGGTCTTGACCTGTTCCGCTTAAAACTATAGCGCCATTTTCTAAAACATAGCCTCGATGGGCAAGACTAAGGGAGTGAAATACATTTTGCTCTACCAATAGAATGGTGGTGCCCTGTTGGTTAATCTCCCTAATGATATCAAAAATGGCCTTCACAAGGATGGGCGAAAGCCCCAGAGAAGGTTCATCTAACATCAGAAGGGTGGGTCTTGACATCAGTCCTCTCCCAATAGCCAGCATCTGTTGTTCTCCACCGCTTAAGGTTCCGGCTAATTGATTTCTTCTTTCCTCCAATCTTGGAAAAAGTTTAAAGACCCAGCCTATCGTTTCTTTTCTCACCCTCTTTGCTTTTTGAAACTGGGCCCCCATCTCAAGATTCTCCTCTACAGTAAGGCTGGGAAAGATCTGACGGCCTTCTGGAATCTGAACAATTCCAAGCGCTACTATTTTTGAAGGGGGATAAGTATTTATCACCTCTTCATCAAACTGAATCTCTCCTCGCTTTGTTTTGAGAATCCCAGAGATTGTCATGAGGGTTGTGGACTTCCCCGCCCCATTCGAGCCCACAATGGAGACCACTTCTCCCTTATTCACCTCAAGAGAGACTCCTCTGAGGGCCTGAAGATCTCCATAGAAGACTTCAATTTCTTTGACTTTAAGCAACCTTGAACTCCTCTCCCAAGTAAGCCTCAATGACCTGAGGATTCGTTACTACCTCTTCTGGAGTACCCTCCGCAATCTTCTCCCCATAATTTAGAACAATGACCTTCTTGGACAAAGCCATTACCCCTCTCATCACATGCTCAATCATCAGAATGGTAATCCCCTGTTGATTCACTTTTCTTAGAAGTCGAATCAACTCATCAACCTCCGTGGGTGTGAGCCCTGCCATCACCTCATCCAGGAGAAGGAGTTTAGGTTCAGTGGCTAAAGCCCTGGCCAACTCCAACCTTTTCCGATGGGCAAGGGTGAGACCTGTTGCCAAAGTCTCGACTTTATCTTTTAATCCAACAAATTCGATAATTCTTCTTGCCTTTTCGATTGCTGGCCCAACTGCCCCTTCCCGATTTAAGGCAGCAACAACTACATTGTCCAATACTGTGAGTTGGAGAAAAGGTTTGACAATCTGAAAGGTCCGCACCATTCCTCTCTGGCAGATTTGGTGGGGTTTGAGATTGACTAGGCTCTCTCCTTTAAACCAGACTCCCCCTTCTTCTGGTCTAAAAAAACCCGTAAGGACATTGAAAAGAGTAGTCTTGCCTGCTCCATTCGGTCCAATGATCCCTAAGATTTCTCCTTCATTTAGATCGAAAGAGACTCGGCTAACTGCCCTCAAACCACCAAAATTCTTTGAAACCCCTTTTACTTCTAAGAGAGGCAATCCTTCCTCCTAAAAATACCTAAGACTAAAGTTCAATAAGCTTCAATAAGCAAATCGAACTCAAAGCCCAAAACTGAGATGGTGAAACAAATTTATCATAACGGTGATTTTCCTCTGAATCTTTCCTGGAAGCCATTTAGAATATTCGATTTAAGAACCTATTTTGGACTTTGACATTCCTTTGACATTTGGATTTTGAAATTTGAATTTTTTAAAACTCACTTCAATCCACCCAGGAAAGGTGCCAACCCCCTTTTAATATAAGAGATGACTCCTCTTGGGAAGAAAAGAACTACTGCAACCAATAAGAACCCGTAGATCACCAGATGCAATCCCTCATAACCTGCCTTTGCAAAATAGGAGCGTGAGATCTCTGCCAAAGGGGTGATTAAAAATGAACCAATCACCGGACCTAAGACTGTCCCCATCCCACCGATGATAGGCCTTAGAATGATCTCAATGGAGAAGGCCATGGACATCATTGTCCCAGGATGAAGGTAAAAGAGATAATTGGTGTAAAAGGCTCCTGCTAAGGAGGTCATAAAGGCACTAATGAAAATCGCAATCATCTTGTATTTGAATACATTAACCCCTAAACTCTCGGCAGCATCTTCATCCTCTCTTAGGGCAATGATATATCTACCAATTTTTGATCGCTCCAGGAACCTGACCAAAACCAGAGAGAAGACGACATACCCAAGCGCAATATAATAATAAGGCGTATTCTCCTTGAACTGAAAATTCCAAAAAGAGAAATGAGGGGTGATGAAGAGCCCTTGAAAGGATCCGAAAATTTTTAGATGGAGAAATATCAATCTTCCAATTTCAGCAAATGAAATGGTGAGCAGAACAAAATAGACCCCCCTTAGTCCGAAACGAAATCCGAAAAAACCAATCACTAAACCTATCAGTCCTGCTGCAATTCCTCCAATCCACATTCCCACCCAAGGGGTTAATCCCAGGATGAGCGTGAGAAGATAAGTAGTATAGGCCCCGATGCCCACATAGAGAGAATGACCTAAGGAAATCACGCCTGTATATCCTGTAAGAATATTCCAGGACTGGCCCAGATAGGCATAAAAAAAGATCATGATAAAAATCCCTAACGCATAGGGGCTCAAAAACATTGGAAGGGTTAATAGGATGAGAAATCCGATAACAAGAAAGAGATAGATTCTCTTCATCCTCTCTTTCCTCCAAAAAGTCCCTGTGGTCTCAATATCATGATGACGATGAGGATAAAGAAACTGACCACTTGCTTCATGGTTTGAGGAAATTCAAGCTCTAACCCAATCCCTTGAAAGAGGTTGGTCATCAGTTCTGGGCCGACAGATTCAGCCACTCCAATGATCAACCCTCCTACCATGGCTCCGGTCAAACTTCCCATTCCACCTAATATCACAATGATGAAAGAGATAAGCGTAAACGGAGCTCCAATATGGGGGGACAGTGGCATGATAGGAACCAGAAGGCCTCCAGCAGTCCCGACGCAGGCTGTCCCAATTCCAAAGCAGATGGCATATATCTTATTCACATCTGTCCCAACCAGGAAAGCTCCCAATCGATTATCCGCAGCGGCACGGATCGACTTTCCCATATCGGTCTTTTTTAAAAAGAGGAGAACAAGAACCGTAAAGATGATCGCTAACGAAAAGGCAAGAAGCCGAGGGGTATCAATGGTGAGAAAACCTACCGAATGGGAACTAAGGGCAAAACGGCTCTGGGGGCTGATATAGTCAGGCCCCCAGATGAGCCGTGCACTATTCTCAAAGACCATGGCCATCCCCACCAAAGGAAGAACCTGCATGGCCTCTGGAAAATCAAGGATTTGATTAACGACCGTTCGCTGGAGGAGATAACCCAGAAGGAATAGGATGACTGCACTTACCAAGAAAGAAAAAAAGGGGTCTAATCCAGTCCAGAGCAGAAGTGTATAGGCAACATACATTCCCCAGACCATCATCTCGCCGTGGGCGAAGTTGATGACCCTCATTACACCAAAAATGAGGGAGAGGCCTAAAGCAATTAGACTATAGACCCCTCCCAGAAGAAAGCCACTGAGGGCAAGTTGAAGAATAAGGTTAAGATTCATTCCTCCCCTTATACTCCCCGCTCCCAAAGTTGTTTCGGCATTGGAAAGACATACTTGGCTTCCGCAGCCTTTTCAGGAAGGACCACTTTCAAAGACTGTCCAATAATCTGGATCATGGCTGTATCCGCATTGATATTATCTCCTCTTTCGTCAAAGGTTACTGCCAATCCAACCATCAGGTCCTGTTTAAAGTATGTCTTCTTCAGGGCAGCCATAATATCATCCGCCTTGGTTGACTTTGCCCGCTCCAGGGCATCGGCAACCACTAACACCCCTAAGTAAGCATATCCGGAATTGGTATCAATATACTTTCCAGGAAACTTTTTTGAGAATGCGGTATTGACCTCTTTGTACATCTTCCCAAGGGGGTTATACCAAGGAACATTATCCATCACATAATCAGCCAATGCTTTCATATCCCGAATGAATTCTGGTTCATACCATCCTGGGCTCCCTGGACTGATGATTCCCTGAAGTTCAACTCTCTGCTTATAGAGCTCCCGGATCATCAACTTTGCATCTCCAGGCCTGGCCACCGGGAAGAGAACATCTGGTTTCAGGGCTTTGATCTTCGAAACCTCAGCAGAAAGATCCTGAATGCCAAGGGGGTACTCAATATGGGCAAGCAATTCGATGGGAAATTTTTTCTCTGTGATAGCCTTTTTAAATGTGGCTCCTTGAACTCGACCAAAGAGGTCTCCTGTATTAGTTAAAACCCCTCTGATTTTGCTTATCTTCTTCTCCTTCATGATCTTGTCCATAAAAAAGAGCATGCTTTCAGCAAATTTGGAAGTCGTAGGAAATACTCTGACCGTATACTTAAATCCTTTTCTTGTAATATCATCCGCAGCCGCAACATCGATCACAAAGGGAACTCCTCTCTGTTCGCAGAGGGTAGCAATGGTCATGGCATTACCGCTGAGAAATGGTCCTACAAGACATACCGCTCCTTCTTTAATGACCCTCTCGGCCTCTGTTCGAGCTACCTCCTCCTTGGCCTCTGTATCGGCCAAAAGGAGCTTCAGTTTTGCCCCACCCATCGATTTAATGCCACCCCGGGCGTTAATATCATCCACAGCCATTTGATTGCCTCTCCTCATCGCAATTCCAATATCTGATATAACACCGGTGACTGGCTGAATCGAGGCAATCTTGATCTCTGGGGGCTGGGCGCGTAGAATGGCTGGAAACCCTGAGATGGCGGTAGTAGCACCCAATGCTGCCGAATATTTAAGAAATGTCCTTCGATTGACCTGTTTCATAGTGGAACCCTCCTTTCTTCTAATTAATCATTCTTTACTTCATTTAAAACATACCCCATCTTCTCAAACTCTAAAACGATTGTCAACCTCATTTTTTCTTCATCATCTCGGCGATCATATCGATAAACCCTACGGGATGATATCCCGTCATTCCTCCATCTGCAAGGATTGTTGTTCCATTGATATAACTTGAATCGTCAGAGGCTAAAAAAAGGGCAATCTTGACGATCTCTTCAGGATTAGCCAACCTCTTTAGGGGAATCCTTCCTTTTAATCCAGTAACGAGTGCCTCTTTCTTGAGAATAGGGGCATTCATTCCTCCTGCAACGATCCCAGGAGCAATCGCATTGACAAAAATATTATAACGGCTCCATTCGTAGGCCAAAACCCTTGTCAGCATCATTACCCCCGCTTTGCTGACACAATAAGGTAAAAACCCCTGCTCTCCAAGAATCCCTGCAGCTGACGAGATGTTGATGATCCTCCCTCCTCCTTGCTCAATCATCTTTTTTCCAACAGCCTGGCAACAGAGAAAAACCCCTTTCAGATTGACATCAATGACCTGATCCCAACCTTCTTCCCCGATCTTCTCCGCCTCGAGAATAAAGGGATTGACTCCTGCATTATTGATAAGGATATCAATTCTTCCGAAACGTTGGATCGCCTCTTCCACCATATGAACCACATCCCGAGATATCGAAACATCTCCAAAAACGGCTATAGTCTTTACCCCCAACTCCTCGATCCCTTTGGCTACCTCTCTCGCTTTATCTACATTCCTCCCATGGATAACGATCTCTGAGCCTTCTTTGGCAAATCCAATGGCAAACTCCTTGCCCAACCCTCGAGTCGAACCTGTAATCAGCGTCACCTTCCCTTTCAGTCTCATAGTTTTACCTCCCGTTTATGCTTTCCCTAAAAATTTCTTCAGCTTCTCTCCAAACCTCTGATTTAAATCCCTACTATCCTCTGGTGCCCACCCAAAAACCCTCTCCCATACCTCTTGGCTCTCCATACAAAGGTAAATGAAAAGATCAGGGCCCACCTCCTTGAGCCATCTCACCATCTTCCGATAGACCTCCACGCGAATCTCTTTCAAATAACGAATCTTTAAATCCTTCCCGGGGAATAATTCTCCAAGAAAGATCCGGGTATTTGGAAAACGTTCCTCCACAATCTTCTTCAGATCAGGTGGGAAACGAAATCCGCCAAGGCTAACCCAAACAACTCTTCTTGGTTCAATGGCTTTAAAAAGAGAATGGATCGTTTCTTCGTAATCCCTCTCCCACCCCTCATCCACAAGAATGGGATCAAAATGAAATCCTAAGGGATAACCTTGTTTCTGACATTTTTGGGCTGCCTCTAATCTCTCCTCCAAAGAGGCTGTCCCCTTTTCTTCCTCTTCAATGATCCGTGGAGGATTAAGAGACCAGGAGATGACCGTTCTCTCTCGATGATTTAGATGAAGAATGGAATCTACGTTGGCAGACTTCGTCTTCAGTTCAAGAATCCCTTCCTCTCTTTCGGCAAAGAAAGGAATGAGAAACTGAGAGATGGGAAAGATCGATTCCAGGGCTAAACTATCCGAGAGCTCCCCTGTCCCGAGGCGTGAGAGAGTATAATCTTTTTTTGATAAAAAAAGGGTAATCTCCTGAAGAAGGTCATCGATATTTGAATAAAGGGTAAGAAGAGGGTTATTCAAATATTCCTGAAGGACACAGTAGGAGCAATCCATTGGGCAATTCGTCATTGTGTTTATGACATAATATCCGCAGCAGAGATGATGGGAGGTGCCTGGACAGCGTTTGAGACGCTTTCCATAACCACGGGTAATAAGAAGATGCCTTTTTCCTATCCCCATGGGATTGGGCATAGAAAGAAACTTTTTGATCAAATCCCTCTTTCCTCGAATCCTCTCGACCGGAAGATGAGAAAGGGCTTGAAGAATTTTCTCTGTCACCCAATCCTTTTCAGACTTTTCATCCAAATAGATTCGGTCAATGGAGTAGGGAAGCATCGTTACCTTATTGGGGAGGCGTCAACAACTCCTCAAACTCCTTTCTCTCTTTCAGTTGAGAAAGAAAGGATATAATGGAACGATAGTCGTCTATTTTTTCGAATCTAAATTCGATTCTCCACTGCCTCCCCTCAAAATAAGGTGAATGGGAAAGGGAAATATTTGAGGGTAATTTTAAGTCCTTCCGCCTTCTCTCAAAGTCCCTCTCAAGCTCAGTCATTCTTGGATACCGAAGTTCAAGGAGGAATCTCTTGACCTGTTCTGTTTTTTGAGAAGGAGTAAGTTCCTCCCGAGAGAGGATAGTCTGAATTTCTGATCGATCAATAATCTCTGCTATCTTCTTTCGATTCCGTCGAGAAACCTCATCAAGAAGAATAAGGATCTCTCTTAAACGATTCTCTCCCAACCTAAGAGATAAAAGGAATGGAATAAGAACCTTTCGGTCTTCTTGGGAGAGTGCTGAAAGTTTTCGAATATTGGACCGCGACACCTCCTCTTTTATCACAAACTCCTTGACCTCATCTTCCATCTGAGCAAGGGAGAGATAGGTGTTCAGGATCTTTTCGTTTGGCTCAAGATGGAACAAGGGGAGATAGGTCTGAATGACTACCGAAGGTTCGACCTTGAAGAGATCAATCAATTTCTGAAGGGCAATGGCTTTCTCTACGCTGTTTAGGCCACGAGTGGTCACATTCTCATGAAGGCAAAGGGAGAATAATTGTGATTCATCCTTCTTGTTCTTCTCAAACAGTCTCGAAGAAACCTCAAAAACCCCTAATTCATTTAAAACAGAAATTCTCCTGAAACCGCTAATGATCTGGTACCCTTCCCCCTTTTCTCTTAACAAAACAGGCTGAATCAGTCCTACCTCCCTTATCGAGGAACGTAGGTTTTGAAGATCGGGCCGGAAATTAACTGAAAAAGTCTCATCGAAAAGATCGATTTTCTTAAGAGGTATTGTTTGAATGGGTTTCATCTCAATCATTCTGATGACCTCGATTCATTATGTTACGTCTCCACCCCATATCTCCTCACTATCTCTTGGTAGTATCTTGCTTCAAGTTCATTCCCTCTTTTAAGG
Organism: uncultured Syntrophaceae bacterium; assembly: GCA_964517975.1. Lineage (GTDB taxonomy): Bacteria > Desulfobacterota > BSN033 > BSN033 > UBA1163 > JBBIRM01. The sequence goes on from CAZFDM010000194.1 coordinate 11,616, forward strand.
AATCCCCTTGAAAGAATCTGACACTTCTTCTTCATCTCCTTAAGAATCATTTCTTTTTCTTTGTTCCCGATATAGGGTTCCGATAGAAGTTTTTCAAGGGCAATGACCCGGTATCGGTCATTTCCCCATGAGCGTTGAGAAAGTTGGTCGGGGTGGCCACCTCTTTTTATAATCAACTTTCGATTAATAAAAAAGATTGGAAAACGGGCGGAAACCCTGAGCCAGAAATCATAATCCTCACATACTGGAAGGGCCTCATCAAAGAGGCCTACTTTTTTAAAGAGGGTTTTTCTCATCATTGCTGAGGAGGGACTGATAATGCAAAGCGGTAAACATTTTTCAAAAATCCATCCCGAATATTTGGCATGCTTTAACATCGGATTGACCCTCTTACCCTTTCGAATCCATATCTCATCAGTATAGCAGAGAGGATAGTGAGGATTTTCGTCTAAAAAGGCTGCCTGGATTTTAAGTTTCCCTTTTACCCAGAGGTCATCCGAATCCAAGAAGGCGATATATTTTCCTCTGGCGTGAAGAATTCCTTTATTTCTGGCAGCGCTCACCCCCCGATTTTCAGGATGTTGAATCAGTCTTACCCTCCCTCCCATTTTTCTTATCTCATCCGCTGTTCCATCCGTCGAACCATCGTCTACAACGATTAGTTCAAAATCTTCAAAATCCTGGGTGAGAACAGAATCAATGGCCTCCATTAGCATGGGAAGGCGATTGTAGGTGGGAATGATGACAGAAACCTTTGGCATCTTTACTTAAAAAATCGCACAGAGCTTTGAGCATAGATTTTTAACCCTTTCCACTATGCCCAACGCATTATGCTCATAGATTAGGCAGCCCGCCGGGTCTTCTTTTTCAGGCGACTAATTCGTTTTCTCAAAATTTCAGCCATCTTAAAATTTCTCTGCTGGAGAAGTTCTTCCCGTTTGGCCCTCAATTCTTTAACTTTCTGTTTTAATTCGGAGATGTTTAAAACGACCTTCTCCTTCTTTACCTCGGGCTCGGTGATCCCCCTGGCCTTACGGATGGCCGAAATCAACTCCTCTTTCTTCATGGCATGAACGCCATGGACTCCTGGTAAACCCAGGGCCATTTCCCTCAATTCTTTTGCCGTCATCTTTTCTAAGGGTTTCTCTTTCTTCTCCATCTCTTCTCCTCCTTCCCCCCTGATTCAAAGAGTTAGACAAAGGTTAAGGCTTCGAGAAATGTTCAATCCCTAATTCTATATGGACCTCAAATCGGTCCCCAGACCCCAATGTCAATGGCCAGGAAAAGAGTAAACACGACCCCTGATAAATCCTCTCAAATCCACTCTCAGAAAGTGAAACGGTTTCTATAGGGAAACGCCATAGATTGCAGTTTTTATCCATATTTACAAAAACCTTCATCCCATTATATTCGTCAACCAAACGAACCTTAGAAACGGAGGTTGATTCACCCATGCTCATAAGCCTTCTATCATTTAAAGGATGCTCGAGAATGTCATAATATCGATCCTCAGTATCTCCTGCAAGAAGATTGATATTGAATTCGATCCCAAAGAGACAGCCTGAACAGAGATCTTTCCCCTGATTAACGATCTGATAAGAGGCTTCAACCACATTTCGGTCAGCAAAAATAACAAATCTCTTCTCCAGATCAATCGGGATGTTCTTACCGTTTAAGAATATTTGACCAGATCTTGAGAAGACAACCTCTTTTTTCTTCCAGAGTGTGGTCATATGGATGCGATAAGGGTTTTTAATAAAATCTCCTCTTTCTTTAAACTCCCCTCTTCTAAAAGAATCAAAATCAACCTCTTCCGATAAGAAGTGGTCAAGAAAGCAGGCCTTCCGATAGGAGTCGAAATGAAGATATTGATCGAGATTGGATTCCTTGGAATCAAAGATTTCGTGTATGGTTCTCAGGCCTCCACCCATATCCTTCTCACGATTTTCAAGAAGTTTCTTGTGATAACCCTCTTTCCTTCTTGAGATAATGTTCAGGATGTTAAAAGCCTTTGGTCGATCATCCATTTCAAGAAGGCTCCCCCCTGGATTACCAAAAAGGAAAATGACCTTCGGATTTTTTATAAGCACCTCCTCCTCACCATCCCCATTGAGATCAAGCCTTTCTGCCTCGACCCATTCCTTTCGTGTATATCTCAATTGATCATATAGGGTTTCGGCCTTTATTAGATTCTCATAAAGTGCATGTCTGAGGTGAGGGAGATAGAGACCACCAAACACACCATGCCAGTAACCATCGTTACACTGGGCTCGATAGAGATGGACCATGGCATTTTTACTCTTTAATTTTGAAAAGGCTTTCTTCCTTATTTTGTCTTTAATCCTTCCACTGAGATGAAGGACCCTCTTATGGAGATCGTTTGATTCAGGATACTTGGCAAAGAAGTTTCTCCAGAACCCTCCCTTGATAAACCTTCTAATCTCATTTCCATCAGGGTTTTCCTTTAGTCTCTCGATGACCTTCCCATATTCCACCATTGCCTCTGTAGGAAGGCTCCATTCATCCATCTCCATATAGGAGGAACAGGGAAGATAAATTCTTCCAAGGGGCTTATACCGCGAGGCATAGGTTCCAAGGGACATCGGTTCAATCCAACTTAGGTTTTCTCCGATCATTTGAAAGAAACGAACCAGCCAGCCCTCTTCATATACGGACTGATAGGTATAGGGCCATACACCAAATTTCTCACCATCGTCAGCAAAAATTGCTGCCCGTGATTCCCCCCTTAAAGAGGAGAGGTATTCAAGTGTCTCTTCAGGGGGATGAAAGGGAATGATATATCTTAGCTTCTCACACCCCGGAAAAACCTTTATCACTTTCCCCTCATCCTCTGTCAGGTAATAG
>CAZFDM010000195.1:0-10658 GCA_964517975.1 uncultured Syntrophaceae bacterium
GGTTTTAAAAACCTAATTAAAAAGTAGGTTTTTGGCGGAGCCCTTTTTAGTGGTTCTATAGAACTTCTTTCGGGCTTTTTATCAGTGTTTTCTACCATTAATGGTCTGGTTTGATAAGAATTTTCACGCATGATTCAGGATAAAAATCTTTTAAAATTAACCTTTCACAATTTTATTTCTCTTTTGACTTAGATCAAGGAAAGAAAATTAAGTTGAGGTTATCTTATAAATAAAATAACCTTAAGGAGGAAGGTCATGGTAAAAAGAAAGATCGTCAAGATTGATGAGGAAAAATGTACAGGGTGTGGGCTTTGCATTCCCAATTGCGCAGAAGGAGCCCTTCAGATTATTGACGGAAAAGCAAAACTAATCAGCGAAAAGTTTTGCGACGGTCTGGGTGCCTGTCTCGGTCATTGTCCAGAAGAGGCCATTATGATCATTGAGAGAGAGGCTGAAGATTTTGACGAAAAGGCAGTGGAACTTCATCTTCATAAACAGAAACCATCTCAACCTGAACCCGAACCTCAGCATGCTTTCATAGGATGCCCTTCTTCAAGGCCAATACAATTTAAAGTTCCTAACCTGAGGAGCGATTCCGCTTCGTCCACTGCTTTTGTGTCCCAACTCACTCAATGGCCTGTTCAATTGAAACTGGTACCCACCCATGCACCCTATTTCCAAGAGGCTGATCTTTTAATTGCAGCGGATTGCGTTCCATTCGCTTATGCTAATTTCCATGGAGATTTTCTCAAAGGGAAGGCTTTGGTTGTGGGCTGTCCGAAATTAGATGATATTCATTTCTATAAGGAAAAATTGACAGAAATTTTTAAAACGAATTCCATTCAAAGTGTAACGGTTCTTTACCTGGAAGTCCCTTGTTGCTTTGGATTGGTCAAAGCCACAGAGGATGCAATGGGTGGTTCGGGAAAGAAGATTCCTTTCAAAAAGATAAAGATCGGAATCCGTGGAGATATCAAATCTGAGGAAGAGGCTTAGATCATAAAACCTCCAAGAACTTTTGCTCAATGATATTAATGAAATCGGATGGGCAGGGGAACAAACCAAAGGAAGGAAGTTGGTCGGGAAACTCTAAGAGGAGTTTAAAGGGGAGAAAAAGTCTTGAGAAGCAGAGGGCATCTTACCCCTGCTTCTCATAGTGACTGGAGCGGAGTTTAACTCTTTCGGGAGGTCTTTACCTGAAAGGCTGAAATGAGTTGTTCCAATTTTTTCCCACCACATTTTGGGCATTTTGCCTTCCCAGCATCATGGTCTTTGATGCTAAGGACGAGAGAAAATTTCTTATTGCATTTCGGGCATTGGTATTCATAGGTGGGCATTGGCTCTCCCTCCTTTCTTCATATAGTTTAATCAATCCTTTTTTTACTCGATAATATAAAAATACGAAACTCCCCTGTCAAGAGGATTCCGCTTGCGATATCAGATTTTTCTGTGGGTCTTCAAAAATTTCATCTCTCTCTTGAGTTTCCAGACGAGCAATGACCCCATCCACCCACCCCATCCCAAGACCATAAAGGCCCATCCCCAATGAGGAAAATATCCAAACCTCTCCAAGGCATCCTTGGGGTTCGTCGCATCAAGAATATAGCCAAAAACAATAGGGGAGAGAGATGCAGACCCAAATCCTAAAATGGATTGGAGGGCCATCGTCCTTCCTAATCCGCCTGGGTGTGCCAGTTCAGTTATCCCGGTAGAAAGGGAGGAAGAGTCTGCAGTCACCAATAACCCATACAAAATGGATACCAAAAGGATGAACCAGAAAGGAAGAGTGATGGTCCAACCAATGATTAAAGAGATAAATCCACTTCCCAACATGACGGCTATAATGGTATTGGCCCGTCCAAACCTATCTGAGAGAATCCCCCCCAGAGTATTGGAGAAGGCTCCTACCAAAATGACAATCCCAGCAACATAGGAACTAAGACCTACCGCTTTTGAAAAATCGAACTTCAGGGCGAGAAGAGAGGCAGTCAGAAAGGCTACCATCCACCCTCTCATCCCGAACATCTCCCACATATGAGCCATATACCCGCCAATCATCATCAAAGCAGGTTTATTTCTCAATACCCTTCCTAAGGGGATCTTCATTACTTCTTCTATCTTTTCCCTTCCCCCTCTCCCTATTTTAAACCAAGCAATGATTCCCCCTCCGATTGGTCCTAATGAAGTGAGGAAGAAAGCCCATCGCCAAGAAAAGAGAGAGTTGAATAGCCCAGTTAGGAAAAGTGAGAGGGAGAGGCCCAAAGAGAAAGCCCCTACATAAATCCCAATCGCTTTTCCCCTTTCATGAGAAGCAAATCTTTCAGAAACCATTCTAAGCCCAGGCATATAAGTCCCTGCCAGACCAATGCCCATCAGGGTTCGAAGGATTAAGGCGGAATAAAATCCTTCAGCCCAAATTGAAAAGAGGATCCCCCAGAAGCCTGCCCAAAGGGCGCTGAGGATATAAATCGGTTTGGGTTGAATGTAATCGGTGAGAGAGGTAAGGAATGCAACGGCAAGAATATATCCCATATGGTAAGATGAATAAATCCATCCTGCCTGGGAACTGGTTAAGGACCAGTCTTTCTGAAGGATGGGAAGAAGGGCTGCATAGTTCGATAAGACCAGCATCGTCCCGATCTCGCTTACTGAAAGCCACCCTAACCATCGGAACCGATCATTGAGATGCATTCCCATCTCTCTTTCGTTCGATCCTCCATTTTCTTTGAAGAAGACGCTCTATCTCATCCTGTTGATCAGGCTTAAGTCTCTTGAGGGCTTGGTCCACATAGATGGCAGCCTTTTCATAATTTTTGAGTCGGTGTTCATAATATTTAGCTAATTCCAAGAATGGGAAATTATCCTTTGGATAAGGCCAGGTAGCCATCTCCTCCCAGAGAGAACAGGCCCTCTCTCCTTGCCCCGTCTTTTTAAAGGCCATAGAAAGCCACCTCATCACCTCCCAAGCCAGATCATCGTTGCATCGCTTAAGGGCAATTTCAAAAGAAGAAATGGCCCTCTCCCAGTAACCATGCTCCCAGTAGAGTCTTCCTAATGCAAAATGTTCGATACCCTTTCTTGGTTTCGCAGCACGGGGATCATGATAAACAAGGTGAATCCTTCCGATTAGTGCCACCATAGAGAGAATATCCATTTGATTATGGTAAAAAACCCTCTGAATTCTCCGGGCATCACCGGTTTGTAGGTAATCAAAGTACAGAGAAGGAATCCATTCTGAAGGGATATCCTCCAACCGTTCCATCCCCAATAATTGGGATTCAAGGGTAACCAGTCGGCAGTCCTCGTAAGCCCCTCTCCAGATCTTCCTCGCAGGATAAAGGAGGTCAAAGTTGGGCATCTCCCTAATATGGGTTTGAATCTGAGAAAGGATGAATCGCGTCTCCAATAAGGGAAGGTCATAATATTTTCCATTAAAGGTGACCAGGAATTGAAAGGTATTAAGGAGTTCCTCAATGAGGAACAAGGAAGCCCTCTCCTCGGAATAGTCCCTCATAAAGAATTGGTGAATGAGAAACCCATTCTCTTGGAAGAAACCCAGCCCCACCATGAAAACAAACGTCCCTGTCCCCCCAACCAGACCCGTTGTTTCAATATCCAGAAAAAGTCCTTTCTCAAGTTCCATCTCCCTAAGCCGTTCATCCCTTGAAAGGAGATGGGCCGGGTAAGTAGGAATATGAAGGATTTCCGACACCGTCATCTCTCCACATCGAAACTCGGGGGGATAGAACGTCTTTTTTTGGAAGGACTCCCCATGCGCAGTCAAAACGACCTCGCCTTCGATAAGTTCCTCAATACTCTTTTTCTGATAAATCCTCCTCGGTTCGAGGAGACGATTGAGACGTTCCCTTAAGCCCTCCCCTCCTCTATTTTCTATGGAGGCTGTAGGGGTTTTCGATAGAGAGGAAAGCTGTCGAAGACGTTCTTTGAGATCCATGTTTAAAAATCTAAGTTCGAGGATTCGTCCGTAGTTTTGAGTTTTAGTGGAAAAGCCTCAAGTAACTCTTTTACTCCGACTCCTAACAACAAACTCATCACTTTAGTATTCCCTTCAGGAGTGCCAAGGCCACCTCTTTCGATTTTTCACCCACCTCTTTGGTTGGGCCGACACAAGAAGGGCAGCCCCACTGACATTCACATCTGGAGATGAGTTTCATTGCCTTCTCAAGCAGGACTTGAGTATCTTCAAATAGTTGAGGGCTAAACCCTATTCCACCTGGGTAGTTGTCATAAAGAAAAAGAGTAGGTTCAAAAAGGTCCATTTTTTCCAATGGAATCCCCTCTGAAGCATTAAAGGAAGAATATATTCCTTTGGAATCCCTGGAGAGTCGGAGAAACCACTTGGCCCCCCGATCTCCTACGCATCGATTGAGGTCATGGGGAGCACACATCAGATGGAGTGCGGATATGGAATGAAGGGCATAAGAAAGCCCTAATATCCCCTCCATGATATCCTGACGGGAGTAAGAGAGCCTTTCCAACCCCATTCTTCTAAAAGTGATCCAATAAGAGGTGGTATGGAAGTGAAGGTCTGGAAGTTCTATCTTCCCATAGCCCAGGTTCTCTTGGGTATAGAACTGAATCTTCTTATAACCCACTACCCGGGTTGCCACTTTGACTTCACCATGTTCGTAGAGGATATTTTCGCCTTCTTTCCTCTCAAATCCTTCTAAGATGGAGACATCCGTGTAGTCGATTGCCTCTGTGTAATAATCTCCTCGTATCTTCTTGACATAAGCCCTACGATTGGGATAATCCAACTTTTCAACCAAGTAGGTTTCTGATTCGCAGAGGTAAACCGCTCCTTCATAAAGGGTGGTATGGGCACTGGTAAAATCGACCTCTGCAATCGCCTCCTGCTTTTTCTTCGTTTCATCGATCACCACGAAATTCTCCTCTGAAGTGGATCGGAGGCTCACCTTTTCAGCAGGGTATGCTTCCTGAGCCCAGTACCAGTGATGGCCCGAATGTCGTAGGGTTCCCTTCTCCTCAAGGTATTTCAATATCTCTCTTAAATCTTCCCGACCAAAGGATTCTTCTTCAGCAAAGGGAAGTTCAAAAGAAGCGCACTGGATATGACTTAAGAGGATAAGGAGATTATCTGGATTGATCAATCCATGCTCTGGAGATCTTCCGAAGAAGTACTCTGGGTTTTCGATGATGAATTGATCCAAAGGTTGACTACGAGCAATCAGAATGACCAGGGATTTTTCAGAACGTCTCCCCACCCTGCCAGCCTGTTGATAAGTACTCGCAATCGTCCCAGGATAGCCTGCAATAATACAGACATCTAAATCTCCAATATCAATTCCGAGTTCGAGGGCATTGGTTGAAACAACGGCCTTCACTTCTTTTTCCCTTAACCCCCTCTCAATCTCCCTCCGGATCTTCGGAAGATATCCACCTCGATATCCTCGGATCTTCCCTTTCTCCTCTAACCTCTTCTCAAATCGATCCTTCAAATACTTGGTTAACACTTCAACCTGAAGTCGGCTTGTGGCAAAGAGAATGGTTTGAATCCCTTTTTGAATGAAGGGTGAGGCTAAAAGCCTGGCTGCCTTAAGAGGGTTTCCCCGAATGCCCAATTCCTTATGGATTACTGGTGGATTGTAGAAGAGGAAAATCTTTTCCGAAGAGGGGGCTCCGGTTCGATCGATGAGATGGACCTCCCTTTCAAGGAGCCTCTCTGCAAGTTCCTTGGGGTTGGCAATCGTGGCCGAGCAACAGACAACCTGAGGTCTGGATCCATAAAACCGACAGATTCGATCCATACGTCTCAGGACATTGGTCATATGGGAACCAAAGACTCCCCGATAGGTGTGAAGCTCATCAATCACAATAAACTTTAAATTCTGAAAGAAAGAGACCCACTTGGTGTGATGGGGGAGGATGCCGGTATGGAGCATATCCGGATTGGTGATGACAACATCTCCCTGGGTACGGATAGCCTGTCTCACTTCTGGAAGTGTATCCCCATCGTAGGTAAAGGTAGTCACGGGTATTTTGAGACGGTTTATTAAGTTTTGAAGTTCCACCATCTGATCTTGGGAAAGGGCCTTTGTCGGGAAGAGATAGAGGGCCTTTGAATTGGGTGATTTTAACTTTGCGTTTAGCACTGGGAGGTTATAACAAAGGGTTTTCCCAGAGGCCGTTGGGGTGACCACGACCACATCTTTTCCTTCCTCCACTGCCTGGACGGCCTCGGCTTGGTGAGAATAGAGCTGTTCAATCCCCTCTTCTCTTAACCCCTCTATTAAAAGGGGATGGAGGAAGGTTGGAAAGGGCCGATACTTCCCTTCTCTCCTTTTAAAGGTTCTCAAATCCGTAATACAGGGCGAAATGGAGCGCGAATTTCTCCACGATTGAATGATTGGTTCAATTGACACAACTCGATCTCTCAAACAATCAGATTTAAATCTCCCCTTTCTCATAGGCTTGAATGAAAGCGTTGACTACCTCCTGGTCAAACTGTGTCCCGGAACACCTCTTCAATTCTTCAATCGCTGTCTCCTTACTCAAAGCCCTTCGATAGGGCCGATCCGTGGTCATCGCATCGTACGTATCTGCGACCGCCACAATCTTAGCAATCATTGGAATAGACTCTCCTTTCAACCCATCGGGATAACCTTTCCCATCGATCTGCTCATGATGATATTTGACTCCAGGGACGATCTCTTTGAGTTGTCGGATATGCTCAATAATCTCTGCCCCCATTTGGGAATGGCGTTTGATCAGATCGAACTCTTCCGGGTTTAATCTCTCTGGTTTTCGAAGGATGTGATCTTCGATCCCGATTTTGCCCACATCGTGAAGCACGGAAGCAATCTTTAACCACCTCTTTTCTAAATGGCCCAAAGGAAGATAATTCGCTGTGGCCAAACTGTAAGAGGTCACTCTCTGGGTATGTCCCCCTGTATAGGGATCTCGCTTCTCAATCGCATCGGCAAGGGATTCTGCAGTCTGAAAGAACATCTCTTCGAGCTCGTGATAAAGCCTTGAGTTATCCAGGGCAATCGCTACCTGATCGGCCAGCGAGGTAAAAAGGGAGAGATCCTCCTTATCGAACTTCTCTCCTCCTTTTTTATTGATCGCCTCCAAAACGCCAATGACCTTTTCCTTTACCTTAACGGGGACGGAGATTAGATTTCGGGTCTTAAAATCCGTCCGTTCATCTACCCCTTTAAAAAACCGAGGGTCTTTCTCAGGGGCATTGACAATCAGGGGTTTTCCTTCCTTGGCTACCCATCCCGCGATCCCCTCCCCCATCTTAAGGTAAATCGTCTTAATCTTTTCTTCCCGATCGCCCAGCGCTACATCAAAATAGATTTGTTGCTTTGGTTCATCCACAAGAAGCAGTGAGCCCACCTCTGCCTTCATCAATTGAGTGGCTGCCTCCATCGCCCGCCTTCTCACTTCTCTCTCGTCCAATGTTGAATTTAAAATTTGGCTTAATTGAGAAAGAAGGGCCAGCCTTTCCACCCTCTCCTCAATACGTTCCAATTTATTGACCCATTCATTTAGATCAATCTTCTTTTCGATTTTCTTCTTCTCTTTCGTTTTTTTATCGATCTTCTTCCCACTCATCTTTTTCTCCTTGCCTTGAAAGATTAACCAATTTTGTCACTTTTGTCATCAAAATTTTTTTATGATTTGATATTTAGAGGCTTTCTGGTTAAGAATAAGATTAAGAAAGGAGAAAAGTATGCCACTACTAACCAATAAGGAATTACTCGGGCTCGCTAAAAAGGGAGGCTATGCCATTGGTGCCTTTAATATTAACAACTTGGAGATCTTGCAAGCCATCGTTTCTGCCGGTGAGGCTGAAAAATCCCCAGCCATCCTTGCGGTATCCGAAGGGGCCATCCAATATGCCGGTTTAACAAATCTTATCTCTCTCGTTCGAGCAGTCTCTGAGGAGACCTTCGTCCCTCTCTCACTCCACCTCGACCATGGTAAGGATCTCCAGACGATCCGCTCCTGTATTGAGAAGGGGTTTACGTCTGTGATGATCGATGGGTCCCATCTCGAATTTAAAGAAAATATCTCGATTACAAAAAAAGTGGTGGAGATGGCCAGAGAAAAAGGGGTCTCTGTTGAGGCAGAATTAGGGAGATTAAAAGGAATCGAAGACAATATTTCTGTATCCGATCGAGAGGCCTATCTCACTGATCCAGCAGCCGCAGCAGAGTTTGTTCGGGTAACAGGGGTTGATGCCCTGGCAGTAGCCATTGGGACATCCCACGGCGCCTACAAATTTAAGGGAGAGGCGAAGTTGGACTTTGACCGATTGGAGAAGATTGCTCAAACCGTAGAGGTTCCTTTGGTTCTTCATGGTGCCTCAGGTGTTCCCAAATCTATTCTGGAAAAGGCAGAACGCTTCGGGGCTAAACTTCCAGGGGCCAAGGGAATTCCAGACGAAGCCATTCAAAAGGCCATCTCTTTAGGCATCTGTAAGATTAATATCGATACGGATCTAAGGTTGAGTTTTGTCAGCGCCATTCGGGAGGTTCTGACCCTCAAACCCGAAGAATTTGACCCAAGAAAGATTTTAGGACCAGGCCGTGAAGCAATCAAACAAACAGTTCAGGCCAAGATGAAGCTCTTTGGGAGTTCTGGAAAGATTCTATAGGATCAGTCTTTGAACCTATTTCTTAATCTCTCCCTCCATTCTTCCACCCTCTTATGGAGATGAGGAAAGCGTAATTCTATATATTTTAAAAGGCGCTTGACCCGATTACTTCGAGAAGAGAGGATGGCAAGGCCGATCCCAATAAAGAGAATCCCCTGGAGGATAGGGAGAAAAAGCCCAAGAACCCCTAATATGATGAAAAGCCATCCAGCAATGAGCCATCCAATCTTTTTAAGTTGATTCATCCTATCTCCTCCTGAGAAGGTTTGAAGGTGGATTATCACATAATAATTTACCTGAATATGAACTCAATCTCAATGGTCGTTAAAGGGGTTGTTCTTCTTCTAATAAATTGGCATAATGTTGGCTAATGAATTTTTTACACCCATCTTCCGTCTAAAGGAGTTAAGCATTGGTGAATCAGGAGGAGCGAGACCTGATCTTGCGTTGCCAGAGGGGAGATCAGGGAGCATTTAAAGAGATTTTTGATCAGTACCACAAGAAGGTCTATCGGATTGCCTATGGAATGGTAAGACAGAGGGAGGATGCCATCGATATTGTTCAAGAGGTTTTTATTAAATTATTTCGATCCATTAGGAATTTTAAGGGAAAGTCTAAATTCTATACATATCTTTATCGGATGACGATGAATACCGCTATTGACCATGCTCGGAAAATGAGAAAGCCCTCTCAATTAAAATCTGAAGAGGATTGGGCTCAATTTCCTGAAACGATCGAAAAAGGACCTGACCGTCTCCTCCTCCAGAAAGAATTGGAAGAAAAGGTCAATTGGGCAATGACCAAACTTCCTGGGGAGCAGAGAACCGCCCTTATCCTAAGAGAAGTGGAAGGACTCTCTTATAAAGAGATGGCGGAAACAATGGGATGTTCAATCGGGACCATCATGTCCCGTCTTCATTATGGAAGAAAGAAGGTTCAACAATTATTAGGGGACGAATTTGGAATAAAGGTGGAAGAATGAAAAATCCTTGTCTCTCTCAGAAACTATTGGAAAGGTATTTTGATCAAGAGGCTTCTCCTGAGGAAAGAGCCTTAGTGGAAAACCATTTAATCGGTTGTTCCAGTTGCCAGAAAAGACTGAAATCAATGGAAACGCTTAGAGAAGCTATTAAAAAACCTGTTGAAGAGGCCTTAGAGAAAGAGACTTTCCCATGGGTTTGGGAGAAGATTGAAAGAGGAATCCAAAAAGAGCCTAAGGCCTCCTGGTGGGAATCATTTCGATCATGGCTGGATTTAACCCCTATGCTAAAACGAAAGGTCTGGGTTCCTGTGCTGGCAACACTAACCATACTGATCGTTGTTACCAGTCAACTATTTTTTAAAAAAATTCCTTCCTATTCAGAAATATCTGTTGTAAAATATGTTGAATCCTATGATAATGACGTTATGGTCTATCAGTTAGAAAAACAGAAAGTGACCGTGATATGGCTATTCGAAAAACCAGAGAAGGAAATTTCCGATTCGTAAGAAATACAGTCCTCGCTCTTATTTTTATCTCCGTCCCCTTCTTTACATTCTCCTCTGTAACCTTTGGTCAGGTTCAGACCCGTTTGAAGGTGATTCGAGCCTCGAGTGCTGGGCAAGAGATTGCCCCTTCTTTAAAAGAATTACATAACGAGTTAAAAACGCTCTTTAGTTTTACCTCTTACCAACTCCTAAGGGAAGAAAACCTAACCCTCTCTCTCAATCGACCTGTTTCCATCACGGCCCGTGAAGGAAGAATAATCTGGGAAGGTACCTTAGTAGGGTTGCATCGAGGGGTGGCTGATTTAAGAATCAGAGTCTTAAGAGAAGGGAAAGAAGTTCTAAATACACAGGTCAGACTATCACCAGGTAGGACAGTTTTGGTAGGGGGGCCAAGAATTAAGGATGGTGTTATCATCTATGCCCTTTATAGTCATTTCTGATTCTTCTAAAATTCCTCTCACATAACCCTTCCAAACAAAAATAATTAAAATCTCAAGACCAAAAAGGTCACTTTTTATAAACC
>CAZFDM010000196.1:0-17375 GCA_964517975.1 uncultured Syntrophaceae bacterium
GTCTCATTACTATTTCAAGAATAAGAAGGGGTTTAATCCCTTTCCTTCATCCTGGTAAAGACCATTCCCATCATCGACTTTATAATTTAGGACTTGGGCAGAGAAAGACGGTGCTCTCAATCTATCTCTTCGGGATTGCAAGTGGTCTAATCTCATTAATCATTTATCGCCTACCCATTTGGGGTGCTTACCTTATTTTCTGTCTCCTCCTCATTTCCTTTTTAACCCTCATTTTTCTCTTTGAAAAACTCCCCTACGAAAAACAAGAATTAATGAAATAATATAAGACCAACCCACCTCCTCTGGTTTGACCTCATCATCCTCCTTAAAACCATCCTTGACACTTTAACCCTTCGCGGCCGTGCCTGACAAAGTTATCCCCAAAATTTTTCCACCTCGTAGGTGGAACAGACCATCGCCCATCCATTTTCCACCTACGAAGTGGACCGGAATAAATTTGGTTGATAAAATTTAGAAATATTGATAAAAATAAGACCACCAACTTTTTCCACTTCGTAGGTGGATGAGGCGACAATGCGCAAAGAACCTCTTATAAAAGGCTGCCTATACCATATTTTCACAAAAAGTATAGCTGGTTATAAAATTTTTCGCTCCCATCAGGATTATTCCAGGATGTTAGAGATGATCAAATTTTATAGCTTTGAAAAACCTCCTGTAAAATTTTCAATCTATCAAACCTTAGAAGGGAGAGATGAATTTTTCAGGAAAAACCTTTCAAACAGAAAGAGCCTGATATCGATTGTAACCTATTGTCTTATGCCTACTCATATTCACATGATACTGGTCCAATTGGAGGATAAAGGGATATCTATCTATATGAAGAATCTTCTGGATAGTTACACTCGTTATTTTAATATTAAGAACGAAAGGAAAGGCCCTTTATGGCAGGGTAGGTTTAAGAGTGTTTTGGTTAAAGGGGATGAACAATTTTTACATTTAACGAGGTATATTCATCTAAATCCAACCTCTGAACATATTGTCGAAGAGGTCAATCAATGGCCTTACTCTTCATACCATGAGTATCTCGGTAAGAAGAAAGAACAATTATGTAATTTTACCGGCTATCTCAATATGGAACCTGAAGATTATAGGATATTTGTTGAGGAGAGGCAGGAGGATCAGAAAAAACTGAGCGATATAAAACATCTTTTTTTGGAATAAATCTTTCCACTTCGTAAGTGGATTACAGCCTTGCATGAGACTTTAAAGTGTTGAGTGTTAAAGTGTTAAGAAAAAGGAGATAAGAGAATAGTAGTAAACTTGGAAAATTTTGGCTTGTATTTTAACCAGGATTAGGTTAAAATGCAAATATGAAAAAATTGATCAATAGACTCCAAATAAATCTAATAGAGAGCTATTTAAAGAAGTTTCCGGTGATTGCCGTAATGGGAGCAAGGCAGGTTGGGAAGACGACTCTGGTCAAGGAATTGCTCAAAGAAGAAAGGGCTTTTTACACCTTTGATGAGCCAGCAGTGGCTCAATTAGCCGAGAGTAACCCTCTCTCTTTTTTAACGCAAGCAGAAAAAATCACCATCGACGAGGTTCAGAAGGTTCCAACTATCCTTACGGCAATAAAAAGAATTGTAGATGAAAAGAGGAACCCGGGACAGTTTATCATTACCGGTTCGGCCAATATAACCTTGCTGCCAAAGATTTCCGAGACCCTGGCTGGGAGAATTATTTTTGTTGATATGTTTCCCCTTACTATTTACGAGATAACTTCCACCATAAAAGACGAACCGAGGGCCATTAAAATTTTTTCTTCCGATACTGCAGAGAGATGTTGGAAACTTTTAAACAGAATCGAATCCAAACGAATCGACTTAGGGAAGATCACCTTCCGGGGCGGCTTCCCTGTGGCCTGGTTAGAGGAGAATGATGTGGCCAGGCAGGATTGGTTTAAGGGATATGTACGGACTTATCTTGAACGGGATGTAAGGGACCTCTCCAGGATTCAGAAACTATATGATTATCAGAGATTCTTATCCCTTACCACCTTCCGCTGTTCTCAGATTCTAAGTAGATCTGATTTGTCAAGAGACTCCGGTGTTCCTTATACTACGGCGAATCATTATTTTGATTTATTACTTGCTACCTACCAGGTATTTCTATTGCAACCCTATTTTAGGAACATAGGAAAGCGATTGATCAAGTCTCCTAAGTTATTATGGAATGATACGGGATTAGCTCTACACTTGCAAGGGATTACCCATTGGGCTGATGCAGAACGACTCGGGCGGAGCACCTTTCTTATAGAGAACAAAATCATCCTCGAAGTCAAGACCCTTTTGTCTGCCTACATGCCTTTGGCAAAACTATACTATTGGCGGACAAGCGGCGGTGCTGAAATTGATATGGTCATTGAAACCAACGGCAATCTTATCCCAATAGAAGTGAAATGGACGGAGAAGGTTGGACCTCGGGACATAGTAAGTATGGAGAGCTTTTTAAAAGATTTCTCAGATCAAGTTCCCTTCGGAATTTTTTTATATAGAGGAAAGGAGATTTTAAAATTAAGGGAACGGATATTCCTTGTCCCCTTTGGAAGATTTCTGGGATAAGGGAGAGATTTTGGTCCACTAAGTCAGGTAAAAGGTTTAGTCAGGTAAAGGGGTCAGGCCACGGTAACTCGGTACATGTAGTCAGGTAAAGGGGTCAGGCAACGGTAACTCGGTACATGGGACTCCAGTTATTAATCCCCACACTAAATTAAACCTTCTTTTGGTTGCCGAAGAATAAATTAATGGTTTGGAATAATTGATATCCAAACAATCATGGAGCAAATAGACGCAAAGACTACTAAAAGATATTCAGAGTACTTGACTGAAAAGGTTTCATCTGTTATGAGAGGTTGTAAAAAGGTCGCACAACGGGTTTTTCAGTCTTCTAACGTATTTAAATAAAAGGGTATTTTTGGGAGATAGGGGGGGCGAATCCCACTAGCCCAGCCAATCATCGGTTGTTCTCAATTTCTGAAATTTCAGATGGAGAGGGTCTCATGTTGAGAAAAAGAATCTCTCATGAAGGGGAAGGGAATATTGATTGGTTAAGAATCTTTACAGGAAATTCAAATCCCGAGTTGGTGAGGAAGATCTGCCAGACCCTCAACACATCCTTAGGGAAATCGGTGGTGAAGTTTTTTAGCGATGGAGAGATCAATGTAGAGATCCACGAGAGCGTTCGAGGGATGGACGTCTTTGTCATCCAATCCCTTTGCGCCCCTGTAAATGACAATCTCATGGAACTTCTGATTTTAATTGATGCTCTCAAAAGGGCCTCTGCCGAAAGGATTACAGCAGTTCTTCCTTACTTTGGATATGCAAGACAAGACCGTAAGGTTCTTCCCCGTGCCCCTATTTCTGCCAAACTGGTTGCGGATCTGATCACCACTGCAGGGGCATCTCGAGTTCTTACCGTGGACCTCCATGCAGGTCAAATTCAGGGGTTTTTTAACATCCCAGTGGATCATCTTTTTGCTGCTCCAGTCCTCTTGGAGTATCTGAAACAACTCAAGGATGATATTGTGATCGTATCCCCTGATGCTGGAGGAGTGGAAAGGGCTCGGGCCTATGCAAAACGAATTGATGCTTCACTGGCCATTATTGACAAGCGAAGGGAGACGCCTAATGTGGCACAGGTGATGAATATCATTGGAGATGTAAAGGGTATGAATGCCATCTTGGTTGATGATATGGTCGATACAGGAGGGACTCTTGCTCGGGCTGCCTATGCCTTGGCTGAAAAGGGGGCAAAGTCTATCTCTGCCTGTTGTACCCATGCTGTTCTCTCGGGGCAGGCTGTTAAGGTTATTGCAGAATCACCCATTAAGGAAATGATCGTCACCGATACCATACCCCTCCGAAAGGAGGCCCAATCTTGTTCAAAGATCAAAGTTCTTTCAATCTCTGAACTTTTGGCGGATGCGATCCGTAGGATTTATGAAGATGAGTCTGTCAGTTGTTTATTTGTTTGAAACGATAATATAACGTTGCAGTAAGGGAAGGAGGAAGGAGTAATCCATGGAAAGACCCATCATCAAAGCAGAGGTTCGGGAGGGGGCTGGAAAGGAAAGGGCAAAAAAACTGAGGGCAGAAGGTCTGATTCCAGCCATTCTATATGGACCTCGGACAACATCTATTCCCCTGGTTCTGGATTCAAAAGAATTTTCCAAGGCCCTTCGAACTGAAGCAGGAGAGAATGTCCTGATCGATCTCGACATTCAAAAAGGGAATGAATCTCAGAGAAAAGTGGTCATGGTCAAAGAGATTCAATTTGATCCTCTCAAAAGAATGATGCTCCATACAGACCTTTACGAAGTGGCTATGGATGAAATGGTTACGGTCGAAGTCCCCATCCATTTGGTTGGAAAGGCAGAGGGAACAAAGTTAGGGGGAATCCTGGAGCAGATTAGAAGGGTTATACAAATTCAATGCCTTCCAGGAAATATTCCAAAATCCGTGGATATTGATGTAAGCCATTTAAAGATTGGTGATTCTATCCACGTTCAGGATATTCAGGTAGAAAATGCCAAGATCCTGGCAGATTCCAACTTTACTATTGTGACCGTCGTTCCACCCACGGTGGAGGAAAAGGTGGCCGAGGCTGTTCCGCCTGAAGTAGAGGAGGGGGCAGAGGTAAAAGAGAAGGTTGAAGAGGAGAAATAACCAAGGGTGAAAATCATCTTTGGGCTTGGAAATCCAGGGGTTCGCTATCGAAAAACCCGGCACAATATCGGGTTTCAGATTGTGGACCGACTGGCCGAAAAATATCATATTCACCTCTCATCCAAGCGTTTTAAATCCCTTTATGGAAAAGGATGGATTGATGTTAAGGAAGTCATCCTGGCAAAACCCATGACCTATATGAATCGGAGTGGAGAGGCCGTCCGAGAGGCACTCAATTTTTTTCGCCTCTCAGTGGAGGATTTGATCATTGTTCATGATGATTTAGACCTTCCCTTTGGAAGGCTCCGGTTTAAACGAAAAGGTGGCGATGGAGGGCATCAAGGAGTTCGGTCCATCACCGAATCTTTGAATCAAAATAACTTTCTGAGATTGAAAGTTGGGATTGGAAGGCCCCCTGAGGGGATGGAACCCTCAGAATATGTTCTGAGCCCATTTGATGAAATTGAACAGTCCAAGTTGGAAGAGGTGATCTTAAGAGGTGTAGAATCGATCGAAGTCCTGCTCCGTGAAGGGCTTGAAAGAGCGATGAACCAATTTCAAAAAAAACAAGATATTCTCGTTTTAGAGTTAAAGAAAAATCTAAAATCATAAAAAGAAAAACCCAAGCACCCCTTTAAGATCCCTCTAAATTTATATTCTACCAAAAGAAAGGAGAGAGAACGATGGATTGGGTATGGATATCTGTGATCTGCGGGATTTTGGGATTTGCGACCGTTATCTATTTCGTTCGGTATGTGCTCAGACAATCTCAAGGAACAGAGAGAATCAAAGAGATCTCAAGTGCCATTCAGGAAGGGGCTTTGGCCTTTATTCATAGGGAATATCGGACCGAGATCATTGTGATCATCATCGCGGCTATTATTTTAGCCCTTATCCCTGCCCTGGGCTGGAAAACCAGTATTGCCTTTATTTTCGGGGCCCTTTGTTCAATGGGGGCAGGCTATGCTGGAATGAATATGGCTATCCGTTCAAACGGAAGGACGACCGCAGCAGCCAAAGAGAGTTTGAATCAAGGGTTAAGGGTTTCTTTTCGGGGTGGAGCGGTTATGGGATTGACCGTGGTGAGTATTGGGGTGATTGGATTGTCGGTCCTTTATTTTGCATGGCATAAGGATCCAAATTTCCTGGCCGTCATTCCAGCCTTTGGAACTGGAGCCTCCTTGGTTGCTCTCTTTGCTCGTGTGGGTGGAGGGATTTTTACTAAAGGAGCGGATGCAGGTTCAGATCTTGTGGGCAAGGTTGAGGCCGGCATCCCCGAGGATGATCCAAGAAATGCTGCCGTCATTGCTGATTTTGTTGGGGATAATGTAGGAGATGTCTGTGGGATGGGTGCAGACCTTTTTGAATCCTATGTTGAAACTGTAGTGGCAGCTATGACCCTTTGTATCGTTGGGGTTGTAGTGGCTCCAGAGGCCATTGCCCCTTGGGTGGCAAAGTTATTCCCTTCGAAATCCCCAGAGGCCTCATTGCAAGCTGCGTGGTGGCTTCCAATGCTCATTATGGCAGGAGGTATTATAGCCTCCATCATGGGTTGTTTCTTTGTGAGAGTCGGAGAGAAGGTGGAAATGGCTGCTCTTTTGGGTGCCCTCCGTCGAGGGACGCTCAGTGCTTCCATCTTGACTGCGGTTTTTGCCTTTATCATTATTCAACTTCTCAATGCCCAAATGGGTCTATTTTGGGCTGTTCTTGCAGGGCTAATCGCAGGCGTCCTCATGGGAGAGAGTACAAATTACTATACCTCCTATGCCTTTAAACCTACAAGAGAAATTTCTGAAGCCTCCACTTTCGGAGGCGGAGCAACCATGGTTCGTGGTTTTGCTGTCGGGTTAATTAGTACATGGCCCCCGGTCTTATTAGTTGCTATCGCCACCATTATTGCTTTCTATTTTGCAAGTTTTTATGGGGTAGCCATTGCTGCGGCAAGTATGTTGTCAACCCTTGGAGTTACCTTAGCGACTGATGCTTATGGTCCTGTTGCTGACAATGCAGGAGGCATTGCCACTATGGCCGAACTCCCTCCCGAGGTCCGAGAACGAACGGATGCCTTAGATTCTCTTGGGAATACCACAGCGGCCACAGGGAAGGGTTTTGCGATTGGTGCAGCCGTTTTGAATGCACTTGGCCTCATCCTTTCCTACGCCCTGGCTGCTGGTTTAGTGACCATTACTGCAGAGGGAAAGATCACGGCGCCACCGGAGTTGAGTCTGCTTTCTCCTTCGGTCATTGTCGGAATTCTGATTGGAGCCTTGGTTCCAGCCGTTTTTGTAGCCGTCACCATGAAATCGGTTGGGGTTACAGCAGGATTGATCGTCGAAGAAGTGCGAAGGCAATGGCGAGAAATCCCTGGACTCAGGGAAGGAAAGGCCAAAGCCCAGTATGACCGGTGTGTGGATATTTCAACCCGAGCAGCCCTAAAGGAGATGTTAGCCCCTTCGATTATGACCATCGTTGTTCCCATTCTGGTGGGCGTTATCCTTGGCAAATACGCCCTGGGAGGATTCCTTATCAGTTCCCTGGCCACGG
This sequence comes from uncultured Syntrophaceae bacterium, assembly GCA_964517975.1. Lineage (GTDB taxonomy): Bacteria > Desulfobacterota > BSN033 > BSN033 > UBA1163 > JBBIRM01. The sequence goes on from CAZFDM010000196.1 coordinate 7,230, forward strand.
GGTTTATTCTCGCCATCACCCTTAATAATGCGGGCGGTGCCTGGGATAATGCTAAAAAATGGATTGAAGCAGGTCATTTTGGCGGGAAGGGTTCAGATGCCCATAAGGCTGCGGTCGTAGGGGACACAACAGGTGACCCAATGAAAGATACTGCAGGGCCGTCCCTTAATATTATGCTAAAGTTGATGTCCGTGATCTCGTTGTTATTGGCACCGGTCCTTACCCATTTCCAAGGGTTATTCTAAATTCTTTTACTCTCCCTTTTCGATTTCCAAAAAGATCTTTCCGTGGTGAAAGATCCTTACCCCTCCTGTCTCTTCAGAGACCACAATGGCCAGGGCATCGGTCAGGCTGGTAATCCCTGCAGCAGCCCGGTGGCGGCTCCCAAGACCCAACGGGATCTCAATATTTTCTCCAGAGGCATCGAGGTGCCGTCCTGCTGCCAGGATCACCCCATCCTCCCTAAAGATAAAGGCTCCATCAATCGAAGAAAATTCCTTTACAGTCTCTTTAAGTCGAGGGTCTAAAATATTTCTTTCCTCCTCGGGATATCCTTGAAAAGGATTAATCACCATGGGGTGTGAGAATTTAAGGACGTCCTCATGTTTTCCTAAAACAAAGATTGTTCCTACTGGTTTTCTCCCTTCTTTTCCTTCCATGGAGAGTTCTAAGGCAAGGTTCAACACGGTTTCAAAAACATCCGGCCTTACAATTTCAGAAAGCACGGGGAGATCGGCAGAGGAGATGATTTCAAACTCCTTTCCAAATTCAAGGATGAGAAGATTATCGAGGAGTTTGGACTGGGGGATGCCAGAGAGACAAATCCATTTATCTCCTTTTTTAACCAACCCTTCGGATAGGGCCTGAATAATCGCCATCTTAACCTGATTGGTCCGACCCAAAGGGATATCCGGAATCCTCAATACTTTTTTGAAGATAGAACTTGCTTCTTCATAGGAAGACTGATTCTTGATTGCCAGAATGATCTCCGCCTGTTTCTCTTGAGCAAGCTTTGCCAGTGCCTCATAGTCCTCAATGATATCGGCGTAGATGAGAACCCCCTCAGCCCGAACCTTCTTCGCCAAGGAACAGGCTGTTTCTACCATAATCCGATTCTGTTGCTTCACGGTCTCCTCCTTATACCTCCCCTCAAAAGCGATTTTGGAAAAGAGAGGCCTTTATTTTCTTAATTTTTTATTATACATATAATTAATCGGAAAATAAAGGGAAGGGTTGAAAGACTCCATTAATAGTTAGGTGTAGGGTAAGGCTTGTCCCTTATTTAAAACCCTTCGTAAGTTTTTTATAGACTTTTTTAGTCCTCTCATTAAAAGTTTAGGAAAAGCAAATGGGGTTTCGATGCGGTATCATTGGCCTTCCAAATGTTGGAAAATCGACGATCTTTAATGCCCTTACCTCCGCAGGGGCCCAAGTTGCTCCCTATCGCTTCTGTACGATCCATCCTAATATTGGCATTGTTCCTGTCCCAGACGAGAGGCTCAATAGAATTGCCCAATTGATCCATCCTAAAAAAGTGACTCCAACCACTCTCGAATTCTTCGATATTGCCGGGTTGGTAAAAGGAGCAAGCCAGGGCGAGGGTTTAGGGAATCAGTTCTTAGATCATATCCGAAATGTTGATGCCATTGCACACACGGTCCGTTGTTTTGCCAATGAAAATGTGGCTCATGACTTTGGTTCGATCGACCCCGTACGAGACATTGAGGTGGTCAACACAGAACTCCTCTTGGCTGACCTACAAACCTTGGAGAGACGAATGGCCAAGGTAGAAAAGCTCCGACGGGTAGGTTCGAAAGAGGCCTCCTTGACCTTAGAGGTCTATCAAGAGGTCCATCACACCTTAAACCAAGGGCTGTGGCCGAACCATCTAAGGTTCACTGGTGAGAAAGAAGCCATCTTTTTAGACCTTCATCTCCTTACAGCCAAACCGATCTTTTATGTAGCCAATGTTGACCAGAAAGGTCTGAGAGGAGAAACCCCATTCTTGGAATCTTTGACCCAGTGGGCAGAAAAGGAAGGAAGCCCAGTAGTCATCATCTGTGGTGATCTGGAGGCAGAGATTGCTGAATTAAAAGAAGAGGAACGTGAGGAGTATAGAAGGGAACTGGGATTGGAAGGGTCGAGCCTTGAGAGATTGATCAAAGTGGGATATGAGATTTTAGGACTGATTACCTTTTATACTACCGTCAGTTCTGAATTGAGGGCATGGACAGTGAAAAAAGGGACTCCTGCTCCTCAGGCGGCAGGTAAGATCCATAGTGATATGGAAAAAGGGTTTATCCGTGCTGAAGTCATTTCGTTTTCAGATTTTATGGCCTGTGGTTCTGAACATATAGCGAGGGAGAAGGGGCTTTTGCGATCTGAAGGAAAAGATTATATCATTGGGGATGGGGAGATCGTCCATTTTCGCTTTAATGTTTAGAGGGAGGGGTGGTTAAAATGAAATTTTTAAGATATCTCTTCCACATGATTCCGGTATTATGGTATTTCATCAAAGATTTAGTTTGGGAAAGAGTTTCTTTTGAAGAAATCCGGACCAACTACCTTTTTGGAAAGGCCCATGCCTTTGATGACGCAGACCTCTTTGAGAAGGCCATAGGAGTCTATAAAACGATCATGGACCAGAATCCGAATAGTCTTCCTGCCCTTTTAGGGCTCGGTGGAATCTATTTTCGTAGAGGACGATATGACCAAGCGATTCAATATTATGAAAAGGCAATTCGGAAAAATCCGAAGCACTATTTAGCCCATTATTGGTTGGCCATGTGTTTTTGGAAATTACACCGCTATCATGCCGCCATCAACACCCTTGAAGAAGTGATTGGATTCTTACCCACCTTTAAAGATGCCCTCAACCTTATGGGAGAGTGTTATGAGAAAATTGGAGAGGGAGCTAAAGCCGAACACTGCTATCTTAAAGCTATCAGCGTTGATCCAGATGGAATCATCCTACATCGGGGGATAGGGAACCCCCAATTTCAAGAAAAGTGGGAAGAGAGAAGAATAAAACATTGATGAGACTCTTTGAAGGAGGGGTCTTTGAAACAAACGATGGGGAGGGAGTGGAGGTCATTCACCTTTCTTATCTTTTCCCTTATTTTTTGCAGAGAGAAACTTTTCTTCATCCATGATCCTTGGGGAGATTCCACGAAATCCACCCAGGGCTGGATCAGGGGGGAGTAGAATCCAGGCAATCCCTAATTCTTCATCTTTTTTGATAATTTCATCATCGGATTGTAATTTTTTCATGATCCAACGTTTCGTAAGAAAGAGGCCGACCTTTTAGAGAACCGATGATTTGGGTCGTAAAGGAGTTCACAACTTATCAAACCCTTGATATGGGGATCGAACGGGTGAGATTCCCTATCCGCGTGGAGATTGAATTCAAACAGGAGGGAATCCACCCTATTCGCGACTCTCTTCGGAAAAAGGTCCTTTACAACAAACCTTTTCTCCTAAGGCGCTATCCCCAATTAAGAGAAGAAGAGTTGGACCTCCTGGTTGAAGAAAGGGTAAGGAAGGCCATTGAGGATTATTTCCCCTTTTCAGAGGAAGAGGCCTCTTCTTTCCCGATGGCCAATTTGGATTTAAGTTCACTAAAAAAGTAGACAAGCATCCCTACCCCAATAAGAATCAATAGAGCAGGGACGATGGCCATGAGCCCTTTGATGAACATGCTCCACCAGGTGACCAAGAGGATGATCCCTACAATCACGACCACGACTCCAATCACGATTCCCAATACATTCGACACACTCATCACCTCCTTCGAAAGATGGTTTAATGCATTAAAAAATTATCAGACAGGAAGGGATAAGTCAAGATTTATTTGACTTTTGTCCTTTTTTAAGAAGGGTAAATTGAGTTGGGGTAACTGTCGTTTGGAAAGGGGACTTGATATGGCAAAAACGATGAAGGGAAGATCCATTGCAAGCCTACGGGATCTAAGCCGAGAGGAAATTGAAGAGATTCTAAAAACCGCTGGGTTGCTGAAATCACAACTTCAAAAGGGCTTGGACCATCCTCTATTAAAAGGGAAGACCCTGGCAATGATCTTTGAGAAACCCTCCACAAGAACCCGAGTCTCTTTTGAAGTCGGGATGTGGCAGTTAGGAGGATATGCCCTTTATCTAAGCGCAAACGATCTCCAGTTGGGAAGAGGGGAGAATATTGCGGATACCGCTCGCACCCTTTCCCGCTATGTGAACGGAATTATGGCAAGGGTCTTTAACCATCAGACGATTCTCGACCTGATTAAATATTCCAGCGTTCCTGTCATCAATGGACTTTCAGACTTTACGCATCCCTGTCAGGGACTCGCTGACTTATTTACCATTTATGAAAAGAAAAGGAGATTTTCAGGATTGAAACTTGCTTACATTGGCGATGCAAACAATGTCGCCCACTCCCTTATCTATGGATGTGCTAAGATGGGGATTCACATGACGCTTGGATGTCCTGAAGGATATGGTCCCGATTTAGAAGTCGTAACAGAGGCAAAGAAGGAGGCCCAAAAGAATGGTTGCGAGATCGTGGTGACCCATAATCCAAAAGAGGCTGTCAGAGATGCAGACATCGTCTATACAGATGTTTGGACCAGCATGGGAGAGGAAAAGGAGCATCCGAAGAGGGTGAAGATATTTAAACCCTACCAAGTCAACTCAAGGTTGGTGAAGTTGGCAAAGAAAGATTACCTCTTCATGCATTGCCTTCCTGCTCATCGGGGCGAGGAAGTGACGGATGAAGTTGCCGATTCGAAAAATAGTATCATTTTTGATCAGGCGGAGAATAGATTGCACACCCAGAAGGCACTCCTGGTCCTTGTGATGTAGGAGATGGAAGGTGAAGAGAAGTCATATGGATCTTTTAATCAAGGAGGCAACCTTGGTGACTCACGAGTCAACGTCTTTGAAGACTTTGGATGTCTTAGTGGCTGAGGGAAGGATAAGAGAGATTGGATCCGATATCCAGGCCCCCCACGCAACGCTTATTGATGCGGAAGGGAAATTTTTAGTTCCAGGGTTGGTGGATGTTCATGTCCATTTCAGGGAACCCGGTCAGATCGAAAAGGAAGATCTTAAAAGCGGTTCATCCGCGGCCGCAGCGGGTGGGTTTACTACCGTTGTTGCCGAACCAAATACAAACCCTCCGATTGATACACCTTTTCGCCTTCATCGTCTGTTGGAGAGCGCAAAGAAAAGGAGTTTAATCAACTTTTTTTCCAAGGCTGCCATGACAAGGGGAATGAGGGGAGAAAGATTGACGGACATTGCCAAATTAAAAGAGGCAGGAGCAAGGGCCCTTTCTGACGATGGAAATCCTGTTCCGACTTCAAGGCTCATGCGAAACATCCTCATAAAAGGAAGGGAGAATGGAATCCTGATCACCCCTCATTGTGAAGAGTCTCCCTTATATCGAGAAAAAATCTTAATGAAAAGGAGGGGGGTAAGAGAAGGCGAGAGTCCCTATACCTCTGAAGCCAGATTTATCAGGCGGGATATCGAATTAGCAGAAAAGACAGGAGGCCGCCTTCATATCTCACATGTGAGCCTTGCGGAGTCAGTCGATTTGATTTCAAAGGCAAAAAGAAGAGGGGTGACCGTAACCGCAGAGGCAACTCCACATCATCTCCTCTTGACAGAGAAGATGGCAAAAGAGATTGGGCCCAATGCCAAAGTGAATCCTCCCCTTAGGTCGGAGGAGGATGTTTTGGCACTGAGGGAGGGATTGGCAAGCGGAGTAATTGATATCATTGCCAGTGACCATGCACCCCATACCCCTGAGGAGAAGAACCGAGATTGGGAGGAGGCTCCTTTTGGGATTATTGGCCTTGAAACTACATTGGGTCTGGTGCTTACCTTCTTGGTCAGGCCAGGAATTTTAACCCTCTCTCAGGCTATTGAGAAGTTAACCATTACTCCTGCCAGAATTTTTGGGCTCGATCCTTTGGGCGTGGGCCAACTCAAAGTGGGGATCAAAGCCGATTTGACCCTGATCGATTTTGAAAGAAAATGGAAGGTGGATGTAAATAGATTTTATTCAAAGGGTAGAAATTGCCCCTTTGACGGATGGGAATTACAGGGAAAAGCAATCCTGACGATCGTAGGAGGACGAATCGTGGCTAAAGATGGCCTTATCGTTCAAGAGATCCATTAGAGGAGAATTTAGGAGCAATTAGGCCGAGAGGGGAGGGGGAGAATGGTTAGTTTGAAAGGAAAAGATATACTTCATGGGAATCAATTTTCAAAGAAAGAGGTAGAGGCCATTATCAGGGTCGCAGACCAATTTGCAAAAGAACTTAAGAAAAGAGATTCTATCCCTCTATTAAAGGGAAAGATTCTGGCCACTCTTTTTTTTGAGCCGAGCACACGGACCCGTCTCTCTTTTGAGACAGCGATGCTAAGACTTGGGGGAGGAGTGATCGCCATGGGCTCGGTTGAAAGTTCCTCGGTGGCAAAAGGTGAAACCCTGCCAGACACGATCCGTACAGTCTCACAATATGCAGACCTGATTGTCATCAGGCATCCCCAAATCGGTTCAGCCAAGGTAGCAGCAGATGTCTCTTCTGTCCCAGTCATCAATGCAGGAGATGGGGCAGGACAGCATCCTACTCAAGCCCTGCTCGATATTTATACCATCTATAAAGAATTGGGCTCCCTAAAGAACCTAACCATCTCCCTGGTGGGAGATTTGAAATATGGAAGGACGGTCCATGCCCTGGTTGAACTTCTATCTCTTTTTGGAACAAGACTCTATTTTGTTACACCCGAAAGCCTCCGAATGCCAGAGGAGATCACCCTTCATCTTAGAGAAAAGGGGATAGAAGTTTTAGAGACCAACGATATGATAAAATCCGCTAAAGAAAGCGACCTCATCTATATGACCCGAATTCAGAAAGAACGTTTTGGGAACCTGATGGAATATGAACAGGTAAAAGGAAGTTATGTCATTGACAAAAAATTCCTTGAAAATCTTAAAAAGAAGGTAATCATTCTTCATCCCCTTCCAAGAGTGGATGAGATTAGTTCAGAGGTGGATGATTATCCTGGTTCAGCCTATTTTAGACAGGTCCAAAATGGGATCTTTGTCCGGATGGCACTGCTTTCCATGGTTTTTGGGAAGAGATAACATCCAAAAAACCCCCATAAATTTTCTTGACATTCTCAAAAGATTTGTATAAAAGGGGGACATGATCTTGAGACTTGAAGAGATAGAGAAGAAGGTTTGGGAGGAAGAGAAACTCTTCCTGATGAAACAGGTGGGGATTCTCCTCATTAAAAACGATGCCATTAAATTTGGAGACTATATTTTAGCCTCAGGAAAGAGAAGCCCCTACTATATTGACTTGAGGCAAACCATCTCCAGCCCTATTACCATGGACTGGATTGCCAACTCCCTTACTCGAATTATTCTTAATGAGGTGAGCCGGGATAGGGTGGATAAGATCTTAGGTGTCCCCACCGCAGGGGTCCCTTTTGCAACGGTTGTCAGCCAAAAACTTGGAATCCCACTCATCTACTACCGTCAAGCCCGAAAGGAACATGGGGTCAGAAAAAAGGTGGAAGGAATCCTCGAGAGAAATGATCGGGTTCTGATCATTGATGATCTCATCACCACGGGTGAGAGTGTGATTGAAGCAGCAGAGGTAGTCAGGGATCAGGGAGGGTTAGTGAACGAATTAGTGGTGCTTTTAGACCGTGAACAGGGAGGGGTCCAGAGGCTTCGAGCAGCACGAATCGAACCTCATGTTCTTTTCAAAATCACAGATGCATTGAGATGGCTACATACGGTGGGTCTGATTGAGGATAAGGTTTACGAAACGGTAATAAACTACATTGAAGAAGAGAGCAAACCCTCCCAACTTCCGCCCTCCTCTTAAGATTTCACCTACCCCAAATCCATCTGAAATGAAATCGGGTAATCCCCTGTGAAACAGGCATAGCAAAAATGCTCTGCCTCCGATTTAACACATTTTTTTAATCCATTTAAACTTAAATAATTTAAGGAAGTTGCATTAATAAACCTCTGAATTTGCTTTACGTTTAAAGAAGAGGCAATCAACTCCGATCTCTTAGGGGTATCGATTCCAAAAAAACAAGGATGAGTAATTGGAGGCGAACTGATCCTCATATGAACCTCTTTAGCCCCTGCATTGCGGAACATCTTGATGATCTTACGACTGGTGGTCGCCCTGACAATAGAGTCATCTACCGTGACGATTCGTCTGTTTTTAAGTAACTCTTTTACTGGATTCAGTTTGATCTTCACCCCAAAGTGACGGATCCTTTGTTCAGGTTCAATGAAGGTCCGTCCAATATAGTGGTTTCTGATCATTCCCAATTCGAGAGGAATCTTCGACTCAAAGGCATACCCCAGCGTCGCAGGAAATCCTGAGTCTGGAATGGGGACCACCATATCCACCTCTGCAGGCGATTCCTTCGCCAGTTGGATTCCTAACGATCTTCTTACCTCATAGACACTTCGGTTAAAGATAAAACTATCCGGCCTTGCGAAATAGATAAATTCAAAGATGCACTGGTGGATGGGTTGGTGAGGAAAGGGTTTAAAGGATTTGACCCCATTCTCATTGATTAGGAGGATTTCACCTGGTTCGATCTCCCTTAGAAATTTGGCGCCGATCAGGTCAAAGGCGCAGGTTTCCGAGGCAATAACAGGGGAGTCTTTTAATTGGCCCAAAACCAAGGGTCTAAAGCCATGGGGGTCACGGACAGCCACCAATTCCCTTTCCGTCAAAAAAAGAAGGGAGTAAGCCCCTTCGACTTTTTTTAAGGCATGAATTACCCTGTCAACAAACTTCTTCTCCTTCGCTCGAGCAATAAGGTGGACAATCACCTCGGTATCCATATTGGACTGGAAGATAGAGCCTTGCGATTCGAGTTCGCTTCGAATAAAAAGGGCATTGGTCAAGTTTCCATTGTGGCAAATCGCCATCCCTCCCTTTGAATATTCAACGACAAAAGGCTGGGCATTCTTTAGTTCACTTGAACCCGTAGTAGAATATCGAACATGGCCAATGGCACTACTGCCTGGAAGTCTTTTGAGAACCTCTCGGGTAAAAATCTCTGAAACCAGTCCCATCTGTCGGTGATGATGGAGTTTTTTCCCATCCGATGAGACAATCCCAGCACTTTCTTGTCCACGGTGTTGCAAAGCATAGAGGCCTAAGTAGGTATGGTTGGATGCTTCAGGGTGGTTATAGATGCCAAAGATTCCACACATTCCAAAATAGTTATAATTGGTTGAAATAATATTGTCAATGAAACCACAAGATAAGATTATTTTGACTTAAGTTAAAAATTTTTGTAAGTTTAAAGAGACCATCAATCCATTTTTGAACAAGGAGGATAGAGATGAAAGTATTAGGAATTTTGGGTAGTCCAAGAATCGGGGGAAATAGCGATATTCTATTGGATGAAGCCTTGGCAGGAGCAAGGGATTCAGGGGCAAAGGTGGAAAAGATCGCCTTATATAAGAAAAAGATTGCTGGATGCCTTGATTGTGGAAAGTGTAATGAAACCGGACTCTGCGTGATCAAGGATGATATGCGTTCCATCCAAAAGAAGATACTTGAGGCAGATGCTGTGATTCACAGCGTTCCGGTCTATTTCTGGTCCATGACTGCTCAGATGAAGGCTTATCTTGACCGCTGGTGCGCCTTTTTTGATGGAGACTGGAGAATCCACAAATTCTACTTTCCCAAAATGAGCAAAAAGAGGATTGGAGTGATCACCCTCTGTGGAGATCCCGATGTCTCCATAGGTGATCCGATCATTAAGAGTTTTAAGAATACCTGTGATCTTTCAGGGTTAAAATGGCTGGGTGCAGTGAGGGCTTCTGCCTTCCTGAAAGGGGAGATTTCAAAAAACAGTAAGGCTAAAAAGCAAGCCTATCGATTAGGCCAAAAAGCCACTCGGAATTAGACCCTTTTAACGATCAGGTGACGTTTTTAGAATCCCATCTAAGTTCTTTGGCTTCTATGCCGAGAAAAGATGTAAAGGAAAAAGTAAGGTATATCCGCTAACCTTAGGAACCCAAACCATTTTTTTCATCATAATTTTATGTAGACTAATCCATTCGGATTTAGTAAACTCTCAGTGATATTAT
>CAZFDM010000197.1:0-11626 GCA_964517975.1 uncultured Syntrophaceae bacterium
TCCCCCGCTGGGGAGAGGCGAGCCTCGCCAAGGGCGGGGGGAAATTTCAAATATTTTTGTTAGTATTTTTGTAGGAGAGCAAGTTATGAAAAAATCTATCTGGATAACCATCTTTCTAATCCTCTTTATTACACCTAATAGTTATTCCTCTCCAAAAAAGATATTGATTTTTGCTGGAGCGGCAAGCAAACCCGCAACAGAGGAAGTAGTCAAGGCCTTTCAGAATAGATTTGGCATACCGGTTGAGGTGACGTTTGGCGGTTCAGGTTTTGTTCTCTCACAGATGAAATTGGCCAAAAAAGGTGACCTTTACTTTCCAGGATCTTCCGATTTTATGGAAGGTGCCAAAAAAGAGGGGGTGATATTGCCTGAAACAGAGAAAATTTTTGTCTACCTTGTCCCTTCAATCAATGTCCAGAAGGGGAATCCCAAAAAGATTCTATCTCTCAAGGACCTAACTCGGAAGGGCATTCGGGTGGCTATCGCTAATCCAGAATTTGTTTGCGTAGGAACCTATGCTGCTGAAATAATAGAAAAAAACTTTGACACCATTGAAAAAGAAAGATTGAAAAGAAATTTGGTCAACTATACCGAGAGTTGTGAAAAGACAGCAAATGCTATCTCACTTAAGGTCGTAGATGCGGTGATTGGATGGAGGGTATTCCAATATTGGGACCCAGAAAGAATTAAGACGATCTATTTAAACCCCGAGGAAATTCCCAGAATTGGATACATTCCCATCGCAATATCAACATTCACAAAGGATAGAAACCTCGCCCAACAATTTATTGATTTTCTTATTTCTCCACAAGGAAAAACCATTTTCCGAAAGTATCATTACCTGATGGATATCCAGGAGGCTCGTCAATTTACCAAACCCGATACTCCAGTGGGTGGCGAGTGGATTCTTCCAAATGAATGGAGGACAATTAGAAAATGAATTTCCGAAACACAATGATTGGCGCAGCCTTATGCATTTTTATCTTTTATTTTGGTCTAATCCTTTCGCTATTCTATTTTGTAAAAGGAAAAGGATTTTTAGATGCTTTAATCAATCCCTATACCCTCTATTCGATTCGATTGAGCCTGATGGCCGCCTCTTTAGCAACTTTTTTTGCCATTCTGATCGGACTTCCATCCGCCTATGCTCTATCACGATTCGAATTTCCAGGAAAACAAATCATGGATACGTTTTTAGAGATTCCGCTGATTGTATCTCCTATTGCCCTCGGCGCCTCGTTCCTTGTTTTTTTCAATACTCCGCTCGGAGAATTGATTCAGACGAAGGGGATTCACTTTGTTTTTGAAATTCCTGGAGTGATCTTAGCCCAATTTGCAAGCATTGCAGGTCTTGCAACTCGGTTAATGAAGGCCTCATTGGATGAAATCTCACCGAGATATGAGGCCGTTGCAAGATCGCTTGGATCCTCCCCATGGCAAGCCTTTTATCGAGTGACCCTTCCATTATCCTTCAAGGGTCTACTCGCCTCGGTCATCCTCTCTTGGGCAAAGGCTGTAGGTGAATTTGGGGCTACCGTAACCCTTGCAGGAGCAATGCCAGGAAAGACTGAGACAATGCCCATTGCAATCTTTACCTCACTTGCTTCCGCCAATATTGAAAAAGCAATCATCCTTATCCTTATTCTCATCTTCCTTGGAGTGGCTACCCTTTATGGCGTTAGATTAACTGGGAAGATCTACCGTTATGATTAAGATAGAAGGCCTAACCATTCTTCTAAAGTCTTTTGGCCTTTTCAATCTTGACATTGAAATTGAGGATGGGAATTTCCACTTTCTTCTTGGACCAACTGGGAGTGGAAAAACACTCATCCTGGAATCGATTATAGGTCTTCATAGACCAAAAGGGGGGAAGATCTGGATCAATGGGAAAGAGGTCCAGCGACTTTCTCCAGAGGAAAGGGAAATCTCTTATGTTCCTCAAGATTTAGCCCTGTTTCCCCATCTCAATATATTAGAGAATATTCTCTATGGGATAAAGGTTAAAAAACTACCTCTCCGAGAATTTGAGGATTACATCGGGGCCTTAATTAAAGTGACTCGGATTGAGAATCTTTTAAATAGATTCCCTACAAATCTAAGTGGAGGAGAAAAGAAAAGGGTTGCACTCCTTAGGGCCCTTGCGCCAAAGCCCAAGCTCTTACTTCTTGATGAACCTTTAACCGGCCTTGATCCTTCTATCAAGTTAGAAATCTTACAGCTGTTAAAAACTCTCCATCAATCCTTTCATCCTACCATCCTCTGCGTCACCCACGACTTTGAGGATGCTTACCTATTAGGAGATAGAATCTCTATTTTTATCGATGGGAGGATCGAACAGGTTGGGAAAAGAGATGATATCTTCCTGAGGCCAAAATCCAAGAAGGTGGCTCAATTTTTGGGTTTAAAAAACTTATATCGTTCGAAAGTCTTGAAGATGGATCAATCCCGTCAACGATGGATTCTAAGTGTGAATGGCCTTCCGTTTTCAGTCCCAATGGAAGAGAGTCTAAGTCAGATGGAGGTGGGCAAAGAGGTCGACCTCTTTATCCGACCGGAAGAGGTGATGATCCTTCGAGAAGGGAAACCCATTAAGGAATCCCTGAAGTGGAATATCTTTGAAGGTGAGATCATCGATCTTATCGACAGAGGAAAATATCAGTTGGTCTATTTTCAAACCAGAGAGGGAAGGATTTCCTTTGAAATCTCTATCCCCAATTATGCCTTTCGGAACCTGAACCTCACTATCGGTAAATTCATTAAAGTGGCACTTCGTGACGAATCTTTCTGGATAATGGATCAACATTCATGTTAGTCTTCAATCCGAATCTCAATCTTTTTGGGACTCTCACACCCCTTTAAGGATTTTACCATTCCTTTAACTGATTCTGAAAGGAAATCTCTTATAAAAGGTTTTAAGGAAATTATTATGCCATTCACCTTAAGGGTGATACCTTCTTTGGGCTTCGATTTAAGAAATTTTTCTTCAATAAAATCCGCCAACCCCCGAATGTCATCTAAAAAGAAACATCTGACCCCAATATCAAACTTCTTATCCGAAACAATGGCAACAACGTTATCTTCTTTTGTACACAAGAGTTCTTGATGTTTATCCTTTCGGAAGACCTCGATCTTTGGCTGAACATCCTTCTTGTAGCCTTCTGAAAGAATCAGATCTACATCCTGGATCAGTTTTTCTCGAAGTTCGGCAAGGGTTAAATCCCTCTCGACATCCCGTATCAAAGCGACCTTGTTGGGTGAGGAAATGACCACGGTATGGGCACCTGCTTGCTTATGTCGCCAGCTATCTTTCCCTTCTCGGTCTACTTCGAATCCGTGGATATCATGCTTTACGGTCGCAATTCGATAACCCCTCCTGGTTAATTCAGGAACCAATTTTTCAATCAAAGTAGTTTTCCCACTATCTGACTTTCCAACAATAGAGATGATAGGAATCATACCCTCTTCACACCTCGCTCACTCTTCCAAACCCCGAATCATCTAATAGTTGGACGTTCACTTTTTCCCCTGCCTTTACCCACTCCCTATCTTCAGGGATGACGATCAAACCGTTGGCCTTAACCATGGACTTCAATATTCCTGAGCCTTGTGGACCTGTGGTCGTAACAAAATAGGAGCCATTCTCAAAGGTGATAATACCACGGATAAAATGACGTCTTCCTCGTTTCTCTTTAATATCCTCCTTAAGGATTGCCTCGATTACAGGCCGAAATATCCGTTTATGACCCATCATCTTCAGAAGCGAAGGCCTCACAAATTGCTCAAAGGAAACCATGGAAGAAACAGGATTTCCGGGAAGTCCAAAAACGGGCTTTTCTCCAATCCTTCCAAAGGTCATGGGTCTTCCTGGCTTCATGGCTACCCTCCAAAAGACCATCTCCATGCCCAAATCCTTAAGGGCCTCTTTAACAAAATCGTAATCACCAACTGAGACTCCAGCAGAGGAGATAAGGACATCCGCTCGCAACCCTTGTCTCAATTTCTCCTCGATATCGCCTTTTTCATCTTTTGCGATTCCTAAGGGAATAGGGATTGCCCCACAATCTTTAACTTGAGCCGAGAGGGTATAGGAATTACTGGAGACGATCTTCGAATCATCCAGAGGCCCATCCACATCGACTAATTCCTCTCCAGTACAGAGGATGGCGACTAAGGGCCTCTGATAAACTGAAACAAAAGACCGCCCAATGGAGGCAATCATTCCAACCTCTGGAGGCCTGATGAGATCTCCCTTGGAGAGGATAAGGTCTCCCTTTTTCACATCTTCGCCAGCCTTGCGAATATTTTTTTCCTTAGACACTCCATGGAAAATATAGACCCATTGGTCCTCCCTTTTTGTATCCTCAACAGGAACCACATGGTCAGCCCCCTTGGGAATGGGGGCACCCGTCATAATTCGGATGGCTTGACCTTTTTGGAGTCTCTTTTTTGAGATAAACCCTGCAGGCAAATCCTCTATGACCTCTAACCTTACAGGAAGATCTTTGGAAGTATTTTTTACATCCTCCCATCGAACGGCATAGCCATCCATTGCAGAATTATCCAGGGGAGGAATATCCCTGCTGGCATAGAGGTCTTCAGCAATCACCCTTCCAAGGGCATCAAGGATTGAAACCTTTTCTGCTCCAAGTGGCTTAATAAAAGAGAGAATTTTTTCTAATGCTTCATCCACAGAGACCATTGCAAAAACCATCCTCTTTAATTATATTTTATATAACATAAAAGAGGGTTGACGACAAAAGTTCATTTTCCATTTTTCACCCTCTTTCTTTCAAGGGAGAAGGAGGGGTGAGAGTGAAGAAGGTTTAAAAGATGACCCGGGAAGAAGTTCTTAAGAAAGAAGGCTGGGAAAAGAGGTTCACCATCGATGAACCCCGTCTTTCGGAAATGGTGGAGCAGTATCAAGAACTTGGTTTCGAAGTCCTCCTTGAACCACTCGACACCTCTTCAGAAGAATGCACAAGTTGTATCTCTGTCAATCCCCATCGCTACAAGACCATCTACACCCGCAAAAAACACTAACCAAAAGTGTTTTAATGTTCATCCTTCCTACCTGGGAAAGAGGGAATTTGTCATCCTGAGAACACGGGATTAGAAGAAGATTTTCAAATTTTTATGTAAGCATTTAAGAAATTGCTAAATTTAGGGCCAATCCTTTTAAGTTAGGTCGGGTCTCCAATGAAAAAGTTTTTCAAAAAATGGGCTAATCTGGACAAAGTAATTTGGGTAACCAAAAAAATTATCTTCCCTCTTAATAACCACTAATCCAAAATATTCACAAAACCGTTCAAGGAAACGGAGGCAAAAGGCTCTGGATACATCATCTTCGGGCTTAAAAAATGGATTGATTTTTGCCTCATCTAAAACTGTTGGGAAAGCCTGGATAAAATAACTTGAGAGTTTATCTGCACGGATATACTCTCTTGCCTTTTTATGAAGGAGATAACAGGAAAATAAGAAGGATTCTTGAATAATCTCCAGGTTGGGATATAAATCTCTGTAAGCCCAGTTAAATCTTTTCGTATATATCTCAAAGAGGTAGTAAAAATCATCCATATTGAGTCCCCTTTCGACCACCATCTCCCCCTTCTGGGTTAGAGAGAATTTCTGATTTCTTTTTTTAATCCAGCCTGCCATATCAAGAATTTGCCGTAGTGCAAAGAGCTTACGATCCTCTTCTTCAGATCGTATGGGGTATTTGTCTATATAGGATCTGGGCCCTTCAGAAAATTTATCATGCATTTCACGAGCAAAGGCTTGGGGAAGATTCCCTTTTGCCGTTGCCTTAAGGGGTTGAAGTTCAGATAGACGTTTTAAAAAATACCTGATCTCCTTAAGGATAGGGATGTCCTCAAAATCCTGGCCAGAAAGATTTCTATTGAATGTTAAGATATCCGTATGTTCAGTAAAAGGCCTGTGAATCAAACGGTACACCTGATCCGGTGATAGCCCCAGAAACTCAGGGATCGGCTCTAAGTTTTTCTTTGCCACCAGATCGTCTAAGAATGCCTGAGCCTCATCGATTGAAGTGAAATTTTGATTGCTTAGGACGGAACCGATCTCATTAAATATTTCTAAATTCTTGGGGTCTGGCTCCTTATCGATAATGAGGTCGGGCTCTCCCTCTAAGAGGGCAAAAATCTTTTCCGGTTTTCTAAACTTATATTTTTTAAGAAGATAACGGTAACCGTCAAGAGAGAATGAACCTTTTCCTTTTAAGATGGGAAATATAAATTTGATCAGTATTCCGCAAAGAAGATGAATGGCATCATGTCGTGTACACTTATTTCTGAGCATGGCATTATAAAATTGAAATGCTTCAATCGGATCACGGTCCTTTAATTGCTTTTCGATAACGGCATGGAGGGTGACATGGAGGAAGGGGTTGACTTCTTCTGGATCAAACTGGCGGTCCGCCAAAACATCCGCAAATTCAAACTGATTAAAAAACTCCTCAGAATGATCGAGCATGATTTTTGCCAATCGTTGTTCCTCTTCATCTAAGCCCTCCATCTCTCCCTTTTTCGCCTTTTGCCAGATTCGATGAAAACGCTCCCGATTGACCTCCCGAAATAATTCCATTATTGAATCTATCATTTCAACCCCCTCTCTTATAGATGCTCGAAGTGATTTACCAAGGTTTATTCGTTACCCTCTCTTAAAACCAACCGTTCATCTGTGAATGGAAAACCCTTTCCTGGGTGACTACCTTTCGCTCACTGGGAGTAAAGGTACTCTTATTTTCAAGGCCATATTTCTCATCCTATTATATTAAAATCTTTTGGTTAAAAATTATTCATGGATCATTAATCCCTCTATCCACTCCTCTCCCATGGGAGGGACAAATAGAAATTCGCTTCTATCTTCACCCACCTTTCTATAAATCACCTCCACCTGCCCATCATTCTTTGCCTTACTATATCGAGCTGTAATAGAAGCGGCCTTCTCTAACTCTGTTTGACCACATTCCCCCCTTAAAAGGGAGATCGGCCCTGGATGACGAAAAACCCTTAAGAGAACATCTCCGATCTGGGCAAGGGTCTGGATTTTCTGATTCTCTTCTTCATTCCTCCCAACAATCAATTTGACATTTGGGTTTAAACGAAAATGTCTCCCAAATTTTAAGAGATGAACGTCGTTAAGGGAAAAATCGTATCGATGCTCCATAAGGTCCTTGATCCTTCGAGCAAACCCTGGATCGGTTAGCAGGCATCCACCTGCAGGGCAGGGGTAGTCTCGGATACCCAATTCTTCTGCCAATCTCATCTGGGGCCTTCTTGACCTTCCCTGGAGGGACAAAAGTTTTTCCCGATTAATCCATCCCTCTTTCTCCGGAATGGTTATTGGAAGGAACTTTGCTGAAAGAGGTCTTAAGATAAGGCCCTCCAGCCCTGCCTCCTTTTCTATAAGCCGCATGGCCTCCTTTCTCTGGGACATTGGCCTCTGCCCCAACACCTCTCCTGTAACAATAAATGAGGCACCTGAATCCTCCATATAATCCTTTGTCTTCTTCAGCATAAATATCCGACAGTCAATGCATGGATTCATATGGCGTCCATATCCATGCCTTGGATTTCTCACCACATTGAGATACTCTTCTGAGACATTAAAAACCTTTAATGGAATACCTAATGCTTCTGAAGCCTTCTGAGAAGCCAGACAGGTCGACTCCCGATTGGTGCAGGTGCAGAAAACCGTCAGAAAATTAACCGCTTCCAGTTCAATTCCCTGTTCCAAAACGACTTTGGCCGCAAGCGTACTATCCAGTCCCCCTGAGAGCAGGGCAATTGCCTTCATTCCAAAACCTCGTTCATCGACCCAGTGCGATATCCCTGAAGGTCTAAAGTAACAAACTTATAACCCAGGGTTCTCAGTCGGTTCACAACCTGTTCTCGAAGCGCTTCGTCCATCAATCTCCCCATTTCTTCAGGATAGATTTCAATCCTTGCTAAGTTTCCATAGTGTCGAACACGAACCTGTTTGAACCCCAGTCCGAGGAGGAAATCCTCTGCCTCACCAACCCTCTTCAATCCATCCTCTGTAATCTCCTCTCCATAAGGAAACCGTGAGGCAAGACATGCAAAGGAAGGCTTATCCCAGGTGATCAGGCCCAGTCTTTTGGATAATTCTCTGATCTCTTTTTTTGTGAACTGTGCTTCTTTCAGGGGACTACAGATTCCTAATTGTTGAATGGCCATCTTTCCAGGACGATGGTCTTGCTCATCATCTAAGGTAGAGCCTTCCACAACAAAAGGAATTTCCTCCTTCTGGGCTATGTGGAGTAATTCTTCAAAGAGTTTTCTTTTACAATAGTAGCAACGATCAGGAGGGTTTTTAGAAAACTCAGGAATCTCCAATTCATTCGATTCGATCAGCAGGTGCCGAACCCCCATTTCTTCAGCGACCCTCTTGGCTGCCCTTAATTCCCTTTCAGGGTATAGGGGAGAGAGTGCTGTCACAGCAAGGACATTTTTCTCTCCAAGGGTTTGCTGAGCCACTTTGAGGAGAAGCGAACTATCCACCCCTCCTGAATAAGCCACCAACACCTTCCCCTTGGATTGCAATAACCCCTTTAACCTCAAAATCTTACTTTCTAAATCCGAACTCATTCCCTTGAACCTCTAATTCAAAACTTCCTTGATCCATCCTCCTCCCAGAACGGTCTCTCCATCATAAAAAACAGCCGCTTGTCCTGGGGTGATTGCCTTCTGAGGAGAAAGAAACTTCACCTCTACCTCATCTTCTCCTTTCTGGGAAAGGAGGGCCTCTGCCCCTGGGTGGTTATATCGTATTTTTACCTGCAAGGTCTTAAGGTCTATCCTCTCCTTTGGGAAAATCCAATTGACAGAATGGACAGTAAAGGTATCCCGATAAACCTCTTCTTCCTCTCCAACAAGGATTGTATTCTTCTCTCGGTCAATGCCGATGACATAGAGGGGCTTTCCCTTGGCTATTCGTAGACCCCTGCGTTGACCAATAGTATAAAAGGGGATCCCCTTATGTCTCCCCAACTGGTTTCCATATCTGTCCAGTATCGGTCCAGGTTCTATAATGGTCCCTAATCTCTCTAATAAAAAAGAATGGTAGGTGGAGTCCTGAATAAAGCAGATCTCCTGGCTTTCAGGTTTATCATGGACCTGAAGCCCGAGTTGGAATGCCTTCTTTCTTACCCATTCCTTTCGTTGTTCTCCTAAGGGGAGTAAGATGTAACCTAATTGATTTTGGTTTAAGGAGAACAGGACATAGGATTGGTCTTTCCTTCTGTCCTTACCTTTTTTTAAAAGATAACGTCCTGTGGCTTCATCGAAATCAAGCCTTGCGTAATGACCTGTAGCAATGAAGTCAGCCCCAAGATCGATCGCCTTCCTTAAAAAAGAGTCAAATTTTATCTTTTCATTGCAGCGGATACAGGGGTTAGGGGTTTTACCCTTGAGATATTCGCTGCAAAAATAGTCGATGACCTCCCTCTCAAACTCCTCCCTTAAATAAAAAACATAAAAAGGAATCCCAATCTGGAGGGCCACGCGTCTTGCAGATTCCATATCCGCAAGGCTACAACATCGAGCAGGTCCTTTTGAGGGTCGATCCATCCATCCTAAACACATCGTTGCCCCAATCACTTCAAATCCTTCTTCCTTTAGCAGGTAGGCTGCCATACTTGAATCGACCCCTCCGCTCATGGCCACCACAACCCTCTTCTTCATCCTCTTCAACCCTCAAGGAGTAAGAACCAAATAATTTAAAACAAGATCTCCATGGCCTGATATGGACAGGCAGGAATACAGAGTTCACAGGCAATGCATTTATCCCGCTTAAAAGAGACTTCCATCTTTGTCCGATCCACATCCAAAGCCTTCGTAGGACAGAGGGAAATGCATGCAGTGCAATGGGTACAACGATCCTCATGCCATTTTACCTCCTGGGCCAGGGGTTGTATCTCCAGACCTGCCTCTTTGAGATAATTGATTCCTGCCTCTAAGGCAGTCCGTTTCCCAACGATCTCTATAACAAGCCTTCCCTGTTCTTTCGGCGTAATACGGGCCCGCAAGATATTGACCATCAGATCAAAATCCTTGATCAATCGATAGGTCACGGGTTGATCAATGAGATGGGGAGGGAAACTCAGCACGACTCTCTTCTTCTGCATAAAAACCCCCTTTTAATAAGGTAAAGAGTTAGGGCAGAGCGTTTTCTCTTTCTTCCTATGCACCCTGTGCCCGTTGCTCTTGGCTATTTCTTTTTGATAGGTCTCTCTTTTAAAGGTTTAAAAACAATTCCTGAATCCACAGAAGGAAGGGTCTGCACAGGGTGAGTGAGAAGAAACCTTCCCGCCTTGATCCACTCCTTTAAAATATTGGCAATCTCTCTGGCCCTCAGATAACTCGACAGTCCTGAGGTGGGGACCTCTTTCCCCTGAACCGTAATCTTCCCACTCTTAAGTTGACGATAGTTCACCTCTCCAAGGCTTCCAGGATTGAATTGGGGATAAGATTCGCTATAATCTACCACCTGAGTCCAGATATCTTCATCACGAACAGTGGTATAGTGGAGGATCTCCTCATCGAATATGGGAATGGGAACCCCAATCCCTACGGTGAGGGTTACCCCATAACCCGTATAAGAGGTTCCTCTAAGCCATCTGGGACTCATCGTTTTAAGATCTCCTGTCACGGAGAGGGTTCCTCCAGGTGCCTTCGGCACTCCATTTTCTCCCCTCTTCACGCCTGGATTATGTTGGGTCCCATTCCCAACAACATATCCAATCCCTCCTCCCAAGAAGATTCGGGTGCCCATTCCAATCGTTTTATAATAAGGGTCATTAAGCAAAGGACTTAACTGTCCTGCACTACAATAGGTAGCATTTCCCATTTTAGGTTGAAGAACTCCCATATAGGTATAAATCACTCTGTCGGAAAGGTTAACCGCTACGTTGTAATTCTGATAGGCATTTCTTATATTGAAAAGGACAGCCTCATTCATGTCTTTTAATGAGATATAGGTCTCCAGGGTTTTTCGGGGATAACAGTCTGTTCCATAGGCGATTGCTGTGAGCCTGACATCTTTTCCTGCTACCAGTTCTTCAATTACATATGCCCCTCCATAACTAAACTTCCCAGGAAAAATCTTATTCCTGGGATCGTCATCCGGCATGGCAGTGGCCCCTAAGAAAAAATCGACTGCTGCAAATCCTGCATAAACAGGAACATCATTAAGATAAACCTTCCCTCCGCCAAGTTTGATTCGGGGTTTCGTATGACCCACATTAAAATAGGCCCCTGAGGAGCACATTGGACCAAAGGTCCCTGTGGTCACGACATCCACCTCCTGGGTTGCCTTCTTTATTCCCTTTTCCCCTACATAGTCAATGATCTCCTCTGCTGTCAGGACAACGGCTTTCCCTCTCTTAATCTTCTCATTTATCTCCTCAATGGTCTTGGTCATCTTTTACCTCCCAGAAATCTAACCCAAAATATTTGAAATTTAACAGACTTGTCATCCTGAACTCGTTTCAGGATCTCACCTTTTGGACAAAACAAGATGCTGAACCAAGTTCAGCATGACACCATTTGTTCTCAAGTGTTAGAGATAAATTCTCAGATTTAAACAT
>CAZFDM010000198.1:0-3820 GCA_964517975.1 uncultured Syntrophaceae bacterium
TAGCCCTTCACAAAACTCCCAATATATTGATTTTATTTGGAAATTTTACATGCATTTTTTTGACTTCACCTCCACCCAGCAAAACCTTATCCATCAACGGTTTGCGGGCAGGTATCCCTTCAAAACAACAATTTTTACCCCAATCTTCAAAAGGGTGGAGGTGAAATTTCTAACCCCCAACCTGGTCTCATAGTTTTGTGAAACCCTCTTTTTTTTAAAATACCTTTTTTCATTTTCCTCTTTTAATTCAAAAATCTGCTAATCCTTTTTTTTCACCTCCACCCCTAAACGCTGTATAATTTCTATCAATCCTTCTTCACCCTGAAACTTCGACCTTCACAAAACTGGAGGTGTGAGTATGTCAACCTTTAATCCTCAACAAAAAATCCTTTTCTCTGCCGAATACCTCCTCGATCTTAACCCCCTTAGAAAGTATGAACTCCTCTTCGATTACCTCAATTGCTCTCCCATCGAAAAACCCCTCTCAGAAGGAAGACCTCCTGTCTCTAAATCAGGCCTCTTAAGAGCACTCATCTACAAAAATCTGAAACCTCTGCCCACCCTCTACGACCTCGCTGTGGATCTTGTCGATAACCCAGGCCTCTCTCTTAAATGTGGCCTCACCCCTTCTCAACATCCCTCCCCTTTAGTCGAAAGACTGTCTTCTTTCCTAAGAGATACCCCCAATGACTCCCTCCAACTCATCAGAAAATCCCTCGTCAAAGAGCTTATCCCATTGGGACAAATTACAGGCCGATTCCTCTCCATCGACTCCTGCCCCATCCTCGCTAATGTGAAAGAGAATAATCTCAAAACCTCGGTCAAAGATCGATTCGATAAAAACAGAATCCCCAAAGGTGACCCAGATTGTAGATTGGGAGTCATCATCCAATTCCTTCAACCCTTCAAAAAGGAGGAACTCTTCTTCTGGGGTTACCGAAATCACGCCATCACCGATACCCTTTCTGAACTCCCTGTGGGTGAAGTCACTAAGCCCGCAAACGTCTCAGAATCAAAGATGTTTATACCTTTGTTCTCTCAAATCCAAGAGGATTTCACTTTACCAATAGAAGGAATCATAGGAGATGCTATCTATGACGCTGAATCTAACCTCAATTTTGTTGTCAAAGAGCTAAAGGCTAAACCTTATATCGCCAGAAACCTAAGATGGGAATCCAAAAGCGATATCAAAATCTCTAATAAAGGTAACCCCATCTGTATCGCTGGCTTCGATATGATCTACTGGGGCAAATTCCAGGACCGAGGAAAAATCCGAAAAAAGTTCGTCTGCCCCATCACTCATCGGAAAAAATTCTCCAACCAAATCCCCCAATGCCCATGGAATCATCCAAAATTTGTTAAAGGCCATGGCTGTATCGCTTATAGAAGAGAAGATGAAAATATCAGAGACTCCATTGACTATGGATCAGAATCCTTTAAAAAGATCTACAACCTCCGCACCAGTTCAGAACGAATCTTCTCCCGCCTTCTCACCTTATGCATGCAAAAACCATCAGTGATCGGACTTAATGCAACAGCTAATCACTGCACTATAGCCCACATCACTGTCCTTTTAATTGCCTTAACTGCCACTAAAACTGGGAATAAAGATAAAGTCCGTTTCGTCAAGAAATTCCTCCCAACCCTCTAGTTTTGTGAACGCCTATTCTTTGATGTTTTTTTAAAAAGCAAAAGAAATGCCAGGAATCAGTGAATGAATCAATTTTTAACTTGTCGAAAATATTAATAAAAAATTAGTAAAAGGTTTGGTCGTAAGGAGAGGTATTTTAAAATCCTACATAAAAGCAAGGTTATGTTGTAATTTTCTACACATGGAGAATTTTTATTGTTCCTTTTCGATAATCCTATAGAGTGTTGTTCGATCAATCCCTAAGATTTCCGAGGCCTTTTTCTTATTCCCACCAGTTGCCTGGAGGACTTGCAGTACATATCTCCTCTCCATTTCTTTAAGTGGTAATAACTCTTCTAAGGGTTTAATTTCGGTTTCTTTTACTTCTTCGTATATTTTCTTAGGAAGGTCTTCTGGAAGAATAATAGGATGGGTTGATAGAATCACTGCCCTTTCGATCGTATTTTCTAACTCCCTGACATTTCCAGGCCAGGAGTATCGAGAGAGAATGTCAAGAACCTCTGGAGAAAAGTGGGAGATGTTCTTTTGATTCTCTTGAGAAAATTTCTTAAGGAAATGAAGGGCCAGAAGAGGAATATCCTCCTTTCTTTCCCTTAATGGGGGAAGGGTGATTGAGAAAACATTTAATCGATCAAATAGGTCTTCACGGAATTTACCCTCTTTTATGAGGGGCTCTAAGGGTTGATTGGTTGCGGCAATCACGCGGACATCGACCTTTATACTCTCCGTCCCTCCAACCCTTTTAATTTCATGTTCTTGAAGAAATCTTAGAAGTTTGGCTTGAACGGAGAGACTGAGGTTTCCGACTTCATCCAGAAATAAAGTCCCCCCATCTGCTTCCTCAAAGAGACCCCTTTTAGTAAAATGGGCTCCTGTAAAGGCACCTCTTACATATCCAAAAAGTTCACTCTCCACCAGCGTTTCCACCAGAGAGGCACAATCTACGGGGATGAAAGGTCGGTGGTTGCGATTACTATTGTAATGGATTGAGCGGGCAATCAGTTCTTTCCCCGTCCCCCTTTCTCCATAAAGAAGGAGGGTTGATTTTGAATTGGCTACCCTTGCAATTGCTTTATAGACCTGGAGCATCTGAGGAGTTCGTCCGATGACGTTTCTCATTTGATATTTGTCTATGAGTTCCTGACGATAGTATTTGTTCTCCTCAAGAATCCTTTTCTGTTCCAGAGATTTTTTAACGGTAAATTTGATCTCTTCAAGTTTAAATGGCTTGCTAATATAATCGAAGGCCCCTTCCCGGATGGCCTCAATGGCACTATCCATAGATCCAAAGGCGGTGATCACGATTACGGAGGTCTCGGGTGAGGTCTTTTTAAAAGATCTCAAAACCTCCATTCCATCCTTTTCTCCCATCCTAACATCGGTAATCACAACATCAAATATATGGTCCTTTGTGAGGGAAATGGCTTCCTCTCCGCTTAAGGCAGTGGTCACCTGGTAGCCCTCTTTGAGGAGGACTTCTCTCAAAAGATCAAGAGTCACCTTGTCATCGTCTACGATCAGAAGATGGGAGGAAGATTTATTCATGGTCTTCCCTTTCATGATAGATAGGAATATAGACTGAGAAGGTGCTTCCCTTGCTAACCTCACTCCTGACTTCCATCCTTCCCGAGTGGTCTTTAACGATTTTCTCACAGATTGAAAGTCCTAAACCCATACCTTCACCGATATTCTTAGTGGTAAAGAAAGGATCGAATATCCTCTTTTTTAATTCCTCTGAGATACCCACCCCTGTATCGGAAATTGAGATCTCCACCCATTGGCCATTTTGGGAAGAGGAGGGGAAGGCAATGGGTTGCGTCGTGATTGTAAGGGTTCCACCGTTTGGCATCGCATCTAAGGCATTGGTGAGGAGGTTAAGAAAAAGGGTTTGAAGGTGAGTGGGGTCACCCAAGACCATTGGAAGTTTGGAGTCAAGGGAGGAATGAAGGGTGATGTTTCGAGCACGGAGCCAAGGTTCGCCGAGTGGGATTAATTCTTTTAAAACCTCGTTAACATTTAAGGGCTTCAATTGAGGCTTGGGTTGACTGGTATAGGAAAGCAAATTTCTAAATGCATCGGCCAGTTGATCAAGTTGCGATTCAATGATCTTGAGTCGATTTTGATCAATAGGTCGAAGATTTCCTTCTTGGAGCATGAGTTGAATATAAC
>CAZFDM010000199.1:0-6873 GCA_964517975.1 uncultured Syntrophaceae bacterium
TGTGGATTGTTCCATCCTTATAAACCTCACCGGTACGTTCATCACGGATTTTAGTCATCATGCCAATAAGGTGACTGGTGTCAACCTTTTTAGACCTGAGAATCATCATCGCCTGTTGGACTTTCCCCAACTTCTCAGGCAACCCCCCGTCCATGTCCCGTAGAACAAAAAATGGGATGTACATGTAGGGCGCTGGGAAGAGCTCTCGCTCTATAACTACAGACTCTAAATAGGTAGCCAGGATTATCTCGCCCTTCATCCCCACTTCGGGGTGATAACCATAGGTGGTCTGGAAAATGTCGCCTGCCAGCCCTTTGCCAGCCAGCAATTCCGAGTTCTGCAGGATAACAGGTGTTGCGAGTGCACCGGCTGCCAGGATAATGTTTGTGGCCCCAATCTCAATCTCCTTACCTTTATGAACCGCCTTGACGGCCGTGACTTTGCCATTAGCATGGATAATTCTGATCACTTTCGTCTCCAGAAGGATTTCGGCACCCCTGGCTAAGGCATCATCGACGAATTCAAGACTGGTCCATTTGGCACCGGTGGGACAGCCGAACATGCATAAGCCACACCGCCTGCATTTGGAAAAATCCACACATTTGGGTGTGGGTTTCATCTCCCAGCCCAGAGAAGCCGCTGCTTGGTTGATTCGTTTCGTTGCTTGCCCCATGAACTTTTCGGGCATGGGTACAGCCTTGAGCATCTTTCTCGCCCACGCGAGTTCATCGGATAGATCTATCCCCCATTCATCCAGAATTCTCTGTGGAGGCGTGGCTGCATTTCCCATAGCGACATAAGAACCGCCACCTAAAACACGTGACTGGCCGAATAAGATCCTCCCATCGGAAAGGGGGACCCTTTTTCTTTCGTCGAGAAACGCTTTAGGCGCAACGTTTAGTATCCCGGTTTTTCTTAATCTTGGCCCGCACTCAACGATCAGGCAGCTCTTCCCTGCGTCCGTCAGCTCCCGGGCAACGGTTCCTCCTCCGGGTCCACTCCCTACCACCAGGTAATCATATCTTCTTTTCATGTCCATCCCCATTCCAGCATGCTTATGTGAATTGCATACATATGTAAAGCTCGAATCACGGCTCACAGAGATGTTAAGAGACCGTGTTTCTTCTCATCCCAATCTGCCAATTTGTTTACGAAACGATTCAGCATCTTGCATTTCATGCTAAGAGCCCCCTCTGCACATTCGGGACGCATCACCTGTTGGGCTAGCCCGCAGCCACGTGGAAGACCTGGGACTTAATATAGGCACAAATCCTTCTTACAAGTAAGTGGATATTTTTTCCTGCAGAAACCGGCCTCATCATAATCTTTTCAAATCTGGGAGCACTACCTTGCCCAATAGAGCTTATTAGCGGATTCAGAAAATTTTCGATCCGGCTAACAATTATTGAACTGCAAGATGAATTTTGAATTAT
The DNA here is from genome assembly GCA_964517975.1 of uncultured Syntrophaceae bacterium. Classification (GTDB taxonomy): domain Bacteria; phylum Desulfobacterota; class BSN033; order BSN033; family UBA1163; genus JBBIRM01. The sequence goes on from CAZFDM010000199.1 coordinate 1,434, forward strand.
TTTACATATCTTGATATATTTTGTCAAAGAATTTTATCGGGATGTAAAGTATATAAATAAGGAAATTCATCTGAAATATCTTTTATGATTTCAATTGGTTCTGATTTTTTAATATCAGAGCGGTTCGTCTTGTGAAAATGAAGGATTAATTTGATCTATGATATTATATTGCTTATAATGAAATATTAAATTTTATTATTAAGGGGTTGAAATGAGCGGTCAGAGAATATAAACATTGAAGGTATTTCCCAATTTCTCGATTCCCTTGAGGCTGATGAAAAAATTTCGGATTGCCCAAGAAGAAATCTGTCATACCCTTTTTTACATTTTTAAAACCCATTTTCTCGAAGAGCACCAATATCCATATGATTCAGGAACTGTTAGGGCATAAACATGTCAACACGACCATGATCTATACCCATGTAATACGAAAGAAACCTACTGAAATCAGAAGCCCTCTGGATGGGTTGTAAAAGAGGGGAGATTACAATTGTATGTCAGAAGAGAGGTCATCTACGGCCTCCTTACTACAGGAGGCGATGTTTTATAAAAATGTTGATGCTCAAACGGTTCGGTGTCAACTCTGCCCACGTGAATGTATCATCCCTGAAAGAAAGAGGGGGTTTTGCAGAAATCGCGAAAATCGAGGAGGGAAATTATACTCTCTCGTCTATGGGAAACCTGCTGTGGTGGATATCGGGTCAATTGAAAAGGCTCCTCTCTATCATTTCATCCCTGGTCATTTTAGATTATGCCTTACCTGTGCAAGTTGCAACTTAAGATGCAGACATTGCCAAAACTGGCATCTTTCGCAGAGGTCCTTTGAAGAATTAAATTATTACTCATTCAATCCAATAGATATCGTAAAACATGCAAGAAATCATAACCTTTTCTCCATCTCTTTTACCTATACGGAACCTACAGTTTACTATGAATACCTTTATGACATCTCACTTATAGCAAGAGAGAATGGGATGAAAACCTCTATCGTATCTAATGGATATATCAACCCGGAACCCCTTCTAAAACTTTTGACAGTTCTTGATGCCGTTAAGATTGATCTCAAGGGTTTTAGCGAAACATTCTATCGAGAGGTTTGTTCTGCGACTCTAAAACCAGTCTTAGATTCTCTCCTCACTGTCAAAAAAGAGAATGTATGGTTGGAAATTGTCAATCTGATTATCCCTACCCTAAATGATGACCCAAAGATGATTGATGAGATGTGCAGATGGATTAAAAAGAATCTGGGTGAGGATACCCCACTTCATTTCACAAGGTTTTCCCCAAATTATAAATTGACTCACCTACCTCCTACCCCGATTTCCACCTTAGAGTCGGCTTATCGCATTGCAAAAAGCAATGGGTTAAGGTATGTTTATATAGGGAATGTTCCGGGCCATATATACAATTCGACCTTTTGTCCCTCGTGTAACCAAAGGGTCATTCACAGAGACCATTTTGATGTATTTGAGATGAATCTGGTGAATGGGAAATGTAAGTTTTGTAATTTTTCTATCGAGGGGAGATGGTTCTAATCTCCCTATTCCCTTCATCGAGGAAATGGATAAGAAAAGGATTGGGATTAAGTATTGTGGGGGATGTAATCCAAGTTATGAAAGAGTGGAACTGGTCAAGAAAGTCCAATTTTTGACTGGGGAAAGATTCCACTTTCTACATTTTGACCAAAAAGGTTTTGATGGGCTCTTGCTCATTCAAGGTTGTGAAAGGGCATGTGCCATGGAAAACCTAAACCCAAAAGAAATCCCTCATCTTTCTATTACAAAGGAAAGTGACTTGAAAAAAATTATCAATTGGTTGGACCATTTCATTGAGAAAACCGGTGGATAAAGTAACCTTTTAATTATCAACATTTTTGTCAACGGATAAAATTAAGATAAGGAGAAAAAAATGAAGCGAATTGTTACTAAAGAGGATTATATCCAGAGTCTTAAGAATCTTCATCATGTGGTTTATTATAATGGGAAAAGGGTTGAAGATGTAACTGAACACCCTGGCCTTCGTCCCCATATCGATTCTGCAGCACTCACCTATGAACTTGCCCTTCGACCGGAGCATGAGGATTTGATGACTGCCACTTCCCATCTAACTGGAAGGAAAATCAATCGCTTCACCCATATCCATCAAAGCGTGGACGACTTAATCAAAAAGGTCCAGATGCTTCGTCTGATTGCTCACGAGACAGGTTCTTGTTTCCAACGATGCGTTGGATTTGATGCCTTAAATGCAGTTTATATGACGACCTACGATATCGATCAGAAATATAAGACAGATTACTTTGAGCGGTTTAAAAAATACCTCATCTATGTCCAGGACAGCAATGTCATGGTTGTGGGTGGAATGACCGATCCAAAAGGAGATCGCTCCCTCTCCCCAAGCAAGCAGGCCGATCCCGACCTCTTCACCCATGTCGTCGAGCGTCGTTCGGATGGCATTGTTATCCGAGGTGCCAAGGCTCATATGACAGGAGGAATCAATTCCCATGAGATCTTGATCATGCCTACCCAAGCAATGAGAGAGGAGGAGAAGGATTATGCCCTTTCTTGCGCTGTTCCACTCAATGCACCTGGAGTGGTCCTCATCTTTGGCCGTCAGACAAATGAGGAACGAAAGTTTGAGGGTGGAATAGATGCAGGCAATCCCTTTGGTGCAGTAGGTGGGGAAGCACTTATCATTTTTGATAATGTCTTTGTTCCATGGGAAAGGGTTTTTGTCTGCGGAGAATATGACTTGGCTGGTCTGTTGGTTGAAAGGTTTGCAACCCTTCACCGACAGAATTATGGAGGGTGTAAGGGTGGGGTTTCGGATATATTGGTTGGTGCAACCGCTCTGGCTGCAGAATATCAAGGCACAGCCAATGCCTCGCATATTAAGGAAAAACTGGCAGAGATGATGCATTTGGCTGAAACGATCTACTCAGGATCTGTAGCCTGTTCTGCAATGGGATATAAGACTCCTTCCGGAGCCTACTATCCTGATCCACTTTTAGCCAATACCACAAAACACAATGTGACCCGGCATATTTATGAAATTTCTCGACTCGCTCATGACATTGCTGGTGGCATTGTTGCAACCATGCCTTTTCAGGGAGACCTTGAAAGCAGTGAGGTGGGTCGTTATGTGAAGAAATATCTGGCAGGTGCAAAGGGAATTCCTGTAGAAGATCGCATAAAGATCCTCCGGCTCATCGAGAATATGAGTGGAGGAACTGCCCTGGTAGAGTCTATGCACGGCGCTGGATCACCTCAGACCCAGAAGGTGATGTACGGAAGATTGGGAAACCTCGAGCAAAAAAAACGCTGGGCCAAACGCATTGTGGGAATTGAATAAATCTAATCTATTATAATTACGATGCGGATGGGGTTTCCGATTTTTTTGTAGAGATGATCCAACCCCTTATTCACTTCTTCCAAAGGAAATCTTTCTGTAATAGATTCTGAAAGATTCAATTTACCGCTCTCTATAAGGCGAACCACTGTTTGAATCTCTGAAGTGGTTGAACCGTAGGACCCAAGCAATGATAACTCAGTTCGAACAAAGGTGGTAGGTGGAGGGATGGTGACTTCTTCGGGACCGAGGCCCACCACTACAACCCTTCCTCCTATTCTCACACATTGGAGGATCTGTTCAATTGTCTCCCTCAATCCTACAAATTCAACTGCCAAATCGACTCCTATTCCTTCGGTTAACTTTTTTATCTTTTGAAGAAGATTATTGGTTTTCGGATTAATCGTTTCATCAGCCCCAACCCGCCTTGCCCTTTCAAGTGACGAATCATTCACATCAATTGCAATAACCAACGACGCACCACAAACCTTTGCAATTTGGACTCCATGTATACCCAACCCACCGCAACCAAAAATTGCCACTTTCTCCCCTACCCTAAGCTCTCCTCTCTTCGTAAGAGCATGATAAGGAGTGGCCACAGCATCAACAGCAATTCCCCCCTGATCAAAAGGGATGTTTTCGGGCAAATGAATAAGGTTTTTTGTTGGGATCTTTAAGAATTCTGCAAGCCCTCCTTCAGTATGAATGCCAATAACGTGCCGTGACAAACAGATTTGTGAATTTCCCGAAAGGCAATTGATACATTTCCCACAGGTAAGAAATGGGTTGATTGTGACCCTGTCTCCAATCTTCCAATCTTCTACTTCAGGCCCGATGGCGGAAATAACTCCTGCGGGTTCATGGCCAAGGGTGATAGGAATGTAGCCTGTTGGGGTAACTCCTTCATAAACAATATGAATATCCGATCCACAGATGCCGCAGGCCTTTATATTGACCAGCACCTCCCCTCGGTCGGGTTTGGGGATTGGGATGGATTCAATCTTAAGTGGTTCTCCTACCTTATAAAATCTGGCAACCCTCATCCTTTCTATCATCGTAGTTTCCTTATTTGAAAACGTTATTAAAATATTATCAAAAAATGACTCTTATGTCGATAGAACTTCTATCTTGAAAAAAATAGATTTGAATGGTATGGATTTAATTAATTCAAGTGGAAAATTTGATATCGAATCAATAGTTGGAGGAAAAAATGGCTAAATTGATCACAGGAGGGGCTGGGTTTATCGGAGCCTATCTGGCCAAAAGATTGGTCGACGAGGGTGAAGAGGTTGTTCTGTTTGATATCTCACCAGAATCCAGATTGATTCAGCCTATTCGTCATCAAGTGAATATCTTCAAAGGGGATTTATCTTCGTGGAATGACATCTTTCAAGCAATCCAAACATATAATATTAGTGGAATTTATCACCTTGGGGCATTATTAGCAGTGGAGGCTGAAGAAAATCCTACAAAGGCCTACCAGGTAAATGTAAATGGTACCTTTTATATCCTTGAGGCGGCACGCCTTTTTAGGTTAGAAAGAGTTATCTATATAAGTAGTATTGCCAGTTATGGGATTGGAATACCCGATAGGGTCAACGAAGATGTGGTTCAAATGCCCACCAGTATGTACGGTGTCTCTAAGGTGATCTCAGAACGACTGGGTGAGTATTACTACCGAAGATTTGGAGTAGATTTCAGAGCCCTCCGATTTCCTGCGGTAATTGGAGCAGGTAGAGGTGCAGGAGGGGCAACGGCTTACTCTACTCTGGTCGTCTCGGAACCCGCTTTGGGAAGACCCTACCAAATTCCTGTTCACGAAGAAGCCCAAATTCCCCTTCTCTATATCAAAGATGCCATCCAATCCCTCCTCTCCCTCTACAGGGCAGAAAACGAAAAACTCAAGAGAAGAGTCTATAATATTGCTGGATTCTCACCCACTGCTAAACAGTTAGCCGATACAGTAAAAAAGCATCTTCCCAAAGCAACCCTTGAATTTAAACCTGATCCCAAATTAGTCTCCATCATCCAAGATTGGCCAAAATATTTTGATGAAACCCGCGCCAATCAGGATTGGGGTTGGAAGACCCAATAT
>CAZFDM010000200.1:0-35638 GCA_964517975.1 uncultured Syntrophaceae bacterium
GTAATCCCTCACTGAAGCGGGGAATATATATTGTCCCGAGAAGGATGCCTCCGAAAATCTTAGAACGCGGATCAAATTGATATCTCTTTGGGTAGGGCTAACAGTGATGATAATAATGGGGTTATTAAGAGTGATAGGGTAAGAGGTCTCAAAATTAGGGGGCAATTTAAGGTACCGCTCCAAGATTTTCTCCGACATCCCTCTCGGGCCCTTCCCACGAGTGAGTGAGGGATTACGGGGGCTCGTAAATTTTGCTTGACATCCAAAAGAAAAAAAGGATATTGGAATGAGCCATGGAGGTCATGCTTCGATGGAGGAGAATATGAATGAATGGATAAGCGATCTTAGGGCCTATCTTGAATATCTTAAAGGGATGGGTATTACTTTTTTGACGGTTTCAAGAAATTTTACCCAAAGCCCTACTCGGTCTGACCCCTTCACCCTTCAAGAGATACGAAAAGAGTTGGGAGAATGTAAGAGGTGCAAACTTCATCGAACCAGGCGGACGATCGTGTTTGGAGAAGGCAATGAAAAGGCAACGTTGATGTTTATTGGAGAAGGTCCTGGTTATGAGGAAGATGTTCAGGGAAGGCCGTTTGTGGGAAAGGCAGGCCAACTTCTGACCAAGATCATTCAATCGATTCATCTCCAACGAGAAGAGGTCTACATCACCAACATCATCAAATGTCGCCCTCCAAAAAATAGAAATCCAGAGCAGGATGAAATTGAAACCTGCACCCCTTTCCTGATGAAACAGATCCAAGTCATCCAGCCTAAAATCATCTGCGCCCTTGGGACCTTTTCCGCTCAGACCCTGCTCAAGACCAATGCAACGATCACGGCCCTCAGGGGAAAGACCTTCGATCTTGAAGGGATTCAGGTGGTCCCCACCTATCACCCTGCCTTCTTATTGAGAAACCCCGACAAAAAGAGAGAGGTTTGGGAGGATATGAAGAAGATTAAACAATTAATGTCTAAAATAGTAAAATAGAAATGGCCTATTGGGAGGGGAAGGATAATCGATAATTCAATTCAACCCCTTTCTCCTTGAAGACCTCCAAAAGCGCATCGGCCGATTCTTTCAATAGAATGTCCCAGATAGAAAATCTCCTTTTGGGATAAATGATATTGGGCTTCCCTTCAATGGCCACCTCTTTTGCAGCAAGATCAATGGCATCCTGTAGGTTGCCTATATAATCGACTAACCCCAACTGTTTGGCCTGTTCTCCAGTCAGGATGCGGCCATCAGCAATCTGGGCTACCCTATCGCGATCCATTTTTCTTCCTTCTGCCACAGCCTGAACAAACTGCTGATGAACATTGTCGATGACCATCTGGATGATCCTTTTCTCCTCCGGGGTCATCTCTCGAAAGGGTGAACCAATATCTTTATGTTCCCCGCTCTTGAGAACAACCCCTTTTACACCAATCTTTTTAAAGAGTTCTTCAAGATTGGTGAACTCCATTAGCACTCCAATAGAACCTGTAATCGTTCCAGGGTTAGCCACAATCTTATCGGAGGCGCAGGCAATATAATATCCACCCGAGGCAGCAACCGATCCCATAGAGGTAAATATTTTCTTCTTCGCTCTCGCTTTGACGACCTCTCGATGGATCTCTTGGGAGGGACCCACCCCCCCTCCTGGAGAATCGATTCGAAGGATGATGGCCTTAACCCCGGTGTCCTCTGTATATTGATGGATCTCCTCAATAATCCCTTGGGATTGCGTGATCATCCCCCTGATTTCAACGATGGCGATCTTATCTCCGAAAGCGAACCTGCCTGGCTTTCCAGCGGATCGCCCAATATAAAAAAGGATGAAAAAGAAAAAGAGCAGAAGAACCCCAATTGCCCCCAGTCCCATCAGAATTCGTTTGCGTTTCATAGAACCCTCCTTCCTCATCATATTGAAGACCACATAAGGGTCGTTGAACAATCCCTGTTGACCTCCAATCGTTATATGGGTGAAACACGTATCGTCTCAAAGGGTGAGGCTTGAAAGACTCGAATGAGTCTGGACTTGACCAATTCGAGAATCGCTAAAAATGTGACAATGATCAATCTCCGAGAAGCCCCTTCAGGGAAGAAAAGATGGAAGGCCATGCTTCGTTTCTCTCTTTGAAGAATAGAAAGAATCTCCTGAACCCTCTCCTCGACGGTCACCCGCTCCATGACCACTTCGTGGACCATTTCTGGCTTGACGTTTTCCAAAACCTTACGAAAGGCCTCGACGAGTTCGAAGAGGCTGATGTCAATCCGCTCCTCTTCCGATTCCTCTTCATCCTCTGAGACTAACCGAATGAAGACATCTCGATTTAAAAGAGGCCTTCCTTCCAAATGGACTGCTGCATTTTTATATGTTTGGTATTCGATCAACCTTCTGACCAGTTCAGCCCTTGGATCCTCTCCCCCTTCTTCTTCCTCCTCGCGAGAGGAGGGAAGAAGCATCTTGGATTTGATATGAAGCAACGTGGAGGCCATTAAAAGGTATTCTCCGGCTACCTCAAGATTGAGGACCCTCATCCATTTGAGATATTCCAGATATTGTTCGGTGATGAGGGCGATGGGGATGTCAAAAATATCGATCTCATTTTTTTGGATGAGATGAAGCAAGAGATCCAGAGGTCCTTCGAACTTCTCTAATCGAACCGTATAGGGCGACCTTTCCTCTTGGGTCAAATCGTCCTCCATCATCCCTCCGCTCTTTCGGTCTTTAAAAGAAAATCCATCTCGTCTTCCCGAGTAATGACCTGTTCATCCAATCGAGCCTTCAATAAACGGTCGAGGGTCTTTTTGATCATCGGACCAGGTTGGATTCCCATTTGAATCAAATCCGAGCCCTTTAAGAGAGGTTTTGCATCCTTGAGTTGGGTGAAGTAAAGGGAGATATAACGACGTGTAGCGGTTTGGGTGGTTTTTGCCATCATAAACAACGTCACCTCTGTTGGAAGTGGATCAAGGAGACTGTAGATCTCTGATCGTTTGGGTTTCTGACCGGTATTGATCCAAGAGAGGATTTGAAGAAGGGTTTGGTTGGCCTGCCTTCTGCCTTCAAGCACCCTTTTCTGGAGTTTATCGTTCATCGATAGCCGTTGACAGAGTTCCTCAAGTTCCTTTTCCTTTATGGAATCGGTTAAGGCATAAAAATAGATCAACCACCGATCATAACGCTCCTCCAAATAGAGAAGGTCAAACCAGGAGACCACATGATAGACCTCGTCAAACAGCAATTCCATCTCTTCGGTCAGTTTAAGTTCTGGGTGAAGGACTGGGAAAAGGTTAAAATCCCTCATTCGTTTGATAGCAGAAAATGGATTTTTTTCTTGAAGGATAAGGATGAGTTCAGAAAGAAGCCTTCCTCCAGAGAGGCGGTTCATGAAGCCCATCTTGACAGCGTTTCTCATTAGATTCTGAGTATGTTTTCCGATCTGGAATCCCAATCTCTGTTCAAACCGGATCGCTCGAAAGATTCGAGTAGGGTCTTCCACAAAAGAGAGGTTGTGAAGGACCCTAATCACCCTTTCTTTGAGGTCTTTGGTCCCACCAAAAAAGTCGATTAACTCTCCAAAAGACTTTGAGTTCAGTTGAATGGCCAGGGCATTGATGGTGAAGTCCCTCCGATAGAGGTCCATCTTGATCGAGCTTTTCTCCACAATGGGAAGAGAGGCGGGTGAATCGTAAACCTCCAGTCGGGCAGTGGCGACATCAACTTTAAGACCGTCAGGAAAAAGAATGATGGCGGTGCCAAATTTTTTATGGGTCCGAATGCGACAAGGAACCCTTCTTTCGAATTCCTCGGCTAACAAAATACCATCTCCTTCGACGACGATATCCACATCAAAATTTTCAATTCTCATAAGTAGGTCTCTGACAAATCCCCCCACCGCATAGACTGCGAATCCCAGTTCATCCCCTACCCTTCCGAATTCGAGAAGCAGATTCTGGATTCGCTCCGGGAAGCGTTCTTTCATCAGTTGGGTGATCATCTTTCGTCGAGCATAGAGAGGTTGGCTTTCGATGGCGGTACTCCCCTTCAACGATTTCAACATCTCTTCCTGAAGACCCCGCATAACATCGCCGACCGAGATTGTCCCCACCAGTCTCTCATTTTCGACCACGGGAAGAAGGCTCTGGTTATGGCCGATGATCAATTCCTGAATTCGAGAAAAAGAGGTCTCGGGTGAGACCACCGAGAATTCTGTGCTCATATACTCTTTTACCAGGGAGGTCTGGAGTCCATGGTGGGTAGCCCTCTCCACCACTTGTTTAGAAATCAACCCCACCACCTTTTCACCCTGAAGCACCGGAAGGACATTGAGGTTATATCGAGTAAGGATCTCACCTGCCTCCTCTAAGGTTCGGTCCTGCTCAATCGTCTTCACAGGATAGACCATCATATCCCTGGCACTTTTTTTGGGTTTGATCAAGTCCCTTAATATTTTGACCAACCGTTGGTGAACCTCTGTCAACGTCATCCCCTTGATCGTGGCAGAGGCTGCGGTGGGATGGCCGCCACCCCCAAACTCACTGGCCACCTCCGAACAATTCACCTCTTCAATGCGACTCCTTCCGATCAAGTAGACTCGATCTTCCATTCGGACTAAGGCAAAGAGGACATCAAGGTTTTCCATATCCTTTAATTTGTGAACCAGCACTGCAATGTCGCCAATGTATCGATCGGCAGAGGCTTCAGCGATGACCACATCAATCCCTTGAATGTGGTAACGGTGGGCGGATTGAATCAGTTCGTTTAGGAGATAAACCTGTTCTGCAGTAAGTTCCTTCGTGATGATATTGGAAATGATACTGAGATTTGCCCCTTTCTGCAATAAATAACCTGCCGCTCTGAAATCTTCTTCTCGGGTGGAGGGAAAAGTTAAATTTCCGGTATCTTCATATATGCCAAGCATCATCACGGTGGCCTCATCCGGAGTAATCTCAACCCCCCGCTCTCTTAAAATATCCAGAAGAAGCGTAACGGTGGCCCCTACCTCCGCGACCACTTCAAGGGAACCGTGAAGGTCATCCGAAGAGGAAGGGTGATGATCGTAGATGTGAATCTCCAAGCCGGGTTTTGATACGATCTCTGAAAACTTTCCAATCCGGCTCATTTGTCTGGTATCCACCAAGACGAGCCGGCTCACCTCTTTGAGGTCAATGTTTTTTATCCTCTCCACCTTAAGGGCATAAAGGGTAGAATGGATGAAGAAGTCTCGAAGGCTTCGCTCTTGAGAACCTGGGAATACTAATACCGCCTCTGGATAGAGTTTTTTGGCGGCCAACATCGAAGCCAACGAATCAAAATCTGCGTTGGTATGGGTGGTTATGACTTCCATAATGCTTAAAAAGGCAAAATAGAATTGCGGAATAATGGAAGAATGGGTAACACTATTTATTTCTCAACACTCCAATATTCCATTATTCCAGTGTTCCAGTGTTCCAGTGTTCCAACATTCTCGGAATTAGCCTCTGGGATGATATCTTTGATGGACCTTCTTCAACCTTTCCCCTGTGACATGGGTATAAATCTGCGTTGTGGAGATATCCACATGACCCAGCATCATTTGAACCGACCGGAGATCCGCTCCCCTTTCAAGAAGGTGGGTGGCAAAGGAGTGTCGGAGCAAATGAGGCGTGATCCTCTTCTGGATGCCTGCCTTTCGAGCGTAAACCTTGATATTCTTCCAGAACATCTGTCGACTCATCCCCCTGCCCATGCGGTTGATAAATAGAAATGGGCTTTCCTTCCCTTTTGAAAGCTTTCCCCGAACTTCCTTCAAATAGAGGTTCACCCATCGGATGGCCTCTTGACCAAGGGGAACCACCCTTTCTTTTGACCCCTTTCCAAAAAGGAGAACATATCCTCCCTCTAAATTGACCTGATGGGTCTGAAGACGCGTTAATTCAGAAACCCGCATTCCAGTCGCATAAAGCATTTCCAGCATGGCGCGGTCTCTCATCCCTAAAGGAGTCTTAGGATTGGGCTGTTCCAAAAGAGATTCCACTTCCTTTAACGTCAAAACGTCGGGCAATGTCCTGGTCATCTTAGGAGATTCTATCTCCTCAACTGGGTTGAGCCTTAGAATCCCTTCTTGGACCAGAAAACGAAAAAAGGTTCGAAGGGCAACCAGATTCCGGGCGACCGTCTTTATGGAAAGACCCTCTTTCTTTAAGGAAAAAAGAAAAGCCCTCACATCAAGCTTGCTGACGGATTGAACTTCCTGGATTCCTTTCTTCTTCAAAAAGTCAAAGAAACGAGTCAACCCTTGACTGTAAGCCTCGACGGTTGCACGAACAAGGCCTTTTTCAATGATCAAGTAGTGGAGGTATTGGTCTAAAAAGTGGTTCATCCTATTTTTAAAAAACTCGACCCTTCCGAATAAAAAGCAGAGGAGAGAAATAGTCCTCTGCTTTTAATAGAGTAGGTTTTTTCTTAACCCCTCGTCAAATTCCGGTATGGCCAAATCCTCCTCCTTGCCTCTGAGTGGCCGGCAGTTCCTCTACTTCCTCCAGATCCGCTCGAAAAACTTGAGAGATAACCAACTGGGCAATTCGATCCCCAGGGTGGATGACACAGGGTTCCTGCCCAAAATTGATCAACAGGACCCCGACTTCTCCCCGATAATCGGAATCAATGGTGCCAGGCCCATTGATGACTCCTATCCCTTTCTGAATAGCCAATCCACTTCGGGCTCTAATCTGTCCTTCAAATCCTACAGGAATCGCTATCGAGATTCCAGTAGGGATAAGGCGTCTTTCCCCGGGGCCCAAGACCACATCTTCATCAAGGCATGCAAAAAGGTCCATACCGGAGGATCCAGCGGTCATATACTGGGGAAGCGAGACTAGACAGTTTTTTTTTAGCCTTTTGATAAAAATTTTTATTCGTTCCATCGGTCCAATCGTTTTAAAACCTTTTCAAAATCCTTCCCCTCCACCGGCCCCATGACGGTCAGACAAAAAAACTCTTCATTAAAGATCTCCTTGGCCAGTTCCCTCACCTCTTCCTCCTTCACCTCGTCGATCCCTTTAAGGATCGCCTCTACAGGAAGGTAGGACTCAAAGTAAATCTCATTTTTAGCCAATCGGGTCATCAGGCTATCCGAACTCTCAAGGCTGAGGAGAAGGTTCCCTTTGAGTTGTTCTTTAGCCGTTTCGAGTTCCTTATTTTTAAAAGGTTTCGTCTTTAAGGTAACAAACTCCTGAAGGATGAGGTCAATGACCTTTTGGAAGGATTCTTCGCTGGTCCCTGCATAGACCACCATCAGTCCTGTATCGAAATAGGCTGGGAGGTAGGAATAGACAGAATAGGCCAGCCCCCGATTCTCACGGATCTCCTGAAAGAGCCTGGAGCTCATTCCCCCTCCCAAAATCGTATTCAGGGTATAGGAGGCGAAACGACGGGAATGGTTGTAGCGAAGTCCCTTTGTTCCAAGGCAGAAGTGGACCTGTTCCAGATCTCTTTTCCAGATATGGGTCCTGGAAATGGACTCTGCTCTTTTTCTATCCTTTGTCCTATTGGATTTGGGGATTTGGCCAAAGGAGGCCTCGATTTGATCCACCACCTCCTGATGTCGAAGATTTCCAGCAGCGCAGATGATGGTCTGATTGGGCTGATAGTTCTCTTTAAAGAAGCGAACAATCTGATCGCGATGAAAGGATTGAACCCGCTCAGAGGTTCCATAGATGGGAAACCCTAAGGGATGATCCCCCCAACAGACCTGGTTGAAAAGTTCGTGGATATAGTCGTCAGGAGTATCCTCTACCATTTTGATCTCTTGAAGAATCACCATCCTCTCTTTCTCTATCTCCTTTTCGTCCATAACCGAATGGAGAAAGATATCCGAGAGAAGGTCAATGGCTAAGGGGAGGTTCTTGTCGATCACCTTCGCATAGAAACATGTATACTCCCTTCCGGTAAAAGCATTAAGGGTCCCTCCCACGGAGTCGATCTCCCTGGCAATCTCATAGGCTGTTCTCCGTTCAGTCCCTTTGAAGAGGAGATGTTCGATGAAATGGGAGATGCCATTTTCAGAGGGGGCTTCATCTCTGGATCCAGTAGTGACCCAAATGCCAATGGAAACGGATTTAAGAAAAGGGATCTCTTCGGTGATGACTTTGATCCCGTTGCTTAGGACTGTTTTTTGATACCCTTCCCCTGAAATCATCCAAGAAGGAGTGAAAAGAATTTGTGGTTTTCGTATGGATTGATCCATTAATTGCTCTTTGTCCCTGACTTTCTGGCCATCTCCCTTAAGGCTGCTTTCCGGCTCAATCGAATGCGTCCCTGGGGATCAATATCAATCACCTTTACCCAAACTTCCTCTCCCTCTTTCAGCACATCGGAGACGGATTTTACATGACCTTCTGCCAATTGAGAAATATGGATAAGCCCATCAGTCCCTGGAAAGATTTCAACGATTGCGCCAAACCCTAAGATTCTTACAACCTTTCCCTTATAGAGGCCTCCTACTTCGACTTCTTGAGTCAGGGATTTAATGAGTTTGATAGCCTTTTCGAGGGCTTCATAATTGGGAGAGGCCAATTTCACCACCCCAGAATCTTCGATATCCACCTTCACCCCTGTTTGGTCCACAATGCTTCGAATGGTCTTCCCTCCTGGACCGATAATATCTCGAATCTTTTCCTGCTTGACTTGCATGGTGATGATTCTGGGTGCGTGGCGAGAAAGGTCTTTTCGAGGTTCAGAAATGGTCTCGTTCATTTTTGAAAGAATATAAAGTCGGCCTTCGCGAGCCTGGCTCAGCACCTGTTGCAAAATCTCTTTGGTGAGCCCTTGGGTCTTGATATCCATCTGAATCGCAGTGACCCCACTGGCTGTTCCAGCAATTTTGAAATCCATATCCCCAAAATGGTCCTCATCTCCAAGAATGTCTGAAAGAACTGCTACCTGGTCATCCTCAAGGATCAGTCCCATGGCAATTCCCGAAACGGGTGCCTTGATGGGAACCCCTGCATCCATCAATGAAAGACTGGCTCCACAAACCGTTGCCATGGAGGAAGAGCCATTGGATTCTAAAACTTCGGAAACAATTCGAATGGTATAAGGAAATTTCTCATTGGAGGGAAGGACCGGAAGGATTGCCCTCTCTGCGAGGGCCCCATGCCCAATCTCCCTTCGACCAGGCGCCCTCAAGGGTGCAGTCTCCCCCACACAGAAGGGTGGAAAATTGTAATGGAGCATAAACGATTTATAGGTCTCTCCCAACAGGGAGTTTATCTTCTGTTCATCCTCAGAGGTCCCAAACGTAACCACCGCTAAGACCTGAGTCTCTCCTCTCGTAAAGAGGGCTGACCCATGAGTTCTGGGTAGAATCCCTACTTCACAGGAGATGGGTCTGATTTCTGAAAAGCCCCTCCCGTCGATTCTTCTTCGATGTTCCAACATCAACTTTCTCATGATTTTGCGATGGGTTTCCTCAAAGGCAACCCTCACTATAGTTTTAGTGGTCTCATCCTCTGCCCCCAATTCTTTCAGGGTTTCTTGAAAGATTTCTTCCAACCTTTCCCTCCGTTTTAATTTCTCTTGAATATAGAATGCCTCAGCCAACTTTCCCTCGGCGAAGAGTCGAACCTTGTCAAAAATATCCTCTTTCGGTCGTTGAAGTTCAAACTCCCTGGGTGGAAGCCCGGCGATCGATTTCAGTTCTTTTTGAAGGTTGATCACGGGAAGAAGGGATTGATGGCCAAAGATAATGGCCTCTAAAATTTCCTCCTCCCTTACCTCCTTGGCACTGCCCTCGACCATAATAATAGCATCCTCGCTTCCTGCAACGAAAAGGTCAATATCGCTCAACTCCAACTCCCCTGGAGCAGGGTTGAGCACATACTCTCCGTCAATCCGCCCGACTTTGGCTCCTGCAATGGGACCAAGAAAGGGGATATCGGAAATAGAAAGCGCAGCAGATGCTCCGATCATCCCTAAGACTGCTGGATCATTATCTGGATCAGCGGAAAGGACCGTGGCGATGACCTGCACCTCGTTCTGAAACCCTTTTGGAAAGAGGGGACGAAGCGGACGATCAATAAACCTCGAGATGAGGGTTTCGTGGTCACTGGGCTTCCCCTCTCTCTTGAAAAAACCCCCTGGGATTTTCCCTGCTGCATAGGTCATCTCAAGATAATTGACGGTGAGAGGAATGAAATCCAAACCCTCACGCTTCTTGTCAGAAGCAACCACGGTGACCAGTACAACCGTTTCACCATATCGAACCAATACAGAACCATTAGCCTGTTTGGCCACTTTTCCGGTTTCGATGGAAATTGACCTTCCTGCAAAATCGGTCTCTAAATTCTGAACCATAAAATTCGCCTCACTCTCTTGTTGAGAAAGATACCTTTCCTAAGGACCTGGGCATTATTTCCGAAGTCCCAATTTATCAATGACGAGTCGATATCTTTCGATATTGTTCTGTTTTAGGTAGTTCAGGAGTTTTCTCCTCTGCCCAACCAATTTGAGCAAACCCCTTCGAGAATGATGATCCTTCTTATGGATTTTAAAGTGATCCGTAAGATACTGAATCCTTTCACTCAAAAGGGCAATTTGGACTTCAGGAGACCCTGTGTCCTTTTCATGGAGTTTAAATTGGTCAATGATCTCCTTTTTTCTCTCTTGTAAAAGCGCCATGAAATTCCTCCTTGAGACTAAGCATATTTTTCATCGAAATGAAATATTCTCACAGGGCGAAAGGCGAAGGCTTCTGGGTCCTTCTCATCCTTCTTCTTCCCCTTCCTCTCTGTCTTTAAGATGGCGACTAACCCTGCTTCTGGAGAAGACATCTTAAACCACACCCCTTCTTGAAGGAGAGGAAGCGTTTGACCAGATAGCTCAAAAAGCGTCACCTCTTGTCCAAAACGCACCCTCTGGGCAATTTTCTCCTCCACGACTACTTCAGGGAGGGATGGTAATGCCTCTTTGGGTGAAATGAACCAAGGTCGGAGTCCCTCAATTTGGTTGATTTTTTTTAATTTCTCCCAACCGAGAGCCTGTTCAAGGGTGAAGGTTCCACTCCGAGTCCTCCTGAGGGAAACCAAATGGGCTCCGCACCCCAATCGTCGTCCTATATCTTTTGCCAGTGTGCGGATATAAGTTCCCTTGGAACAAGAGACATGGAATCGAACGAAGGGGAGATCGATCTCTTTTACCTGGAGGCTAAAGATTTCGACCATCCTTTCTTCCCGTTCGACCTCAATGCCCTTTCTTGCCAATCGATAGAGGGGCTTCCCCCTTAATTTGATGGCAGAAAACATAGGGGGTTTCTGTTTAATCTTTCCTAAAAAGAGTTGAAAGGCCGAAAGAACCGCCTCTTCTCTAACCCCTTCCCATGGATTTTGGTTAATCACCTCTCCCGTCAGGTCATCCGTAGTCGTCTCTTCTCCTAATTTTAAGATGGCTTCATACTCCTTGGGTTCCTCCATTAAGAAGGGAGCCAATTTCGTCCCCTCATTGATGACAAGGGGTAAAACCCCAGTGGCAAAGGGATCCAACGTTCCAATATGTCCCACTTTTTTGAACCCAAAACGATGCTTGATCGCCTTCACCACCCCAAAGGAGCTAATCCCTTCAGGTTTATCCACGATCAAAAGGCCATCAATCCTCGTCCCCATCTCTTACCTTTTCTTCCCTTAATCGGTGAAATATTTCTTCAATATGGATGGCATACTCAATCGATGGATCGAAATGAAATAGAATATCAGGGGTATATTTCAGTCGGATTCGCCGACCCAATTCCCTCCGGACATATCCTCTGGCACTGTTAAGACCCTCCAGGGAATTCTCCCTTTCCTCGATGCTCCCAGCCACACTGAAGTAGACAGTTGCCCTCCGACAATCTTCTGAGACCGAAACCCGGGTGATGGTCACAAACCCGATTCTGGGGTCTTTAAGAGTTCTGGTCAACATCTCGGAAATCTCTTTTTGAATCAAGTCTGCAACTTTCTCCGAACGTCTTACCTCCATGCCTGAGCCACTCCTCCCTCAGACCGTTAGAATCTCTATCTCTGAATGGACGACCTCTATACCGTTCATCCTTTCGATAAAATCAATGACCTTATCCAAACTCGAATTGATGTGTCTACGATCATTTCCCACCGTACAGATGCCAATGAGCGCCCGTTGCCATAGATCATTGTCTCCCACCTCAGAGATGGCCACATTAAACCGATGGCTTGCTCGATCAATCAGTTTTCGTAGAACCTGCCTTTTCCCTTTTAATGAATGGTTTTCGGGAATTCGAATATCGAGTTGACAAATTCCAACAACCATCTCCCCTCCCCCCTCTTTGTCGAATTTATGACAATCGTGGTCGAATCTCTTCTATCTCATAAGACTCGATAATATCTCCGAGTTTGATGTCATTAAAATTCTCAATCCCGATCCCGCATTCCAGGCCATGGCTACAGTCCTTTACATCATCTTTAAATCGTTTTAGCGATGAGATTCGGCCATTGTAGATCACCACATTATCTCGAAGGAGTCTGGCTGGAGAGCCCTTAACCACTTTCCCATCCAAGACCAAACTCCCTGCAACCGTTCCCACTTTGCTGATATTGAAAAGTTGGATGACCTGGGCCCTGCCCAAGATGTGTTCTTTGTAGGTGGGTTCCAATAACCCTTCCAGGGCCTTTTTAATGTCATCGATGGCCTCGTAGATCACGGAGTAGGTTCGGACATCCACATGTTCCTGCTCAGCCAGAGATTGGGCCTTTGGGCTGGGTCTAACATTAAACCCAATGATAATGGCATTGGAGGCTGAAGCCAGGTTTACATCGGTTTCCGTAATTCCCCCTATCCCCCCGTGGAGGATATTCACTTTAATCGAATCCGTGGAAAGTTTCTTGAGAGATTCTTTGACCGCCTCGATCGAACCTTGAACATCGGCTTTGATAATGACATTCAGTTCCTTTACCTCTCCTTTCTTAATCTTCTCGTAGAGTTCTTGCAATGAAACCTTGCTTAACCTTGAAAGTTCCTTCTCCCTTATCTTTTCATGACGATAAAGGGTGATCTGTTTGGCGATTCGTTCTTCTGGAACAACGATGAAAGGGTCTCCTGCTTCAGGGATATCGTTGAACCCTACCACTTCCACAGGGGTGGAGGGCTTAGCGGCTTCCATCTTTTGTCCCCGATCATTCAGCATGGCCCTCACTCTGCCATAATGAGACCCTGCAATGAAGACATCCCCTGTTCTAAGAGTTCCCTCCTGGATAAGCACTGTCGCCACGGGACCCCTCCCTTTATCCAATCGAGATTCAATGATAGTCCCTCGAGCAAGCTTGTTCGGATTGGCTTTTAATTCTAAAACCTCCGCCTGGAGAAGGATTAAATCCAACAGGTCTTTGATGCCTATTCTCTGTTTGGCAGAGACCTCAGCGTAAAGCGTATTCCCTCCCCATTTTTCTGGAACCAACCCATATTCTGAAAGATCTTTTTTTACCTTCTCTGGATTGGCATTGGGTTTATCGATCTTATTGATCGCCACGATAATAGGAACGTTTGCAGCCCGGGCATGATCAATCGCTTCTCGCGTCTGGGGCATCACCCCATCATCCGCGGCCACCACCAATACCACAATATCTGTCACCTTTGCCCCTCTTGCCCTTAAGGCCGTGAAGGCCTCGTGGCCTGGAGTATCGATGAAAACAACATGGCCATTTTCGAGCCCTACATCATAGGCTCCGATGTGTTGAGTAATACCTCCTGCCTCCTCCCCAATGACATTGGTGTTTCGAATTGCGTCGAGAAGCATGGTCTTTCCATGATCGACATGCCCCATAATGGTCACCACCGGTGGTCTGGGCTCTAACTGCTCTGGAAGGTCTTCCTTCCTCTCTAAAAGGTCCTCTCGCTCAAGGGAAACCTTCTCTACCTCGTAGCCAAATTCACTGGCAACCAGAGAGGCCACATCTGCATCGATCACCTGATTGAGATTAACAAAGACCCCTAAGTCCATCAATCTCTTAATCACCTCTCCACCCTTCACTCCCATTCGTTTAGCCAGGTCTGAGACCGTAATCACCTCTGCGATTCGAATAATTCTCTTGATCGGCTTTGGAAGCGTTACCTCTGTCTTCTTGGGTGCTTTCAAAACCACCTTTTTCTTCATTGGCCGATAGGGTCGTGGGGGTAACTCAACCTCTTTTTCAGGAAACACCTCATGTTCAGAGGCCTTCTCAATGATCAACCTTTCCTCAATCAACCTTCGTTTTTTAATAAACCCTTTCCTCTTCCCAACCACCTCTTCTTTATCTGTAATCTTTATTTCCGGAAGTTTTAATTCTTCCACAACTTTTGGTTTTTCAACTTCCTTCACCTTGGGGGAAGGAATGGGGCTTGGGGGTTCTTTACCCATCACGGGTAGTGGAGAGGGAACCTTCTCTTCCTCTCTCCCACTTAAAGGTTCAATGATAGGAGGTTCAGGCTCTCTGGGGTGTTCTAATGGAGGAGCAGGTGCTGTTTCGGTGGTTTTCTTTTTTTCTAATTTACCCTTTGTTTTCCTCTCCTTCTTTACCTCCTTGACCTCCTCTACTGCTCGCTTTTCACCTTCCTCTACCTTCGGGGGTTTCTTTTTAACTCTCTTCCCGATGGCCACTTCGGTGACAATGGGCTCTACAGGAGGAGGTGGGGGAGGCAAGGGTTCTTCAACGTGAGGCTTTCCCTCGAGGGTCCTCGTCCTTCTTCGGATGACCGTGGGTTTTATCCTCTTTTCAACAACCTCCTTCTCACCGTCTCTTTCGATAATTTTCTCTTCCAAGGGAGAGGCCTTTTTTTCAGGTTCGGTGGGCTTCTTTACCTTTACCCCCATCCGCTTCAACTTAAGAAGGAGTTTGTCATCCTCCATGCCAACTTCCTTTGCAAGATCGAGGAGTTTTACTTTTGCCATTACCGATCTTCCTCCTGGTTAACATTTCCTTTTTGGAAAAGGTCCTTTATAGAAAGAAATCGATTTTGGATAATCTTCCCTGACCCAATCCATTTTTTCTCCGCCTTTTTAAAGCAGGCCTCCTCTGGACAAAGATAAAACCCTCTCCCCCCCATATTTTTCATCCAATCAATAAGGAGGGTTCCATCTCCTCCCTTTTTTAAACGAACCAACTCCTTCTTGCTTCTCTTCTTTTTACAACCCACACAACTCCTTATCGGAACATGCTTGGACCTACCCATCTCCTTTTCTTTCGACATATTGGGTTGCGGATTGGATCAACTTCTCTGCCTTTTTTATTCCGATTCCAGGAAGGGTAGAAAGTTTCTGGACTTGAGCCTCGAGGAGATCATGGACATTTTTAATCCCATGGGCTCTTAATACCTCTGCGGTCTTTTCCCCTACTCCTTCAACCTGTTCAATGGCATCTGAAAGAGGGGGCTTTCCAGGTGGGGACGCTTCTCCTTCCCCTTTACTCTCTTCCCCCTTCTGGGTCATCTGGAAGGCAGACTCCACAATCTCCACCGCCTTCTCTTTTTCTATCTCTAAAAGTTTGGCCAACTCTTCTGGATCGACCTCTGCCAACTCTTTAATCGAACGGAATCCCTCATTATAGAGAATCCGACTGCTCACATCCCCAATATGAGGAAGGTCTTTAAACCTTTCCAAAATCTCACTTGAAATTTTTTCCATCTTTGATTCACTCTTGATATCCAATTTCCATCCTGTCAGTTTGGAGGCCAACCGAACATTCTGCCCTCTCTTCCCAATGGCCAAAGAGAGTTGATCGTCGGCCACGATCATTTCCATATGACGATTCTCCTCGTCAATAAACACCCTTGAGATCTTCGCAGGCGCAAGCGCATTGCAGACATATTTGGTCTGGTCTTGGGACCAAGGGATGATATCAATTCGTTCCCCCCTAAGCTCCTGGACCACATTCTGAACTCGAGAGCCTTTCATTCCCACACAAGCCCCGACAGGATCGACATCTCGATTTGAACTGTAGACTGAAATTTTGGCCCTCTCTCCAGGCTCTCTGGCAGCACTGATGATCTTAATGATCCCCTCAGAAATCTCTGGAACCTCCATCTCGAAAAGTTTGATCAAAAATCCAGGATGGGTCCTTGAGAGGAAGATTTGGGGGCCCTTGGAATTCTTTTGAACATCGATGATATAAGCCCGAATCCTCTCTCCCTGTCGGTAACTTTCTCCTGGAATCTGTTCTTTCGCTAAAAGGACAGCCTCCGCCCTTCCAATATTGACATAAAGATTGCCCTTCTCCATCCGCTGGACGGTCCCGCTGATAATATCTCCCTTCCGATCCTTAAACTCATTATAGACGTTTTCTCTTTCCGCATCCCTTACTTTTTGAATGATGACTTGCTTGGCGGTCTGTGCGCCAATTCGCCCAAAATCGGTATTCAGTTTCACCCCCAGGCTGTCCCCGATCTCAGCCTCACTATCAAGGGATTTTGCTTCCTCAAGACTAATTTCTGTATCGGGATTTTTGACCTCCTCCACCACCTGCTTAAATTGAAACAATTCTACTTCTCCAATCTCTTCATTATATCTAACTTCGATCTCGCCGTGATGGCCATACTTTTTCTTTGAGGCAGTCAGCACAGCCTGTTCTAAGGCCTCGATGATCACCTTTCGATCAATCCCTTTTTCCTTGACCACCTGGTCGATCACATAGTTCAGATTGGTTGGCATCGTTTGGTCTCTCCCTCTAAAATTCAATCTCTAAATGGGCTTTGGCCACATTGGAAAGTGGAATCTGAATGATTTGGCCTTCCACCTCTAATTCGATCCGGCCTTCAAAGACCTTCACTAATTTACCTCTAAAATTCCTTCTCTGTTCAATGGGATCAAATGTCCTCACCTTTATCTTACGCTGAAGATATTTTATAAAATCCTTCTCCTTTTTTAAAGGGCGATCAAGACCTGGAGAGGAAACCTCTAAGACATAGGAGTTGGGGATGAAATCCTCAACATCCAGGGTTCTCCCTAACTCCTCGCTGATATGGGCACAATTCTCAAGGGTAATTCCCCCTTCTTTATCAATAAAAAGTCGTAAAACCCATCCCCTTGACTCTCTTCGGTACTCAATGTCTATTAACTCCATCCCTTTGCTCAAAAGAATTGGGTCTACGATCGCCTTTACCCGTTCTATGATTCCATTGACTAATGGTTTCACCGATGGATCCTGATTGGGTGTTTTAAAAAAAAAGCGGGCAACTAAGCCCGCTTTTCAGCAGACCACTTCAATATTTATTATATACTACAAAACGTTATGAAAGGCAAGAGAAATTTTTTAACCCCATACCCCCTTCTCCAAAACCATCATTTTTCTTTCAGGAAGGAGGGTTGGTCCACCAATGGCCCTCGAAGGGACTGGATCTCCCTTTCCAATTTTTCAATGATTTTTTGACTCTGTCTAAGCCCCTTCTTCAATTGTAACCTACCGTAAAGATCACCAATCCCCCCAATCAATAGCCCCAGAAAGATAGAACAGAGGATGACCAAAAAGAGAGGAACATGGGATACCTCAACCCCCCCAACATTTAAAAAGGAATATCTCAGTGTCACTTCATCTCTATTCTGAATTGAGAAATGGATGGCAAGAAAAAAGATAATCATCCAAAAGATCGTTTTGACCCATCTCATTTTTTTTGACCCCCTTTCGGCCCTCCCTCCCTTTCTGAGAGTTTTGTGAACGAAGGGTGAAGTTTCTGATAGGTTTTTTCTAAATATTCAGGGACGACCTTGGTTTGAATCAAAACAGGCATAAAATTCGTATCCCCGTTCCATCGAGGAACGATGTGAATATGAATATGCTCCTCCCCCGCTCCCCCTGCCTTCCCCATATTGATACCTATATTAAACCCATGTGGCCGAAGGACTTTTTTCAATATTCGAGTGGAAACTTGGAGCAGTTGAAAGAGATCTTCCATCTCCTCTTTCCTCAACTCTTCGACACTCAAACAGTGTCTTTTAGGGACAATCATTAAGTGACCACTATTATAGGGAAACTTATTCATCATGACAAAAGCATATTGGCTTCGATGGAGGATGAGATTCTTTTTGTCATTTCTCTCATTGGGTTTTCGGCAGAAAAGGCAACCTCTTGGCTTTTTTTCTAAGATATATTCCATTCTCCAAGGAGAGTATAAGTACTTCATCGTTCCTTCCTTCTTCACAAGAAAAGGTGAGTGGAGAGCCAAATCAAGAATTCAAGGGAGAATCGAGATAAAGATAATTCTTCCAAGGCTCAGGAGTTTCTTTAATTCCTAAACTCATGGTCAACAAGGGGATCCATATGGGAGCCCTTGGTCTCCGAATCAAAAACATCCCTGCTTCTTCAGGTGTTCTTCCCCCCTTTTTTAGGTTGCAACGAATACAGCAGGTGACAATGTTGGTCCACTCCGTTTGTCCTCCCCTCGATCGCGGGATGACATGATCATAGGTCAACTCCTTTTCTTCATAAGAGGCACCACAGTATTGACACCTCCCTCCATCCCTTATGTAAAGGTTCTGGCGAGAAAATTTTACAATCGGGTTCTTCCTTTTAATAAACCGATTTAATCGGATCACAGCAGGGAGTTTTATGGCAAATCTTACCCCCCGCACCATTTTGTCGTATTCCTCAATTACATCGACTTTGCCCAGCATGACCATGATTATTGCCTTTTTCCAATTAACTACCTTTAAGGGTTCAAAGGTGGAGTTAAGAAGAAGGGTCCATTCCATTGATGTTAAAATAGAGTAAAAAAATCCTTTGAATTTTTAAGGATATATAGCGATTTTTCATCGAATTGTCAAGCATTTTTATCGAGAGGTTTTGAAAAACTCTATTGAAAACTAACAACTCAGAGTTTCAACCCCTTTGAATGTGGGCGCACATCATTTTAATTTGCTTACAATCGTTTTAAGAAAATTTGTAGGATAACCCTTTAAAGGTTTGTATGCTGAAAGCAGAAAAAATAAACCAAGTGCTGAACCAAGTTCAGCATGACATGACGGTTAGGTTCTGGCCTTTTTGTCATCCCGAACTTGTTTCGGGATCTCAGTTTTGGGTTTTAGATTCTTACATGTTTAAGTCTGAGAATTTATCTCTAACACTTGAGAACAAATGGTGTCATGCTGAACTTGGTTCAGCATCTTGTTTTGTCCAAAAGGTGAGATCCTGAAACGAGTTCAGGGTGACAAGTCTGTTAAATTTCAAATATTTTTGGTTAGAATTTAGGTTTTAAAGCCCCGCCCTGTGGGAGAGGTTATTTACTGATAGGCCACTCGGTTGACTTCATCCAGTGTGGTGATTCCCTCCAAAACTTTTTTCAGGCCATCTTCCCTTAAAGAGACCATTCCGTAGCTCTTTTTTGCGGTCTCTCTAATCTCCTGAGTCGATGCCTTTTCAGAGATAAGTTGTTTGATTCTTTCGTTGATGACGAGGAGTTCAAAGATTCCTGTTCTTCCAAGATATCCTGACTGTTTGCAGTTTTTACAACCTTTGCCACGATAGAGGGTGATGGGGGTTTTAAATTTTTTTGCCTCATCCCCAAGATTGCTTAAGTTTTTAGGATCAAATCCGTAGGAGGTTTTACAATCAGGACAGATCTTTCGGACAAGCCTTTGCCCGAGCACACCGATTAAAGAAGAAGAGATCAGATAAGGTTCTACCCCGATATCAAGAAGCCGGGTGATTGCCTCTGGAGCGTCATTGGTATGGAGGGTGCTCAGAACAAGGTGGCCTGTCAGTGCAGCCTGATGGGCAATTTCAGAGGTCTCCAAATCGCGAACCTCACCGATCATGATCACATCCGGGTCCTGCCTTAAGATCGACCTTAACCCCGTAGCAAAGGTGATCCCTGCCTTGAGATTGACCTGGGTCTGCCGAATGAATGGAAGCCGATATTCCACAGGGTCTTCAATGGTAATGATATTCTTATCCTTTGAATTAATCATGTTTAGAATGGCATAGAGGGTGGTCGTCTTACCGCTTCCTGTTGGGCCAGTAACAAAGATGATTCCATTTGGCCTGCGAATGAGTTGTTTAAACTGGTTAAGCATCTCCGAAGAAAAACCCAAATCTTCAAGTTTGAGAAGGGGGCTGGTTTGGTCAAGAATTCTGAGAACAGCATTTTCTCCATAGATCGTTGGAAAGGTCGATACTCGAATCTCAAAACTTCGGTTTTCAAGTTTGATATTGAAGTTGCCATCCTGGGGAAGCCTGGTTTCAGCAATATCCATCTCTGCAAGAATTTTAATCCTTGAGTTTATGGAGGGATGAACCTGTTTAGGAAGGGTGAAGGATTCGTATAAGAAACCATCAATCCTGAAGCGGACTCTTAGAGACTTCTCATCCGGTTCAAAATGGATATCACTCGCCCGATCTCTGATGGCCTGAATCATTACTAAATCAAGCATCCTCGCCGAAGGGGCATCTTCTATAGGGCCCGAAGGGATATCTTTCATTGTAAGTTCATAACTTTTTCTATAATCCGTTTCCGAAGTGGTTACCCCTGTATTCCCTTTTAAGAATTGTTTGACAGTTGTCTCGACCATCCCGGGTGTCACCCCATAATGTTGATCAATCGCCTTTTTAATCTTCTTTTCCGTGCTGATGGCTATCTCCACATCGGTCTTCACCTTATTTCTCACTTCATCTAAGGCAAGAAGATTCAGGGGATTGGATATGGCAATGGTTAGGGTATCACCAATCTTAAAGAGGGGGATAAGGGTATGACGACGGGCGACCTCTTCGGGAACGAGTTGAAAGACTTTCTCATCAATAAGATAGGTATCGAGATCAACAAAAGGAAGGTTGAAATAATCGGCAAGGCATTGCAGAACCAATTCTTCTTTGGCATATCCTAAACGGACAATGGTCTGTTCAAGCCTCTCTCCCCCGCGCCTCTGTTCCTGAATCGCCTTCTTTAATTGTTCGGAGGTAATCACTCCGATGCTGACCAAATAGTCCCCAAAACTTCTCTTCTCTTCAACCATGATGAAACTCCTTCATGTGATCCACGGATTGCCCCTCTCCCTAGCGGTGGGGAGACATTTCAAACATTTTTGGTGAGTTATTTATTCCTTTTTGATTCAAGGGCAACTAAATGCCTTTGCACCTGTCCTGCCAGTTCCGGATGAGTATTCGAAGCCAGTTCAACAAATCTTTGGTAATGCTCAATAGCTAAATCTAAATTCTCTATCTGTTCATAGAGAAGACCCATATTGTAATGGGTTTCCTTATGAAGAGGGTTGAGGGAAAGGGCCTTTTGATAAACCTCAACTGCCTTACCCCATTGGCCCTGTTTTTTGAAAATGACTCCAAGGTTGATATAACTTTCGATGTTATCAGGATTAATGGCAATCGCCTTTTGGAAGGCCTCAACAGCCTCTTCATATCGACCCTTTTTATAGAATAGGACCCCAAGGTTATTATAAGCCTTCTCATATCGGGGATTGACCTTTATTAGTTTTTGATAAATTTCAAATGCACCATTATCCTCTCCAATTTCCTGATGGAGGATTCCTAAATTGTTATAGGCCTCGATATAGGTGGGATCCAATTCAATCGCCTTCTTGTAGGACTCAATGGCTTTTGAATAATTTTTTTGATTTTGGTAAGAGACTCCCAAATTGAAATGGTTGATCACCTCCGATGAAATGGGGGATTCCTTTTTTCCTTCCCTTTCGATACTTAAAGACTTTTGTGAAACTTCCCCATTCAAAGAGGCAAGGGGTATGGAAGATGGTTTTTCCACAAGACCTCTCTTTTTTGGACTGGCTAAGTTATGAGCCTTCTCCTTTAGGGATGATGAGGAACTAAGCGATTGCTCTTTCTTCTCTTTGACATCGGATTCTGTCAAAATAGAATTGATTTCTTTTTTTGAGGAATCGATTGGATCCTGGGGGCTTTCAGATAAATCCTGATTTAAAGGTTTTTCTGGTATTTCTTTAGTAATCATAGCCTCTTTTGAAGAAGGGGTCATTTTTATGGAGGCAATGACCTGAGGCTCTAATTGATGAGGAGATAAAGAGATAGACTTCCAAATTAGAAATAAGAGGACGAGGGTTCCTAATAAACTAAAACCCATAAGGCTCCATCTCTTTCCTAAACTCATAGGCCTTTTCTTACCCTTTGGATAGAAATTCTTCAATAGGGAGGCTCCTTGAGACTCTTTTGATCTTAGTTCCTGGGCCTTCTTGAGTGCATCAATGATTAGACTCATTTTTTTCCCTCCGAGGAGGCCTTTTCTGATTCATTTTTATGATCCCTTTGAACCTTTTCCTGATGGACTGGATGAGTTAAGTTAAGGGGATTGATATTCGCAGAAATTTGACCATAGGCCTCATCCACCTTTGCCCATATCGTATTCCCAAAAGAAGTGAGGTCATGATACCTTATCATCATAAAGAGAATCAGAACAAAGCATAAGACCGTTAATAAAGTGGCTCTTAATGGAGTTAACCAATTTGGGGAATAGGAAGATGAGACCTTATTTTTCTCCTCTCCAATAAGGCTACCCATTGCTTTTTTTACATGCTCTTTTTCAATCTGAAAGGCCTCCTCTATGAATCCAGCCAGAAGGGCTCGGTCACAGAGAAGATTGATCAACCTTGGGATCCCTTTCGAGAATTTAAAGATTTCTTCATAGGCAGATTTTGAAAAGGTGATATTCCCCTGAGCACCTGCCACCATAAGACGCTGGTAGATATAGGCCTCCGTCTCTTTCCGAGTGAGGGGGAGGAGGTGATGACGGATGGAAATCCGTTGATTCAATTGTCTTAGTTCGGGGGATTGGAGTTTTTGATCTAACTCCAATTGACCGAAAAGAATGATCTGAAGAAGTTTTTCCTTTTCCGTCTCTAAGTTTGAAAGCATTCGGATCTGCTCTAAAACAGGGACGGAAAGATTCTGAGATTCATCAATAATGAGCACAGCATTTTTACCCTGTGACAATAGATGGATCAGAAGTTTATTTAATGCATCAATCCTCTCCTTTTTTGTCCGGCCCTTTGAAGGGAATCCAAACTCTAAGAGAATCGATTCCAGAAGTTCTTCTTCGGTAAGAAAGGAGTTGAAGATGACCGCTGTTTTTACATGGGGCCCCAATTTATTGAGAAGGGCACGGCAGATGGTCGTCTTTCCTGTACCGATATCCCCCGTGATGACGATGAACCCTTCTTTCTGTTCAATTCCATAAAGGAGGGACTCAATGGCTATCCGATGGCTTTCGCTCAGATAGAGGAATTGGGGGTCGGGGGTGAGTGAAAAAGGTTTCTCCTTTAGGTTATAAAATTCTTGATACATGGTTTTCCTCCCCTCTCACCTTATTCCCCTGCCCCGCCAGGGAGGAGGGGAAGGGTGAGGAGAATTCTATTTTTTCGTAAAGTCCTCCACTTTCTTGCCTACCTGAAGGGTTGGGGTAATCATAATTACTAATTCCGAGTTCCTTTTCTTTTCTGTTTTCTGTCGAAATAATCCACCCAGAATGGGGATAGACTGTAATCCAGGAACACCTGTATAGGTTTCTTCGCTCTTTTCCTGCATCAGACCAGCAATGATAATCGTCTGACCATCTTTTACTCTTACCGTTGTATCGGTCTCCCTGACACTCAGGAGCGGAAAAGTGGTCTTTCCATCCGGAGTGGCCTTTTCTCCAGTCTTCTCCGTAATACTGGGATGGATGTTCATCAAAATGGTTCCGTCTTCAGCAATTTGAGGGGTAACATCTAAGATAATCCCAATATCAATCGTCACAGGTTGAATGATCTGCGTCACGGTGGTCTGGGTTGCCACTGCACCAGTTACAAAGTAGACATCCTGATTGCCAACACGGATAATTGCCTTCTGATTATTAAGGGTTGAAATGGTAGGACTGGAGAGAATCTTCACATCCCCCTGTTCAGAGATCGCCTGCATGATATCCGAAAGAGCCACCTCTGAACCTGCCTGGCCAAGGGCAAAGATCCCTCCATAGGGGCTGATCTTGAAGGTTCCAGGAACTGGGATGGTGGTCCCTCCAGTGGTATCTGAGATGATAAACCCGCTACTCGTTCCAGGGTAACCAGTCGTTTTTGTCTTGTTGGTAAGTCCCCAGGCCAAATTGATCGAGCGGGGAAGCCCTTCAATCACCTTCCAATTGATTCCCTCCTTATGCTCGTCCGAAAGAATGACCTCCATAATCTTTGCCTGGATGGTAACCTGTCGCTGTGAACTTCCTTCTACAGATTCAAGATACGAAGCGATCTTATTTAATTGATGAGGATAATCGGTCACAAGGATAATTCCAGTGGATCTATTAATGACTAACTTCTTTCCCTTTCCATCTATTCTTGTCCAGGTTGTTTTCTCTTTTTCCGATGAGGCCTCTTTGGGTTTTTCTTCCACTGTTCCAAAGACGATGGCCTCTAATCCCTTCTGAATCTCGGTCCAGATATCCATTTCATCCACACTGACTAAGTCACTATACCCTGTTCTTGCTCCCGTAGAGGTGATGGCAGTTTGCCCCCCAAGTGGGACACCAGACTGAAGGCTTCCTCCTGTGCTGGCATAGATTTCCCTCTTTCCACCCCTCTTGGTTGCAATATAATTCAGAGTGAAGAGCCTCGTCTCCATCTGGGGTCTCATCACTTTTATAAATTTCCCCTCAATCCGATAGGTCCATCCAAGGGGAGTGAGAATGGCGTCGAGTGCCTCCTTTAAGGTTACCCTTTTTAGATCAATGGTTACTTTTCCGGTCAATTCAGGATCGATGACAATGTTATATTCGTCCTCCCTCGAGAAGGCGAGAAGGATGTCCTGAATGTTTGAATCCCTGGCGTAAAAGGAGTAGAGCCTTTCAGGAACCTTTTTTGCTTCCTCTTTCTGAGGAATCACAATTTCTTTTAGTTTTTCTTCTTGGGGAGGTTGGGGTTGAGGAGCCTCAACCTTTGAAGGGGGAAGTTTTGCACGCTCCTTTTTGGGTGCGGTCGCACACCCCACCACAAGTAAAAGAATTAGAAAAGTGATCCATAAGGTTTTTCTTTTCATCGTTTCCTCCTCATCTCTCCTCCACGGTGATACGGATTGGACTTTGAGTTAGATAAAGTGTTCTTTTCTTATCTCCCTTTCCCAAAACCACACGGTCTGCTTCAATCTCCAAAACCTTTTCGTCAAGAATTTTATCTCCCACGGTTACAATATGTCGGTCAATCGAAGCCAGACGAATCTTATCGCTGATTAGAATGGCCTTGACCAGAAGCGGGGGAAGATCAGGGGACGGAGGTTTCTCTTTGGCTCCAACCATTGGCTCTCCCTTAGAAAGAAGACGGATACCTGGAGGCAGTTGAAAGGGGTCTCTCCCCATCTCAAGGGATGAATTCTTCTTTATTTTGAGTTGACCATAAGCCTCATTCAAATTGGTTAAGAAGAGTCCTGTCAGAAAAAGAATGATGACTGTGGCCAGAGTTAAAATCCGTTTCATAAATCCACTCACCTTTTTCCTCCGTATGGATTCGCCGTTAAATTGAAAGGATATACATGCTCAACTCCATTGTGACCTTTAAAGGAGGTAGAATCTCCTCATTCTTTTCAATATGGAGACTATCCACCTGGATCAGAAAGGGTAGTTCTTCAATCTCCTTTAAATAAGCCCCCAGTTTGGGATAGGTGGAGTAAAGGACCATCTGAACATTCACCTTTCGATACGGGGCCCCAGGGCTTCCTGGCTTATCTTCGGGAGGAGATATTTTTTCTTCTTGTGGGGTCAAAGAGATAATCTTCATCTGATTGGGATCACTTTCCTTAGCCAGATGCCTTAGAAAGGCCTTAAATTCTTTGCCCCGAAGTGTCCGTTCACTTAATCCCTTTAACTCATTTTCCAATCGGGCAACCTCTGCCTCTATTGTCTCCACCCCTTTTGCCATCAAGAGGAATTCATTGAGTATAAGATCCACCGCTTTTATCTCTGCCTTAAGGGCTGAGAGTTTGCGACTTTTGGGAGAGTAAACAGATCGGTCAAAAACCAGAATGGCAATTGCAATGCAAGCAAAGAGGATGAATAATTTCTCTCTCCTTTTCAGTCTCATAGGGATGGCCTCTCCAATCTTTTTTCTTTGATTAGAACGATGTCGGATAGAATCCCAAACTCCGAAGAGGGTTGATTATAAGATTTATTCTCATCTGCAGAGATCAATCTCACATTTTTAAAATGGGGGGAATTCTCAAGTCGCTCAATGAATTGGGCTAAGGCGTTAAGGCAATTTAAGTCTGTCCCGAAGACAAGGCCCGAAAAATAGATTTCTTTCTCATCGGTTTGAGATTCCTCGGTTTTAAGAGCCTTGGTCTCTTTTTTAAAGGGTTTACCCTTTTTATGGATCTCGAGGTGAGTTAGGGTCATATTTTCAGGCAGAATCTGATGGATATCTTTTAATATCTCCCGGTAAGGGACAGGAGTGGTGATGGAAGAGGGATACAAAGAGAGTTCCTGTTTGATCTTCTCTTCCTTCTCCTTCAGAAGTTTGAGCCTTGACTTCAATACCTCGATATTTGCAACCTTTGCCTTTTTAAAATCCAATTCTCTTTGAAGGGAGGCTAATTTCCCATCCATTTCCCATACAATCCAGAAAAAGATTAAGAGAGTGATGAGGGGGGCCATGATCGGAATCCATTTGGTAATCTGAATCCTTGTGAATATGGGTTCTCTCGTTGGGAGAAGTTCAATTCGTTTAGGTTTTGGAATGGACATCCCAAAGGCTATTGCTAATGATAAGCCTTCTTCGTCCAAAACCTGTGGATCGATCTTCTTTGAATCAAAAAGGATTCCTTTTAAGGGGTTAAACAACTGGACAGGACAATTTAGTTCATTGGTAAGGTAAGAGGAGAGATTCTTTAAATTAGCACCCCCTCCTGTCAAAAGGACCCTATCCACTCGGTCAATATTGAATTGATTTCTAAAATAGTCAATAGAACGCCTAATCTCTCCAGCCATTTTCTCGAGCAAAGGTCTTAGCAAAAATGAGATTTTAGATAGATGGATCGATTCCTTTGGCAACTCCTTGGGTTGAGATTCAGAGGGAATTCCTATCTCTTGTTTAATCCTCTCAGCCTCTTCATAAAGGGTCTGAGGGGTTTCTTTGGAGGAAATCTCTTCCATAATCGCCTGTGTGATATCATCCCCTGCAGGGGTGACCTCTCGGCTGAATTGTAGAATCCCATCCTTAAATATATGGATGCCTGTTTTTTGGGCTCCAAGATCGATCAGGGCAATCGCCTCCTCCTTTTTAAGCCGATCCAATGAACTTAGAGCATTCCAGAGCGCAAAAGGGGCAACGTCAAGATGTGTCATCTGCAATCCGGAGGCTTCTGCAATAGAAATGGTTCGTTCAATGAGATCCTCAGGAGAGGCGACAACGATCAGGTCGAGTTTCTTAACCCCGTCTTCGACGAATTCATCAAGGATATGGAAATCGATTCTGGCGTTTTCAATGGGGAAGGGGAGATGGGCCTTGATTTCCCAACGGATGGCCTCTTTCATTTCGGATTTTGGCATGGATGGAATAATGATCCGTCGGATGATCGATCCAGAACCTGAAAGGCTCATTCTCACCTTTTTTGTCCTGATGCCAGATTGCCTCAGCATCTGCTTCAGGATTTCAGATAATTCCTTTATATCCGCTTTTCCATAAGGGATCTTCCTAACTTCAAGGTGGGTGAGGAAAGGACCTTTGGAAGTCATCCTAAGAACAACCAGTTTTATGGCATGAGATCCAATGTCTAAACCTATGGTTTCTCGCATATTTTACCTCTAAATTTATTATCAACGTCAAAAGTTATGTTATTACCGCTTTAAAGGCAATGATTAAATAAGCGCCTGCATCTCCTCCAAGAGTTGCCTGATTTTTGCTTACGTCCCCAGTAGCCCCTGCGGTTGTCATCACCCTATAGGCATGGGTTTGAGATTGATCCGAACCTGAAGTGTTCCGGTATTGAGCCGAACCTGGAGTTGTCCACCCGGCCGTTAGAGACCCCCAGGTATTGTCATCTCTGGAGGCCCAGGTTGCAAATACGAGGGCACCGTCGGTGATCGTAGTGATACCGGGAATGGTAACGGTGAAGGGTGAAGCAGGAGCGGTGTAATTACCAGAAACCTGGGGTACATCTACCTGCCACACACTACTCGTGTTTGAGGGTCTAAAGACGTGCATGACGACTGTATTACAGGTTGTACCACTAAAACTAACACTGGGATTGGCACTCCACACTCCGTTAAATCTGCACCAGAATAGCCTGATGGTGCAGTTGGTCTGACTTTGTGTGGCCTCAGCCGTCCAGCTTTGACCCCCAGCCTGATATATTGTAATGGTTGCATTGGTGCCTCGCTGTTGGGCAATCATCAGGACGAGATCGCCTGCCTGCATCCCTGCAGGAGGAGTAACCACAGTTGGATTGGCAGTATTTGTCCCATTATCGGCAGGAGTAGAGACTGATCCGAAATAGGTAATTTTCATCAGGAAACTCCTGAAATTAGAGACCCGAATTCTTCTTTTTTCGTAGTTAGAAGGGACTTCTCCAATAGAAATCAGCGTGTCACCATAAGTTGCATAATTGTAAATAAGGCGAAATCTTCCACTGCCAAGGTTTCTTGTAAGGTTATTTATATTTGCATCGAGTTCAGCAGTTGTTGTCCAGCCGTTGCCGTTAGCGTACCGGATAGCGAATTCAACCCCAGATTGAGCAATGAAGAATGCCTGGGAGGACTGAATCGGGAAAACCACGGATTTCTGTTTTGTTGGGATTAGGTATGAAATGCCATAACCGATTGCAATTATAAAAAGCATGGCAACAAGAAGGAAAAGAATTGAAATTCCACTGGAATTCATCAAATTCTTGTACTGTGTCAAAAGTCCCTTTACTTTGATTATCATTCCGGGCTTGACCTGGAATCTATGGTTTTCAAGCTCGATTCCTGCTTTTGGGGGAATGATGACTTTTGGAGTCATGTCAAGAACCCTTGATCGCAACACATTAAATTTTTTCAAAGACTTCTGTCCTCCTGCCAGTTTTGGGCAAAGTTTTTATAGGTCGTATCTCTTGCAAGGTTTTTGGGATAGACCTTTGACTGTAAAGTCACATTTTCACCGCTTGCCAATTGCAATCTTAATTGAAGTTGAATTTCGTTTGACGAATTTGTTACGGTAAAAGAAGAAACACTTGAAGCCAGCGTAGTGGTAACGATAGGTGAAGTCTTTACCTTTTCAAGAGTATTTGCACTAGCGTTTCGTTGGAAGGTTATGGTTTCACCTGCACTATCCTGAGCAGTAGCATTGGTTCTTACAAAGGTAATGGAACTGGCTGTAACCCCCGTAATACTTCTTGCATCACGGATATCTCTACACATCCTCTCCAGTGCCAATTTACCCTCGTCAAAAAGGGTCTTTTGATTGACTGTCATTGTATAAACTCTTAGACTATCGGTTAAGAATTTTATTGTAATGCCCGAAATGATGGCTAAAATGACAATCACAATGATTATTTCAATGAGGGTAAAACCCTTCTCCTCTTCCCGACCCTCCAACTTTGATGGTGAGGGTGGGGGAGGATTTGGAGTTCGGAGTTTGGAGTTAAAATTACGCACTTTTTATCCTTTCAATTATGGGGTGAAGGCAACCACTGAATAAACCTCATACTCAGTAAGTTCAGGATCTCTCACACGAACAAGGATTCTTTTATATCCTCTATGATTCGAGGGAGTTATCCCATCCCCGACGACACTGAAACTACTATCATCCACATAAAGTATTTCCCACTGCCATTGATACCCAGAAAACCCTGGAATGTCTGCATAAGAAGTGAGCGAAACAGGATTCAGAGATGGGTTAAGGTATCGATATTTCATGAATTCCTCCATTTTTTGATGAGCAAGATAAATGGCGGTGGTTGCCATTTCGGGCTTTGTGCTCCCCCTAATGCCTGTTGCAAATGGGACGATAATGGCCGGCAGTAGAACCCCTGCCATGACAATCAGAATAATCATCTCAATCAGTGTGAATCCTTTTATTCCAATTGCGGATTGCGGATTGCGGAATGCGGAATTGAAAATCCGAAACCTGGACCGATTTTCGAATGTGGAATGCGGATTGCGCCTGCCTGCAGAAGCCGAAGCGCAGATTGAGAATACGGAATGGAAAAGTCGAAAAGGACCCCATTTTTGTAATTTAGTTTTTTTACTCCGCAATCCGAATTCAGAAATCCGCATTTATAAAATACTCACTTTCCCCGTGTAATTCACGACACTAATCGTTTTCGTTTGACCGCCTCCGGAAATGGTTACGGACCCACCGCCACCTGTAGTAGGTTCACCTAAAGAATTAAAGGTGATCGTGAAATTGTTACTGATGATTACTCCTGAAGGAAGCTGGCCTGATGGATCAAAAATGCTGGTGGGATTAAATGTATAGACTGACGAGCCTGAGTTAAAAACCACACTTTTTGAGACCCTATTGGCCATGGCAAATTCCTGGGCATATCGAATGTCAGAAGCAATCATATGGGCTGCCCCCTCAAGCGATGCCCTAAAAGGAGTCCCTCCGGAATCAATTCTGGGTAATAACACTGCCGCAAGAATTCCAATGATCGCTACAACCACGATGAATTCAATGAGAGTCATTCCTTTAGAATTCGGAGTTTTAATTCCCCAACCTGCAATCCGTAATCCGCAATTCATAAGTTTTTGGCTCATGGTTTATCGTCCATTGTTCACCATGAATTACCTAAACAAAGAGGCCATATTCCACCAGGGAAGGAATACTGCCAGGGCTAAGAACAGAACAACCAGTCCTAAAAATAGAGTCAACAGGGGTTCGATGGAGGAAGATAATTTTTTGATTGCATTTTCCAGTTGGAGGTCATAGTATTCTGTCACCCTCATCATCATCTCGTCCAGTGCCCCTGAAGATTCCCCCACGGAAACCATCTGGATAATTAGGGGAGTAAACTTTCCAGTTTCTCTCATCGCATCGGCCAGGCTTGCTCCTTCTCTAATCCTTTGGATCATTTTTTCAATGGATTCTGAGAGGGTCAGGTTCTCAGTGGTTTTAGAAGTGACCTCAAGGGTCTGAAGGAGTGGAATCCCGCTTCGGTTAAGCATAACAAGACTATGGGCAAACCGGGAAAGGGCGCCTGCAAGAAATAGAGAACTAAAAATAGGAAGCCTCATCTTTATCTTCTCCCAAACGGCCCTTCCGGTTTCTGTCCGGAGATAATTTTTTAAAAGTAAAGGGGTAATGAACAGAAATATTAAAAAAATATACCAATAAGATTGAAAGACATGATTGATACCCATCATCATACGGGTAGGCAATGGAAGAGGGGTGTTAAACCTTGCAAAGACCTGAGAGAATCTTGGAAAGACAAAGGAGATTAAAACAATAAAGGCCACGACTACAGAGAGTATGACAATCTTAGGATATCGTGTTGCATCCTTAATCTTTTGACGGGTTCTTAGTTCACGGTCTGCCAAGGCTACAAAACGGTCAAGGGATTCACCGAGCCTTCCAGAGAGCTCCCCGGCACGAACCATATTGACATAGATCGGAGAGAATACGTCGGGGTATTGCGACATGGAGGCAAAGAGGGTGGTTCCCCCTTCAATTTGCCTACAGATTCCTTCTATCGTCTCTTTTAGTTTTTTGTTTTCGGTCTGCTCCTTGAGGCTTTCCAAACCTGTAAGAAGGGGAAGCCCAGCCTTGTAAAGGGTCGAGAGTTGCTGGGTGAAGAAAATGAGTTCTTCTAAGTTTACCTTTTGAAATCGTTTCCAAAGCTCGGAGAGATTGAGGGAAAACGATTTCTCCTCTTCCTCAATCGAAATTGGAAAGTACCCAAGATGGTAGAGTTGGTCCCCTGCACCCTGAAGGTCTGGGGCATCAATGCTTCCATTCAGCGGTTTACCCATCCTGTCTCTTGCTCGGTATCTAAAAGTTGGCATGTGTTCATCCTAATCATGTTCACCGTTGGGTTTTCAATTTTTATTCTCCAAACGCCGAATCCAGAGTGCGCATTATTTCAAATAGTTCTTTACCTTTTCCAGTAGTTCGTTGATCTCAAAGGGTTTGGTAATGTATTCATCCGCTCCTGTTTCCTTCCCGAGAAATTTATCCTTTTCTTGAGTCTTTGCTGTCAGCATGATAATTGGAATATGTCTGTATCTTTCATCAAACTTCAAAAGCCTGCATACCTTATAGCCATCAAGTTTTGGCAGCATAATGTCAAGAATGATTAAGTCAGGGTTTTCCTTTCTTGCTTGATTCAGCGCATCCTCGCCATTGTAAGAGACCAGGACTTGGTATCCTTCCATCTCAAGAGGGAAACGGACAGTTTCCACCAGATCCACCTCATCGTCAACCATTAAAATCTTCTTTGGTTTCATCTCTACCCCCTTAAATTTTCCTTTGCTATCCCGAAGAGTTCCCTTTTGGAAAGGGCCTCATCAGGATAGGTGGCCCTTCCAATCCTTATGAGAATGGGCCGGGTTAACCCCTTCGAAAGATATTTTCTAACCTCCTCCTCAATACGCTCCTGGATCACCTGCGCGCCCCTGAGGTCTGTTTGACATAGGGCAGTGAGGATTTTCTCCTTCTTATGCTTCAATAAGATATCAGACATCCGACAGAGACACTTTCTTACCACCCCTTCCAGTTCATCTAATATACCATCCTCTATCCTATCTCCTTGTTCAGAGACCTCGATGAGAAAGAGGGTAAGATGTGAAAAGCCCTCCTGAGCACGCCGAAACTCACTATCAAGAATATATCGAAATGAAGGCTCTCTTCGTTCCCCTTCTGATAAGGGGAGTGTAAAGGTGAAGGTGCTTCCCTTTCCCAATTCGCTTTCTACCCAGATCTTCCCCTGATGGGCCTCTACCAACCCTTTTGTAATGGCAAGGCCCAATCCTGTTCCTCCTGTTGAGCGATGAAGAGAACCCTCCACCTGATGAAATTTATCGAATATTTCATTTAGATGTTCCTTAGGGATACCTATGCCATTGTCCTTGACAGAGATAGAAACCATCTTTCTGTATCTCTTTCCTTCATCTTGAAAGGGCTTCGCAGTGATCAGGATTTCTCCACCGTCGGGAGTAAATTTGATTGCATTACCAATGAGATTTGTTAAAATCTGTTCCACCTTCTCACGGTCCCCATAGACCTTTGGAATCTCTTCTGGTATTTCGGAGTTGAGTGTTATGGATTTGCTATCCGCCTGAAGTTTTAAAGAATGAGTGACAAATTCGATTACTTCCCTTAAATCCAGTTCCTGAAAATTCATCTCCATCTTCCCTGACTCAATTCTCGAAAGACTGAGGAGGTTGTCTAAAATATTGGTCAGACGGTTGATGTTCCTTTCGGCCATGGAAAGAAATTTTGCCTGCGTCTCGTTGATTTTCCCTGTCTTACCACTGAGGACCAATTGAACAGCATTCTTAATAGCAGCCAGAGGGGTCCTCAATTCATGAGAGGCGACGGAGACAAATTCGGATTTCATTGTATCGAGCCTTCTTAGTTCCAGGTTGGCCTTTTCCAACTGGGTGGCAAAGTCCTTGAGCCTGACAAAACGTTGCCTCTCCTCAATGACCTTCTGGAGGCGAACAATGATTTCCTCCAAGTTAAGAGGCTTCATCAGATAGTCGCTTGCCCCCTTCTTCATGGCCTCGAGGGCTGAATCAATGGTCCCGTGACCGGTCATCATGACGGTCAGGACATCTGGATTTGATTTCGAAATCTCTGAAAGGAGTTGAAGGCCATCCTTTCCAGGCATTTTCAGGTCTGTTAGAACAAGGTCAAACTTCTCCCTTTCCAACTTCTGGAGGGCTTCATCAGCATTTTGGGCCACATCTACATGAAACCCAGCGAGACGGGTAAGGGCTTTGGAGAGGATATCCCTAATCTCTTTTTCGTCATCGACTACCAGAATTTTGTTTTCCATCTCGATTTATCCTTTTTCTTTTAAAGAAGGATTTTCTCTACCCGAAAGCCATTCGTCCAGGGCATCCTTTCTAAACCTCCAACTGCCACCTACCTTACGGCCAGGAATCTCTCCATTTTTAACCAGCCGATAGAGGGTTCGGACATGGACGCTAAGATATTCTGCTGCCTCACGGGGTGTCATAATCTCTTTCATGGCTCTTCTCCAACTCTATGATTTATAAATTTTTTCCTTTAAAAATATTTCGAGAATCGTTGGGTCAAATTGTTTTCCCTTTAACCTCTCCATCTCCATTAGAATCTCATCAAGGGGGGAGGCCCTCCGATGTGGCCTCGTGCTGTTCATTGCGTCGAAGGCATCAGGAACAGCAATGATCCTTGCCTCGATCGGGATTGCCTTTCCAATTAGACCATCCGGATACCCATTTCCGTCATATCGTTCATGATGATTGCGAATGATAGGAATCTTGTCCTTAAAAAAATCGACTCCCTCCACAATCTTTACACCGATCAGGGGATGTTCCCGGATGGTCTGGTATTCCTGGGAGTTCAATGGCCCCTGTTTTTGAAGGACATCGTCCTTGATCCCGATCTTTCCGATGTCGTGTAGCAAAGCCCCATATTCAAGAGTCTCCAGTCGTTCTTTTGAAAAACCCAATGCCATGGCAATCTGAAGGCTCATTCGTCTCACCCGATCCGAGTGGCCTCGGGTATAAGGGTCTTTTGCCTCGATGGCTTCTGTCAAAACCTTCACCGAATCAAGATGTGCCTTTTTAAGAATGCGGTAAGATTCACTGAGCTTTTCGGTTCTTTCCTCTACCAATCGTTCCAGATTCATATGATAGGCCTCCACCTCCATCTCAAGTTTTCTCTTCTCCAGTGCCTTTTTAACGCTAAAGACCATAAGGTCTAAATCAAATGGTTTGATTAGAAAATCATAAGCCCCAAGACGCATAGCCTCAACCGCCATATCAATTTCAGGATAGGCAGTCACCATAATCATCATCATTGCTGGATGAATGGCCTTGACCCGCTTGAGAAATTCCATTCCATCCATTTCAGGCATTTTGATATCAGATATGATTAGGGAGAACCTATTTTTATAAAATTGACTTAATGCCTCTCTTCCGTTGTGAGCAGTGACGCAGGAGTATCCTTCTTTGATAAGTCTTCGAGTAATAATGTTGGTAAGGGTTACTTCGTCATCTACAACTAAAATTCGGTCTTCCATACATCCTTTTCCTTGAATGACCCTATACTTAATATTGAGAAAAAAAGCAAATTTTGTTCCAAAATGTTCCAAATTTTCATAAAAACTGATTTGTGTGTTCTATTTTATTGATATTTAAGACCTTTTAGCTTTCAGGAAGGGAAAGTGGAGGGATTAAAAATTTAAATTTAAGGATAAAAAAGTGACCAATTTATGAAAAAATTGTACTTTTAATGACATTTTTGCACTTTTTATTAAGATCGCATCTGAAAACTCCGTCCTGTGGACGGAGATGAAAGGTGTGTATGCTGAAAGCAGAAAAAATAAACCAGATGGTGAAACGAGTTCAGGATGGCATGACGGTTAGGTTCTGGCCTTTTTGTCACCCTGAACTTGATAATCATTAAAAGGCCCTCCAGTATATACCAGGCCAATACTTGGTATATACTTGGGTAAGAAATCCAATCCAACCCAGGAGGTGCCTTATGCGATTATACAGCGGAATCGATTTGCATT
>CAZFDM010000201.1:0-17280 GCA_964517975.1 uncultured Syntrophaceae bacterium
AAGCCTTGGGTCATTCTCAATCCTTGATTTGACCTGGTCAAATTCGCGAGCCTCTCGCAATTTAAAGATGACGGATGAATAGACCTGTCTCCGAAAGGCAGGCATGAACTGGTTCACATCTCCCCATATCTCTGAGCTAAAACCCGTATTTCCAGCATCGAATATGCCTACAATATTCCACTCACGCATTCCCCAGGATAATCTCTCCCCT
Source organism: uncultured Syntrophaceae bacterium (assembly GCA_964517975.1). Classification (GTDB taxonomy): domain Bacteria; phylum Desulfobacterota; class BSN033; order BSN033; family UBA1163; genus JBBIRM01. The sequence continues at coordinate 212 of CAZFDM010000201.1, forward strand.
ATGCCAACTCCTTGAAACCTTCTTGCAATCCCAGATCCAATGATGACATCTGAGGACCCCATCCTTGGGAATTGTCCCTCCACCAATTTGATCTGGGGCCTTAGAAGGAAAGAGCTTCTTTCAATTCCTCTTAATACCACATTGGAAGGTTGATCATCTCCCCTCTTTTTCAAGGCGATGAGGACCACAAGTTCTTTTGCAACGAGCCTCTCCCCTTCAGGCCCTATCGCAATCTCTGGAATCGTTTCAACTACGGAGGCCTGCTCCCTCCTCACACCACTCACCACTTCTGAGGTGGATCCCTTACGAAGCACGACCACATTCTCATAGGATCCTGTAGTGACCAGGGTCTTTCTCAATCCCTCTGCCAGCATCATCAGGGATGCAAAGACAAAGACCACTAAGGCCATCCCGGAGATGGTGAGGATGGTGGTAAGCCTTCGGGTCCAGAGGTTCCGTAGGTTGTATGAGATTGGAATTGCTTTCACCCAATCCTCCTCAGTCCATCTGCAATTCGAATTTGAATGGCCCTTGAGGTTGGAATGATCCCCGAAAAAAGTGCAACCAGAAGTGTTGCCATCAGATTTAGAAGAAGCGTCTCATTCTCTACACGAAATACAGGGATATAGGCCCCCAATTCACGGCGAAATATTTCCGAGACAGGAAAGATGAGGACCGTTCCAATGAGACAGCCAATCAAGGTAATCGTCAGGGATTCGCCAAAGATGAGGCTGGCAATATGCCTACCCCTGAAACCCAGGGTTTTCATGATGGCGTATTCTCCAATCCTCTCACGAGTCGTCATGGCCATAGTATTCGCAACCACTGCCAAGATGATGAGTATGATGACAATGGAGACGATCTGAATGGTTGTCAAAAGCGCGCTGGTCATTGTGACAAAACCTTGCTGAAAGGCCTTTTCTGTCTCTGTCATGGTTTCTGCCAGAGAATTCTTAAAAATTCTGTCTATCGCGAGGGAGACTTCTGCTGCCTTATCGGGATGGGTGACTCCTATCATGAAGAAGCCAACCTGGTCCGCCCAGCTATGACCAACTCTTTTTGCCATCTCGTTGAGGTAATCCCAGTGGAAGAAGAATTGCGTCTCATCCGTATTCTCATCCTTACCTCGATAAATCCCCCGGAGGACAAAATCCCATTTCCCGAGAAGGATCGTCCCTTTCAGCGTAATAATATCGCCAATTTTCCAACCAAACCTCTCGACCAGTTTCCTTCCACAAACAAAGCCTTTTTGGTCTTTGAAGAAGGCCTCCTTCTCTTCCTCTGAGAGGACGAATTCAGGATAGAGTTCAAGATAGCTTTTAGGCTCTACTGCAAAGTTGGGAAAGAAGTGCTTTTCATCCTTATAGATCCCTCCAAACCAGGTTCCATAGGATACCACCTTTACACCCTCAACCTGGCGAATCTTATCCTTATAGGAGATGGGGAGAGGGAATGCGAGGGAAACCGCATTTCTTGAAATGAGACGGGAGGCGGAGGAGGCCTCCACTCCTGAATACCAGGCATTAATCACTGTGCGCAGCAATCCAAAGGCAAGGATAGCGATGGCCATGCCTAAGATGGTGAGGCCAGTACGAAGTCTGTTTCGGAAGGTATTTCTTAAGAGAATTTTAAGGATGAGCATTGTTGAGGAACCCTTTATCTAAATGCCGAAGAACTCCGGCCCTCCTGGCCGCCCGGGGATCGTGCGTAACCATGATAATGGTCTTCTTAAGCTCTTTGTTGAGCCTTTCTATTAGATCCAGAATCTCTTCGGCTGAAACCTTATCCAGATCTCCTGTCGGCTCATCTGCAACCAGAATGGTCGGATCTGTGACAATAGCCCGTGCAATGGCCACCCGTTGTTGTTCACCCCCTGAAAGTTCTTTTGGATAATGGTCCATCCGGTGGGAAAGATTGACTAACCCCAGAGCCATCTCAACGTGCTCCTTCCTTACTTTTCTGGGAAGCCCTGTTAGGTTGAGAGGAAGTTCCACATTCTCAAAGGCTGTAAGGACAGGAATCAAATTATAAAATTGAAAAATAAACCCCACATTCGTAGCACGCCACTGGGCAAGCTCCATCTCAGAAAGCAACGTAATATCTACTTCTCCTACTCGGATGGTCCCACTGTCCGGCCTATCAATCCCAGCGATAAGATTGAGGAGGGTCGTCTTTCCAGAACCTGAAGGACCCATCAACACTAAAAACTCCGTCTCCTTGATATCAAATGTGATCCCATAAAGGACTGGAACGGTTTGAGTTCCACGACGGTAGGACTTGTTTAGATTTCTTATCTCAACAATGTTTGGCCTCTCTTGGGTCATCAGAGAAAGGTTTCCTCAAAAGAATGAATTACTTTTCGGCTATCTTGATCCGAGAACCGCTTCTCAATCGTTTGGGCGGTTTATTGACCACTCGCTCTCCTGCTTTCAAACCTTCCAAGACTTCAACCATCCCTCCCAACTGCTTTCCAATCCGAATGGGAGTCTCAACCACTCGGTCCCCTTGAACCAGAAAGACAGAATGGGGACTATGGGGAAGAATGGCGGTTTGGTTCACTGCGATGGAGGGTTTCTGTTCTTCAGATTTCAATGGCCTGGAAAGAAAGGCCACTTTTGCTCTCATCTCTGGAAGAATTCGATGGTCTTTGTCAAGAAAGCGGACCTTCACCATCACCGTTGCTTTGCTTCGATCAATCGTTGGGACGATTGCATGAACCACACCTTGGAAACGGGACTCTGGGATCGCATCGAGTTGAATCTCACAGGGTTGCCCCATCTTCACGAGGCCGAGGTTTGTCTCTGAGACATCTACCTCTACCTGTAATGAATTCAGATCTGCAATGGTGACCACTGCCGCTTTGGCATTGGCAGCCGCTCCAAGCGGGGTAATGATGTCACCGATATCCGCATTTTTTGTCAATACAACTCCATCAAAGGGAACCCGGATCAATGTATATTCTAAGGCGACCTCTGCCCCTTTGAGTGCTGCGGAACTGGCGCGGATTGTGGCCTCGGCTGAAGCAACTGAGGCTTGTGCTTTGAGATAACGGGCTTCCGAAGTTTCATACTCAGCCCTCGCGATTGACCCTCGAACCAGAAGTTGTTTGTTCCGGTTAAAAATACGGGTCGCCTCCTCCAGTTCTGCCTTGGCCGCCTCTAAATTTGCCCTGGCTGCCTTTAAATTGGCTTCTGCCTGATCGCGAGCGGCAAGGACATCCTCATTCTCCAGACGAGCAATGACCTGACCTTCTTTGACCCTGCTCCCCTCCTCTACCATGAGGGCTACCAGACGGCCAGTCACTTTTGAGGCGATCGCCGCTTTCCTCTGGGCCACCACATAACCACTTGCGTTAAGCAAAGAAAGAATTTGGGAAGGATAAACCTGGGAGACAGTGACCACTTCCACAGAAATGGCAGGAGCGATAATCCCTTTTAGGTAGAGGACGCCCGAAAGGATGAGCAGTAAGAAGACCCCAATGAGGTAAACCAACCTCCTCCGTTTACGAGGCCGAAAGGATTTCACTGTTTTATCAATCTTCAATTTTGAGAGGTCTTCGTTTCCCATCATCAATGCTTTTCCTCTTTATTTGATACAATTGTCCTTTATCATTTTTCATTTGTCAAACGATTGTAATGAGACCTCTGAAAAAATCCTTTTTATATGGGGGTAAGATTCAAAACCCTTCGAATGCGGGCATTGATCATTTTAATTTGATAATCATCGTTTTAAGAAAATTAGTAGAGAAATCCTTTTAGAGGTTGGTTTTTTTAGGGAAAGCCCTTCTGGCTTACCCGATATCAGTAAGGGATAAACCCTTACCCTACGGATTAATTTAGGTAAGGAATAAATCCTCCTATGGATTAATTTAGGTAAAAGACAAGCCCTTACCCTACAAATCATTATGAGTAGATTTAGGAAATTAAATTCAGCAGGTCGAGATGGTCTTCAATAAAGGCATCGCCAGTAATTTCTCTGTTTTTATAAACGACAAATTTAATTCCGGAGGAGGTGGCTGTTTGTTGATCCACCTTAGAATCACCTACAAAAACGGCCTCTTCTCTTTTTAATTTAAATTTCTGGAGAATCTTCTGGATGGATTCGGGATGGGGTTTGGGGTTTTTCACATCGAGGGCAGTGACCACCATCTCAAAATAGGACGAGAGGCTAAAATGCTCCATAATGTATTTCATCGAAGTCGTCCGATTGGTGTTAATGACCCTGACCAATCCACGCTCCTTCAGTTTCTCTAAGGTTTCAAGAAGATGGGGTTCCATCTTCAAATAACCAATATAATTCCTCAAATCGACTTGCTTAAGCAATTCCAGGGCTTTCTCTTTTGGATTATAATCGTTTCCAAAAAGTAACTCCATTGATTCAAAAACAGTATGGCTATGGACATACTCAAACTCCTCCTGTTTCAGGGGAGGTCTACCAACGATAGCACAGAGGTCGTTATATAATTTGGTGTTTGCCTCGATCGAATCAAACATCACCCCATCACAATCGTAGATCACACACTTCATCTTTCCTTTCATTTCTTGATGATTCATAGGATGAAAGCCCTTTAAGGAATAACGGATCTACCTCCCATGACAACCCCTTCCCTGATCTCTCCATCCATGTAATGAAAGATTCTTGTCTCACCATTTACCTGGACGAGGTAGAGTAAATCATTGGCTTGTTCGATTCTTAACACGATCTCCATAGGATAGTTTAAAAGCATCCCAATCAACAATTGGTTGACTACCCTGTGACCCACGATCAGGATTTCTTGGCCTTGATGATGGGATAAGATATTGGTTAAAAAAGGCTTTAGTCTCTGCGCCACATCGTGATAATTTTCTGCTCCAGGGATTCGATAGGACAATCGATCATTCTTAAAACGTTCCCATTCGATCTGAGCCTCCCCATCAACCTGAAGAAGCCTCCCTTCCAAAATTCCAAAGGCAATCTCGTTGAGCTCAGACCGCCTCTGAATTGGAAGACCAAAGTGTTGGGCTACAGGTAGGGCAGTGAGGATTGATCTCTGAAGTGAACTGGTATAAATAGCAGAAAGGGACCGCTCTTTTATCTGTTCAAGCAGAATAAAACTTTGACGATAACCTCTTGGACTTAGTTCGGGATCGCTTTGTCCTTGAATCCTACCCTCAGCGTTCCAGGTTGTCTCTCCATGCCTGGCAAGATAGATTTTAATCAAAGGGGTGCACTTCTTTGAGGCTGGAGCCGTTAGGCTTACTTTCAAATTATCATGACCAAATCTTTTTAAACGCCTCATCACAGGCCTCAACTGTTCTATCTAGATCCTTCTGGGTGTGAGCGAGGGAAATGAACCAAGCTTCAAACTGGGATGGAGGGAGATAGATTCCCTGGTTAACCATCTCAATAAAAAATTGTGCAAATCGTTTGGTGTCACTCATTTTGGCAGTGGCATAATCTTTGACAGGACCTTTGGTAAAAAAGAGCGTTAACATTCCTGTGGCCCGATTAAGGGTGATTGGTACTCCATGATCCTCAGCACATTCAACGATTCTTTCTGCAAGATAGGATGTCTTTTTTTCTAACTCCTGGTAGATATACTTTGACTTTAATATCCCAAGCGTCTCTATCCCTGCGGTCATGGCCAGTGGATTTCCAGAAAGCGTCCCTGCTTGATAAACCCCTCCTAAGGGGGCCACCTTCGACATGACCGCCTCTCTCCCACCATAGACCCCTACGGGAAGCCCCCCCCCAATAATTTTGCCAAGACAGGTAAGATCCGCTCTGATCCCATAAACTTCTTGCGCTCCTCCAAAGGCCACCCGAAACCCAGTGATCACTTCATCAAAGATAAGAAGAATCTTTGCCTCGTCTGATATCTTTCTTAACCCTTCTAAGAACCCTTCTTCAGGAAGAACCACCCCCATATTCCCAGCGATGGGTTCAACCAGAATGCATGCAATCTGTTCAGGAAATTGACGAACCAAGCTTTTCACACTTGAAAGATCATTAAAGGGTGCTGTTAAAGTATGTCTTGCAAGATCTTCGGGAACGCCCAGACTATCCGGGATACCCAAAGTGGTTGCTCCCGAGCCTGCCTTCACAAGGAGGCTATCTCCATGCCCATGGTAGCATCCCTCAAATTTAATGATCTTATCCCTTCCTGTATATCCCCTTGCCACACGAATGGCGCTCATCACTGCTTCTGTTCCAGAATTGACCATCCTTACCATTTCTATAGAAGGAAATGCCCTCTTGACTTTGGCGGCCAGTTCAACCTCTAAGGGTGTTGGTGCACCAAAACTGGTTCCTTTGAGAGCAACTTTTTTAACAGCAGACAGAACTTTTGGATGGCAATGCCCCAAGATCATCGGTCCCCATGACCCAACATAATCAATATACTCATTTCCATCCACATCCCAGATTTTTGATCCTTTTGCTCTGTCGATAAAGATAGGAGGAATTCCTATAGCTTTAAAAGCCCTGACTGGGCTGTTTACTCCTCCAGGAATCATTCCCAAAGCCTTTCGGTAAAGGTCGATTGACTTCTTCCTGTTCATTGGTCATCCTCCGAAGATTCTTCTGCAACCACATAATTGCTCAAGGTCCCTATCCCTTCTATCACCACATCTACTCTATCTCCAATGAGCATTGGACCAATTCCAGAAGGAGTCCCTGTTGCAATCACATCTCCTGGTAAAAGCGTCATAATATTGGAAATATAACTCACCAGTTGAAGGGGACCAAAAACGAGATGTTTTGTATTTGAATGTTGTCTTCTCTCCCCATTTAGGTATGTGGATATCTCTAAATTGTGAGGGTCGAGGTCTGTCACAATCCAGGGACCAATAGGTGCAAACGTGTCAAAACTCTTTGACTTCGTCCATTGCCCATTTTTTGGTTGAAGGTCTCGCGCTGTCACATCGTTAAAGCAGGTATAACCAAGAATATAATCCTTAGCCCTTTCAAGGGGAACCGTCCTGGCCCTCATCTTCATCACCACAGCCAACTCCGCCTCATAGTCCACCCTCCTGGATACCCTTGGATAGACAATGGCATCTCCTGGCCCAATCACAGAGGTTGAAGGCTTAAGGAAGAGAATGGGTTCTTCAGGAAGATCCATTTTTACCTCTTCGGCATGGTCTCGATAATTCAAGCCCAAGGCAACAATTTTTGAAGGGGTACAGGGAGGAAGGAGTTTCACTTCTCCCATCTGCTTTACTCTGGATGTCAGATGGAAATGTGAAAAGGGGTCACCCTCCATTTCGCGAACCATCCCCTCCTCAATCACACCCCAACTGATTTTAGGCCCATCTTGGTATCTGACAATTTTCATTTTACCTGCCCTCACTTCCCAATATAAGGTCTGTCTATAGACCGAGGTTAGGGTTAAGAGGCCTATCTTAATCCCAATACATCCTGCATATCGTAAAGGCCATTGGGTTGATTCACCACCCAGAGCGCTGCCCTCACTGCTCCACGGGCAAAGTTATCCCGGCTGTGGGCGCGGTGGATGATCTCCAATCGTTCACCAACCCCTCCAAAAAGAACCGTGTGTTCTCCAACGATGTCCCCTGCCCGGATTACCTGAACCCCAATCTCTTCTTTTGTTCTTTCTCCGATCATCCCTCTTCTTCCATAGACTCCAACCTTACTGAAATCCCGACCCGTTGCTTTTGCGATCAGCTCACCCAATCTCACCGCGGTTCCGCTGGGTGAATCCTTCTTCAGATGGTGATGGGCTTCAAGAATCTCCACATCATAATCAGGGCCAAGTGTCTTGGCAACCTCCTGAACGATTCTGAACATGACATTCACTCCGACGCTCATGTTTGGAGAATAGACACACCGAACCTCTTTAGAGAGTTCTTTGAGTCTTTCCATCTGCTCTGAGTTTAGGCCTGTTGTACCTATGACAATGGCCTTTTTCGTTTCTTTTGCAAACTCAAGGCTCTCCAAGGAGGCCTTTGGGTTTGTAAAGTTGATTAAAACATCGCCCCCTTCACCCCTCTTAAGCTCTCCTTCCAGTGGAATCCCCATTGTCCCAAGGCCAATAATTTCACCAATATCTTTTCCAAGCAACGGATGGTCTGGCCTCTCTACAGCCCTACAGAGTTCAATCCCTGAAGTCTCCTTTATCATATGGATGATCCGACTCCCCATCTTCCCTGCCGCACCAACCACTATGGCTTTAATCGTATTCTTCATTCATAACCCTCCTCCCACATCTCGGCTTCATAGATAATGTGGACATCTCCCTCTAAGAAAACCTTTTTCACCTCTCCTTCTTCGATTTCATAATAGACGGTCAATACCTCCCCTCCCCTCGTCTTAATGGATACTGGAGATTTGACCAATCCCTTAAAACCAGCCACCAGGGCAGAGGCAACTGCCCCTGTCCCACAGGCTAAGGTCTCATCCTCCACCCCCCTTTCATAGGTCCGGATGGATAGTTGTGAACCATTTTCTAATCGAACAAAATTGGCATTCGTCCCATTGGGTGCAAAAAGAGGATGATATCGAATCAACCTCCCCAATCTTACCACATCGACTCTCTCGATATCCTGAGTAAAAAGGACTGTGTGGGGAACACCTGTATTGATATGTGAGAAGGTGAGTTCATTTCCTTCTATGGGAATAGTGTCGTCAAGTTTAAGGCTGTGAGGTTTGGTAAGTTCCAGTTTAACCCTCTTTCCGTTTACCTCAGCAGAAAGAATTCCGGCCATCGTTTCAAATTTAAGTTTGTGGCCCGAAATCCCTTTAATAGAGGCAAACCTCGCCGCGCATCTTCCTCCATTCCCACACATCTCGGCCTCACTGCCATCAGAGTTAAAAAACCGCCATTTGAAGTCGGCCTTATCTGAATTCTCGATGAGGATCAATCCATCTGCTCCAACGGATATTCTTCTCTGACAAACCTTTTGGGCAAACTCTTTTAAATGATCTTCTTTTAAGAAAGGGTTTCGATGGTCGATGAGGATGAAGTCGTTTCCACTTCCGCTCATCTTCATAAAAGGAATCTTCATCATGCCTCCAGCTTAAACCAAGTTCAAAGACCTAATCTCTTTTTTTGAATCTAAATTGAGCGATCCTAACAGTATCTTATGAAGAGCAGGGATGCTGAAAAGGCTTTTAGAGCGAGATCCTCTTCTTTGCTGAATTTCTATTAGGATTGGGTTAACCTTTCACCTGCTTGGTGTTATAAGCATGTATTGACCTCACTTAAAAAATTCGCATTCTAAAAGACTTTGAAGCATTCCTGCTCTTCAACATGACGCTGAATCGCTCAATTTAGGTTGAATTTAATTTGACATTTTGATTTTGACCTTTGATATTCATTTGACATCTGACCTTTGAAATTTGGAATCACCTTTGAGAAATTCCGGTATTTCTTCTCCCCGTATGAGGTCTTCATAACTTTCCCTCTGCCGGATCACAAATATCTGCTCATCTTTAACCAAAACCTCAGCCACCCTTGGTCGGGAGTTGTAGTTTGTGGACATCGAAAATCCATAGGCCCCTGCGCTCATCACCGCAATCAGTTCCCCGGGATTGAGCCTGGGTATCCTTCGCCCCTTGGCCAAGAAGTCGGTTGATTCACAGATGGGTCCAACGACATCCGCCACCATCTCCTCCTGCTCAGATTTTTGGATCACAGGAAGAATTTGGTGATACGATCCATAGTAGCTTGGACGAACCAGGTCATTCATCCCTGCATCTATGATTACAAACTTCTTCTCTTCATTCTCTTTCGTATAGAGAACTCTGGAGACCAGGATACCTGCATTTCCAACAATGACCCGACCTGGTTCTAAGAGGAGGATGCACCCAAACCCTTTGATCTCATCGAGTATATTTTGCGCATATTCAACTGGGTGGGGAGGCTCTTCATCTTCATAGGTGATTCCCAATCCTCCTCCAAGATCCAGATACTCAATATTCATCCCTTCCTTTCTTAACCCCTCCACCAACCGCTTCAATTTTCTTAATGCCTCGACGATAGGCCCTACCTCCACCAATTGAGACCCAATGTGACAGTCAATTCCAATCACATTAAGATTCGGCAATTGAGAGGCAAGGCGATAGGCCGCCTCTGCCTGAAGGATATCAATCCCGAATTTGTTCTGTTTCAAACCTGTGGAGATATAGGGATGGGTCTTCGGGTCGATATCAGGGTTAACGCGGATGGCAACAGGAGCCTTCTTCCCCATTCGACCTGCTAACTCATCTATTTTTTCAAGCTCTTGAAGGGACTCCACATTAAACATGAGAATCCCTACCTCCAGGGCATATTCAATCTCACTCTCCTTTTTCCCAACCCCAGAAAAAACAATCTTCTTTGGGTCTGCCCCACTCTTTAAAGCTCTGTAAAGTTCGCCACCAGAGACCACATCTACCCCTCCACCCAAGTTGACAAAGAGTCGAAGAAGAGCCAGATTGGAATTGGCTTTCGCAGAATAGCAGACCAGATGAGGAATTCCTTTAAAGGCCTCATCAAAAACAGTAAAGTGCCTGACCAACGTGTGGTAACTATATAGATAGAAGGGGGTTCCCACGCTTTCAGCGATCTCTCGAATGGAAATTCCCTCACAGTAAAGTTCCTGATTCTTATATTTGAAAAAATACATTTTTCCTCTCAAAGGTAAATTTCGAAATTCAGATTTCGGATTTAAAAGTTATTCTGCATAAAAATCCGGCTTTTCACAATCTCCCCTCTGCATTAATAAAGATATTTCACCCTTACTTCTTCGGAGCGATGGCTCTCATTCTTCCGAACAGAGTTATCCACTGCTGTTACCGCATACTCATATTCTTGGTTGAGAACGACCTCTAAATCGAGATAGGTCTCTTTAGACAGTGGTTCCTCATTCAATCTTTTAAACTCCTTCTCTCCGGGTCTACGGCGATAGACATAATATCCGAGGAGGTCGGGCTCTTTATTCCTTGCCCAGTTCAGTTCAATTCCCTTCTCAAGTGGGATAGCAACAAGCCCTGAAGGAGAGGCTGGAGGAATAAGGTCTGTTGGCGTTACAGGAATACCCAGAGACCCTTTCCCCTCCACATCGGTCTTAACGACCCTTTTGACTGCCCTGACCGAATAAATATATCTCTTCTCATTCTCAACATTGAGGTCCGTATATTGAGTCACACTTAGGGGTTCCCTATTTAAAGGTCTAATGGGAAATTCCTCCCCCTCCTGTCTTCGATAAACATTATAACCCGATGCACCCTCCAGAGCCTCCCAGTAGAGGTCAACCCTTTTATCTCCCCTTTCCCCTCGAACCATTCTGGGCGATTGTGGAGGATGATCCCAGTAGACCCATACGGGATTGGAAGGGGCACTGGAATGTCCCCTCCTGTTGATGGAAACGACCTGATAGATGTAGACTTTTCTTGGCTCGTGGTCCTCAAAGAAAAGCATCATCTTTTTGGTCTTCATCTCTTCCTTGGGTAATTTCATTTCATATACCACTTTTGGTTTTTCCCCACACCCCTTGCATTCCCCTGCGATAAAAATCCCTTCCGACCTTAAAATTTGAAACCCAACTAAGTCGATAAGGGGTGATTTGTCAGTATTCTCTTTGGGGGGGCTCCACATTAAGAGCAACCGACCTTCCCTTGGAATGGCTTCGAGAGTAACAATCCTTTTGGGCACAATGGTCTCCCATGGCACGGGAGGGCCCTTTTTGGCACAACCACCCACCAAAAATAAAAGAGTTATCAAGATAAGTACCTTAGACCTCAATTCCATCTCCAATACTTTAATGGCCTACGTTTAAGGTTCAGGTGATGGCGAACAAGAAATTCTATACGTTAACCCCCTACTTAAGATTTTCTTGGTCCAAAGATAGCCGTTCCGACTCTAACATAGGTCGCTCCTTCTTCAATGGCAACCTCAAAGTCGTTTGACATACCCATCGAGAGTTCTTTCATCGGAATCCCCTCCCTTATGATCTTCTCCTTCAACTCACGGAGTTTAATATAGTAAGGCCGACTCATCTCTGGATCATCAAAATAGGGAGGCATGGTCATTAGGCCTTCCAAGGAAAGTGCCTTAAGGGAATGAATGCCATGAGCCATACTTAAAATCTTCTCTTCATCGGTTCCAAATTTAGTGGCCTCTCCAGATAGGTTGACCTCAATTAGTACCTTGATTACCCGATTGGCCTGCTCTGCTCTCCGGTTCAATTCTTCTGCCAAGCGAAGGCTGTCAATGGAGTGGATCACATCGAAGAGCCTAACCGCATACTTTGCTTTATTCGACTGAAGATGACCAATGAAATGCCAGGAGACAGGTCTTCCAATCTCCTCAATCTTCTTTTGAGCCTCCTGAACATAATTTTCACCCAAAATCGAAACCCCTGCCTCAATCGCCTCTTTGATACGGGCTACCTTTACCGTCTTAGAAACAGCAACCAACTTTACTTCCTTGGGGTCTCGTCCAGCCTTTTGAGCCCTCCTTTCAATCCTTTCAATGACCCTTATAAGATTCTCTCGTATCTGTGACATAACTATTTTAAATCAAATGTGGCATCAGCATTCATCGCCGTATCCTGCCCACTCTCAATCATTGAGGTGCTCCATTTATATTCAATCCGAAATCCTTAATCCGCTCTCCGAAATGGAAATGGCTCCCAATCGAACCAGCATCTCCATCAACTCACACAGAGGAAGTCCAACGACATTGGTATAGGAGCCTCGGATCGATTCAACCATAAAAGACCCTATCCCCTGAATGGCATAGCCCCCTGCTTTATCAAAGGGTTCCTTCGTGCTGACATACCAGTCTATTTCAACAGGGCTAAGAGGTTTCATCTTCACTGCTGTTTTAACGGCCTCGCGCCCCTTTTTACCTTTCTCAATATTCTGGACAGAAAAACCCGTAAGGACCCAATGTTCCCTCCCACTCAAAACCTGAAGCATTTCGATTGCCTCTCCTTGAGTTTTGGGTTTACCTAAAATGGAGTGGTCGATATAGACAATAGTATCTGCTGCAATTACCCAGCGGGTGGGGAACCGCGATCCCACCTCCGAAGCTTTGGCCTCTGCCAATCTTAAGACATGATCTTCCGGAGACTCCCCCTCAATCAAATTCTCCTCAATCCGACTGGGAACAATATCGATTTCAAACCCTAATTGTTTTAATAATTCATAACGACGGGGCGATCTGGATGCAAGGACAAACCGACTTTTCACCCTTAAAAACTAAAGGGTTTACAAAGGATTGTCAAGATTGAAACTCGAGACTTCTGAACAGGTACCGATAATAAATAGTTGTAGGGTAAGGGCTTGGCCCTTACCCTCCTTTACCCAGAGTAGGGGAAAAGGTGAAAGTTGACTCAAAGAGTTAAATCTGATAGGTTTTCTTTAAAAGAGAATGCAATGAAAGACAAGATTAAAGAGAGACAGGAACTTTCCCAAATTATAAACCGTCTAAAACAGAAGGGGAAACGGATTGTTTTTACCAATGGCTGTTTTGACCTCCTTCACCTCGGACATGTACGGTACCTTGAAGAGGCCAAATCCCTTGGAGATATATTGGTAGTAGGGATCAACAGTGACCGCTCTGTCAGGGAGTTAAAGGGTCCGAATCGACCCATCCTCCCCGAGATGGAAAGGGCAGAGATCATTTCTGGGCTTGGTTGTGTAGACTATGTTACAATTTTTGATGAGTTAGATCCTCTTGACCTTATCTCTTCGCTCTTACCCCATGTCCTGGTGAAGGGGGGAGATTGGACTAAGGAGACTACTGTGGGAAGGGATGTCGTCGAGAGGGCAGGAGGAGAGGTGGTGATCCTTCCCTTCGTACAAGGGGCCTCCACCTCTAACCTGATCGAAACCATCCTGAAACGGTATGAAAAAAGAACCTGAAAAAGATCTTCTATCCATTCCCGAAATTCTTCCTCTTCTTCCTATGAGGGATATTGTTATCTTCCCTTATATGGTCATTCCGTTGTTTGTCAGTCGAGAAAGGTCGATCAAATCGATTGAGGAGGCCATCTCCAAAGACCGTTTGATTTTCTTGGTCGCCCAGAAAAAAGTAGGGGAAGAAGACCCTTCTCCTAAGGACCTCTATCGAGTGGGAACGGTGGCGGTCATCATGAAAATGCTCAGGCTTCCCGATGGAAAGGTAAAGATCCTTATTCAGGGTCTCTCCAAAGCCTCTATTAAAGAAACTATCCACACAAAACCCTATTTTCTTGTGAAAGTGGAGAATATCAAAGACCCATTTATCACAGAGATCACGCTTGAGACAGAAGCCCTGATGAGAAATGTGAAAGAACAACTGGAGAGGATCGTCTCCTATGGTAAACTCTTATCCCCTGACCTGATGTTCATCCTCGAAGGGGTGGACGATCCAGGAAGGTTAGCCGATCTGGTGGCTTCCAACATTGAACTTTCTGTAGAAAAGGCCCAAGAGATTTTGGAGATTCTTGATCCCATTGAAAGACTTAAAGCGCTCAATGAACTCCTTGGAAAAGAGGTTCAGGTCCTCACCATGCAGGCCAAGATCCAATCCAGGGCAAGGGATGAAATGACGAAAAGCCAGAAAGAATATTTCCTTCGTGAACAGTTGCGGGCCATTCGGAGTGAACTGGGTGAGGTGGATGAACGGACCAAGGAACTTAAGGAACTTCTCAAGAAGATCAAAAAGGCAAAGATGCCTAAAGAAGTTGAAAAAGAAGCCCGACGTGAATTGGAGCGACTGGAGCAGATGCATCCAGATGCCGCAGAGGCGGTGATGGTGCGAACTTATATCGACTGGCTGATCGATTTGCCCTGGTCGAAATCAACCGAAGACAACCTCGATATCCAGAAGGCCAAACGGGTTTTGGATGAAGACCATTACAATTTAGATAAGGTAAAAGACCGAATCTTAGAATACCTGAGCGTCCATAAACTCCGTCGGGGGGTCAAGGGCCCCATCCTCTGTTTTATTGGACCTCCTGGGGTAGGAAAGACTTCTTTAGGGAGATCGATTGCCCGTGCCCTTGGAAGAAAATTTGTCAGGATCTCTCTTGGAGGCATTCGAGATGAGGCCGAGATTCGAGGCCACCGTCGTACCTATGTGGGGGCTATGCCTGGAAGGATCATCCAGTCCATAAAGCAAGCAGGATCCAACAACCCTGTCTTCATGATGGATGAAGTGGATAAAATCGGTGTAGACTTCCGAGGAGACCCATCCTCTGCCCTTCTTGAAGTACTTGATCCAGAGCAGAACAACGCCTTTAGCGACCACTACCTCAATCTTCCATTTGATCTTTCAAGAGTGATGTTTATCACCACAGGGAATCTCACAGACCCCATTCCCTCAGCCCTCAAGGATCGGATGGAGATTATCAATCTTCCAGGATATACGGAGAAGGAGAAGATGGAGATCGCACGTAAATTCCTTCTCCCCAGACAGATGGAGGAGAATGGGATCTCCCCAAACATCCTCCAAATTTCTGACAAAGCGATCCTTCAGATCATTTCTCAGTATACTCAGGAGGCAGGGCTCCGTAACCTCGAAAGGCAGTTAGCCTCTATCTGTAGAAAGGTGGCTCGCAGGGTAGCAGAGGGTGAGGGTAAGAGAATCTATATCAATCCAAGAAATCTTCACCAGTTCCTCGGTCCCCCTCTATTTCTTCCTGATGAGGAACTGAAAAGAAATGAAGTAGGGTTAGCTTTGGGCCTTGCCTGGACTGAAACCGGTGGGGATGTCCTTCATGTGGAGGCAGCGACCACTCCTGGAAAAGGCTCTCTCATCCTTACTGGCCATCTTGGAGATGTGATGAAAGAATCTGCCCAGGCGGCTCTCACCTATGCGAGGTCGAAACAGAAGACTTACCGAATCAAATCCTTAAATCTTAACCACAAGGACATCCACATCCACGTCCCCTCTGGAGCCATTCCAAAGGACGGTCCCTCAGCAGGCATCACCATGGCAGTTGCTCTGGTCTCTATCCTTACCGGCATTCCCGTGAGAAAGGATGTGGCCATGACCGGTGAGATCACCCTCAGGGGAAGGGTTCTCCCCGTTGGGGGATTGAAGGAAAAGGCACTGGCAGCCCATCGCAACCATATCCAAAAGGTAATCATACCTTACCAGAATAAGAAAGACCTTTCAGACCTTCCAAAATATATTCGAAACAAGATCGACTTTATCCCCGTCAAACATATGGATGAAGTCTTGGAAATCGCCTTGACCCGTAAGTAGCGTATCCGTTTCTGTGTCGGGAATGAGCAAGTTTTGTGAAATGATATTGAGAATACAAAAAATTGACACCTTTAAATGTTATCTAAAAAGTTTATGACAGTAAAACAGTCACGGGCCATGAGATCCAATCGCGACCTTCGAAAGATGGGTGAGTTTGGTCTTATCAATCGAATAAGAAAATGGATGGCCTCCTCTGATCCATCTCTCATCCAAGGGATTGGCGATGATGTGGCAGTGGTTAAAATGGAAGGAAATTCCCTGCTAATCACAACAGATATCCTCATTGAGGGAGTCCATTTCCATAGGAAATGGATTGATCCTTACCGGTTGGGAAGAAAATCCCTGATGGTTAACCTTAGCGATATCGCAGCCATGGGGGGAATTCCAAAATACTTTCTCATCTCCTTGGGTGTTCCAAAAGATCTTCCACTTTCTTTCTTTACTTCATTTTACAAGGGATTAAGGATTGGAGCAAATAGGTTTGGCGTCCGACTCATTGGGGGGGACACTTCCCTTTCCAATAAGATTACCATCAACATCTGTCTTTTAGGAGAAGCAGGAAAGGGAGGACCTATCTTTAGAAAAGGAGCAAGGGTTGGAGATGGACTCTATGTGTCTGGTACGTTAGGAGATTCTGCCTTGGGATTAAGAGTTCTCAAGGAAAAGGGTTTAACAAGAGGGCCCAAGAAATTAATCGAAAAACACCTCTCCCCCCTTCCAAGAATAACATTGGGTCAAAGGATTGCTGAGCATCGTCTGGCCACTTCAATGATTGATATCAGTGATGGCCTTCTCATCGATACCACCCATCTCTTAGAGGAGAGCGATGTGGGAGCAAGGATATGGCTGGATCGGATACCCCTTTCCAATCTTTATCGGAAATGGATCC
>CAZFDM010000202.1:0-9050 GCA_964517975.1 uncultured Syntrophaceae bacterium
AAATAAAGTATATTAAAAAATTTGTTAAGGCACATAATATGGTAAAATTACAGTATTTTCAATTGATTAATGTTATGATAATGTGAAAAAAGGGGGATAATTTTATTTCCCCCTTTTCGTTTAAAAATATACTTGATTATATTAATAAACAATTTTTTTAATAAATATGCATAAAAAAGGTGAGAATATGGGATATGTAAAAGGTTTGAAATGTAGGGAATGTGGAAGGGAGTACGAAGTTAACCCCATTCATGTTTGTGAGTTTTGCTTTGGCCCCTTAGAAGTTTCTTATGATTATGATGAGATTAAAAAGAGTGTGACTCGAAGTAAGATTGAGGAAAGGCCAAAGACCATGTGGCGATATAAAGAACTTCTCCCTTTAGAGTCTGACCCTACTGTGGGAAGATATGTAGGGTATACTCCCCTTATTAAGGCAAAGAGGTTGGGAGAAGTCTTGGGTGTGAAGGAACTTTATATAAAAAATGATGCAGTCAATTATCCGACTCTTTCTTTTAAAGATCGGGTCGTCTCTGTTGCAGTTTCAAAGGCCAAGGAATTTGGGTTCAAGGTCGTTTCCTGTGCATCGACTGGAAACCTTGCCAATTCAGTTGCTGCACTGGCAGCGGAAGGAGGACTCGAAAGTTACATCTTTGTTCCCTATGACCTTGAGCAAGGAAAGATACTGGGCACTTTGATCTATGGAACAAACTTGATTGCCATTAAAGGAAGTTATGATGAGGTCAACCGACTCTGCAGTGAGATTGCAGAGAATTATAGGTGGGCCTTTGTTAACATCAACCTCAGACCCTTTTATGCAGAGGGTTCAAAAACCTTTGGCTTTGAAATTGCTGAGCAGATGGGATGGAAAATTCCCCGACATGTCATCGTTCCAATGGCTGGAGGATCTCTCATCACTAAAATCTGGAAAGGGTTTAAGGAGCTTGAAGGAATCGGTCTACTTGATAGGGTCGAGAGTAAGATCTATGGCGCCCAGGCTTCGGGGTCGAATCCCATTGTATCTGCCTTTAAGGAGGGGATCGACTGGATTAAACCCCAGCGGCCCAAAACAATTGCCAAATCCTTGGCCATTGGTAATCCTGCGGATGGTTTTTATGCATTGAAAACAATCCGTGAATCCGGGGGATCGGCTGAGGATGTTTCGGATGAAGAGCTCGTGGAGGCCATGAAACTTCTGGCCCGGACTGAAGGGATATTCACGGAGACAGCGGGGGGAGTGACAGTCGGAGTGACCAAGAAGTTGATCGACCACGGAGTCATTTCGAAAGATGAACCCATTCTCATCTCCATCACAGGGAATGGTTTAAAAACACAAGAAGCAGTCCAGGACCGAGTCGGAAAGCCCCAGATCATCGATGCCAAATTTTCGGAGTTTGAGAAGATGATTACTCCGCGACAGAAGAGATTGAAAGAATCGGTTTTTCAATCTGCGATTTAACACAGGAGGAGAGAGATGAACGTTCGAGTGCGAATACCCACGCCGCTCAAAAAGCTGACCGGAGAACAAGATATCATTGCCGCCAAAGGAAATACTGTTGGAGAGGTGATCCAATGGTTGACCGAGACCTATCCGGGGCTGAGGGAGAGGTTAAGAGACGAAAATGGTGAAGTGAGACGGTTTATCAATATTTATGTGAACGATGAGGACATCCGCTTCATTCAGAACCTTGAAACGCCAGTTAAGGAGGGAGATCAAATCTCTATCATCCCTGCGATTGCCGGCGGTTCTTCACAAAAGAGGAAGGTGACCCTTACCTTTCCTCCAGAACGGATCCAGGAGCCAGTGATCTATAATATTGGCCATCGTTTTAAGATCGTCACCAATATTCGAAGTGCGAATGTCACCGAAAATGTAGGCTGGGTGACCCTGGAGATCGATGGGGAGGAAGAAGAATACCTGAAAGCCGTCGATTATTTGAAGGAAATAGGGGTGAAGGTGGAGCCAGTTGAGAAGGATGTGATCGTGTAGGTATTGACAAAACCAGCCTCTTTGCCATTGCCCTTAGATCTCAGACTTTTCTGTTTAAACAAACAATGGATGGAGAATGAGATGGAAAAGAGAGTGAAAGATTTATTTTGGAAGGTAGCAGGTCCTCTGCTCAGGAGGGCTTTGAAACAGAAGCATAGGGATATTCCCGAAATATCGATTCAAGAAGTGAACCGCCTCCTCAAAAGCAAAGAACCCCCTGTGCTCCTTGATGTTCGAGAGAAGGAAGAGTTGGCTTTGGGTTATCTAAAAAATTCTATTTTCATCCCTCGACCCAGCCTTTCAGAAAAGGTGGAATCCCTGATTCCCGATAAGAGCCTCCCTATTGTCGTCTATTGTGCGGCAGGGGTCCGCTCCATTCTGGCGGCCAAAACCTTGAGGGGAATGGGTTATCAACAGGTCCTCTCTATGCGGGAAGGGATCGAGGGATGGAAGAAGGCAGGCTATGAGGTCGCCAGTGATACTGGACTGACATCAGAACAACTCACACGCTACAGCCGTCACATCCTTCTACAAGAAGTGGGAGCGGAGGGTCAAGCAAAGCTGTTGCAGGCCAAAGTCCTTCTGGTCGGAGCAGGAGGACTGGGTTGCCCGATCGGACTCTACTTAGCAGCCGCAGGCGTTGGGACATTGGGGATTATTGATGACGATAGGGTGGACCTGACCAACCTTCAGAGACAGATCCTTCACCGCACTTCGGATATAGGCAGGCTGAAGGTCGAATCTGCAAAAGATGCGATAGCGAGGACCAATCCCGATGTCAGGGTCATTCCCTATGCGGAGCGGTTAACCTCTGAAAATGCCATTCAGATATTTAAAGACTACGACATCATTGTGGACGGGTCGGATAATTTTCCGACCAAGTATCTGGTCAACGATGCGGCCTTCTTCGCGGGGAAGCCCTTTGTTTTTGGAGGGGTATTTCAATTTGAGGGACAGGCGAGCGTCTTCTATCCTGGCAATGGAGGTCCTTGTCTTCGTTGCCTCTTTCCTGAACCTCCCCCCCCAGGACTTGTACCCAGCTGAAACGAAGCAGGGGTCCTGGGAGTTGTGCCCGGGCAGGTTGGTTTATTACAGGCTACAGAGGCGATAAAACTCATCTTAAACATTGGGAAACCCTTGATCGGTCAGTTTTTAATCTATAATGCCCTGGATGTTGAGTTCAAACTCTTCCAGGTTAAGAAGAATCCATCCTGCCCTCTTTGCAATGAGGAACCCAAGATCAGAGAGTTGACCGGTTATCATGAGGTGTGTGCTCTGGAAACGAGAAGTCACGCCACGATTTAATGGGGGGGAGAAAGGAAGTTAAAGATGTTGAGTAAGAAATATCAAATACCCCATTTTAGCAGAAAAAATTTCATCATCCCATGGATCACTCTTTTTCTTCTTCTCATATTTGTTCCAACAGCCCTAACGATTCCCAATGGAGGGTATAGCAGACCAGAACTCCTCATTCAACCTGAAGAGTTGAAAGTCCTGATCGACCGAAAAGACCCCGACATCAGGATCATTGATGTCAGGGAAAAGATCAAATATCTTGCAGGTCATATCCCAGGGGCTGTGAATATCTGGAGGCCTGATATAACAGACAAAGATCACCCCCTTCCAGGGATGATGGCCCCTCAGGCTCAGATTGAAGAGCTCATGGGAAGACTTGGAATCAGTCATCGAAATACGCTCATTATCTATTCCGACGGCCCTGACGGTGCCAGGCTCTGGTGGATCCTGGCATATTATGGGTTCCCCATCCATCAGATGAAGCTTTTGGATGGAGCTTTGGAGGGATGGAAGGCAAGAGGGTACCCGACCGAGATGATTCCTCCACAAATCAGTCCTGCCCAATTCAGGTTGCCGGGAAAGACGAAGACGACAGAACCCCTGCTTTGCACTTTGCCAGAAGTCAGGGGAGCATTGAGAGATCCCAAGAAGATCGTCCTCGATGTCCGGGCAAGCAAAGAGTATCTGGGAGAGGAGACCCTGACCGGTGCGGTCAGACCTGGCCGCATTCCAGGAGTGAAGTGGATCGAATGGAAAGAGGTTTTGATTAAGGAGGGACCCTATAAGGGATACTGGAAATCCGCCGAGGAGATAAGAAAACTCTTTGCCGATTTAGGGGTGACCCCGGATAAAGAGATCTATATCTACTGACAATCCGGGGTACGATCGACTCACAGTTTGGTGAGTCTTTACCTGATCGGTTTTCCACTTGAGAAGTTAAGAAATTATGATGGTTCCTGGATCGAATGGAGCCGGAGCAAGGAGTCCATAGAGACAGGTCCTCCGAAAAAGTAGAGGCGAAGGTGATAAGAATTCCAAAACCCATCTATATCGGCATGATTGAACATGCTCGAAGAGAGGCCCCTTTGGAGTGTTGTGGAATCCTGGGTGGAAGAGATGGGACGGTTCAGAGGGCGTTTGAGTTGAGGAACGAGGAGCAGAGCCCGATTCGGTATGTGATGTCCCCTCAGGAGCAGTTAAAAGTTTTCGAAGAAATGGACAGGGATTCGCTGGAGATGGTGGCGATTTATCATTCGCACACGCATACGGAAGCCTTTCCATCTGAGACCGATGTGAAACTGGCTTTCTATCCGGAAGTCGCATCGGTCATCATCTCTTTGAAGGAAGAGACGCCAGTCGTAAAAGCCTTTCGAATTAGAGAAGAGGCGATCTTCCCGGAAGAGATAGAAGTTATTCCTTGAGAGGAGTCCTCTCAGGGGGTATCGTTTGAGGCTATGTGGTTGATCGGTGGAGGATTTAATAGGTAAAAAGAAAGGAGAGACGAATGAAACAAATTATTTTTATCTGGATAGCCTTTATACTGATTTCATTTAATGCCCATGCAGGGGAGGTGACTTACCGGACACATATCCAACCTTTATTTAATGCAAAGTGTATCGCCTGCCATGGTCCAGATTCAGCGCCTGAATATGATGCCTTTAAATCAGAGAAGGAAAAATGGCTTGCGAAGGGAAAGGGCATGCGGATGGACACTTACAGCCACTTGATCTTTTACACGGCATGGCCTGATACGGGTTCCCTTATGAGAAGGCTGGATGATGGCAAAAATAGAGCAGATAGAAAACCCGGAAACATGTATCAGTATCTGGGAACTTCTGAAGAAGAGAGGCAGAAAAATCTTAAAGTTTTTAAAGAATGGGTGGGTCACTGGACGACGAAACGTTGGCCGGAGATCACCAAAGAGGAAATGGATAAGATAAAAGTGAAGTATTGAAAAGGGCATTTTTTCAGCGGATGTCCACTCATGGATTTTTGAAAGAGATGATCGTCGTCTTTTACCAAGGCTGGAAAACGGATACTTCTCATTTCTTTTGAGGAAATTATGGAAGCCCTCCGCGTCAGACATGATATAGATTCGAGTTGGTTTCCTTCAAGAAAAGAGGATCATTCCCTGCTTACCATGATCGGGGATACCCCTTTGATTCAGATCCGAAAGATGGCAGAGCATTTAAAGGGGGTTCAGATTTTCGCAAAGGTGGAGTGGCTCAATCCCGGAGGTTCTGTGAAAGATCGTGCCGGCAAAAAGATCATCGAGGATGGGGAACGATCTGGCCAACTGAGGAAGAATAAGATCATTCTCGACTCCACCTCAGGTAATACCGGCATTGCCTATGCGATGATCGGAGCGATCAAAGGTTATCGGGTAGAACTTGTCGTGCCGGCCAATATCAGCGAGGAACGCAAAAAAGCCCTCGAAGCCTACGGCGTAAAACTCATTTTTACCGATCCCATCTTAGGATCGGACGGCGCTCTTATTGAGGCAAAGAAGATTTTTGAGGCCCATCCTGAAATCTATTTTAAGGCGGATCAATATAACAATCCCTCTAACTGGAAGGCCCATTATGAGACCACCGGTGTCGAAATCATTCATCAGACAGGGGGCAAGGTGACCCACTTCATCGCTGGAGTCGGAACTGGAGGGACTTTGATGGGGACGGGAAGGAGGTTAAAAGAATTCAACCCTCATATTAAACTCTTTGGCGTGCAGCCGGACAGCGGTTTTCATGGGATAGAAGGGCTAAAACATATTGAAACGGCTATTCGGCCCGGCATTTATGATGAAACGATCTTGGATGGGACATTTTTCGTGCAGACAGAAGATGCTTTTGAGATGGCAAGGCGTCTTACCAGGGAAGAGGGGCTTTGGGTGGGCCCTTCGTCAGGCGCGGCTTTTTGGGCGGCATTAAAATTGGCGGAGTCGCTGGAACAGGGATTAATTGTAACAATCTTCCCAGACGGAGGAGCCCGATATCCTGAGTACTGCATTGATTGTGAAAGACAGAAGAGAAAACTCTCATTGCAATATTCCTCTCATTAATTTTTATAAAATCTAAAGGAGGATCCTTCATTTATGGCTAAAAAGATTTTTACTCCTATAAGCGAAAAAGATGTAACTCGGGCCATTGTGGATAGTTTTGCAAAGCAGTTTATTGAATATGTAGAAAGTGATTGTTTGATCATTGGAGGGGGACCAAGTGGGTTGATGGCTGGGAGGGATCTAGCATTAAAAGGTTTAAAGACTCTCATTGTAGAGCGAAATAATTATATTGGTGGAGGATTCTGGATTGGTGGATACCTTATGAATAAAGTGACCGTTAGGGAACCTGGGCAGAAAATCCTTGAAGAATTAGGGATCCCTTATGAAGAGGTGACTCGAGGTCTTTATGTGGCTGATGGTCCTCATGCCTGTTCAAAGTTAATTTCTTCAGCCTGTGATGCCGGAGTTAAATTTGCAAATATGACCATTTTTGATGATGTGATTTTAAGGGAGGGGAATCGAGTCTGTGGGGCCGTGGTTAACTGGACTCCTGTACAGGCTCTTCCTCGTGAAATTACCTGTGTTGATCCAATTGCCCTCGAGGCAAAAGTGGTGGTAGATTCCACAGGCCATGATGCCTGTGTAGTTAAGAAACTTGAGGAGAGAGGTATTCTTAAAACATCTGGTTATGGAGCGATGTGGGTGGAACAATCAGAAGACCTTGTTGTGGAACATACTGGAGAGGCTCATCCAGGACTTATTGTTACAGGAATGGCTGTAGCAACGACCTATGGTCTTCCAAGAATGGGGCCGACTTTTGGAGCAATGTTACTTTCTGGTCGGAAAGGAGCTCAGGTCATTCTTAAAAAATGAATAAAAATTGATGAATTAAAAGTGGATTTCATAACTGGGCAAATTCCATTATGGTTTGAAATTTATGAAGAAGGGGATCTTAAGAGGGTAAATCTAAATGAATTAAAAGATTATGTCCGAGAGACCACAGGGATAAGAGTTTTCCTTTGTGGAAATATCTATGAAAGTATTTCAACAGAACAGATCGAGATGATTGCTCAAAAGATGGCTCAATTAAGAATCAACGATCCTCAGAAAGGGATTTTCCCTAAAAAACCTTTGGATGGAGAGGTAGCTTATGAGAAAGAGAGAATAAGTGATCGGGAATGGAAATCATTTGGGATTCTATATGAGGGGATATTATACCAAAAACTTTTGGCGGTTTTTCCTTTAAAGGGGAGTTTAGACGAAAGATATTGTTCAATTCTTATAACCAATCAACTGATAGGAACGTGGGATCAAAATGATCACCGATATCATATCCGGACGAGCATTTATGGTTTTCCCCATATTATTTCGGTTCCAGGATTGGTTATGGCTCCCGCAAAGCCAAGAGAATTTTATGTCAAGAGACAGATGGGGGTACCCATAGAGATATTAAAAGAGGAATACAGAGGGAGATTCCTTGACCATGAGGATTCAAGAATAACCGAGGTAATAAAAGGGTATATAATGCAAGCCTTCTTCTATCAAATAATGGAAAATCCTTTCTGTGAGGATCAGGACTGCCGCCTTTTTAATGCTCATTGGCAAGAAGAGATGATTCACGCTCAACTAAACGGAAAGTATGAATTTTGCCACAGACATGAATCCATTCTGAAGAAGATTAAAAATCGAACATAGAAATATCAATTTCAATAAAGGAGTTAAAAGAATTTTGCCTACAGAACCTAATGATTTAGTCCCGTTGGCTAAGGGCCTTATATAAGATTACAGAGGAGATGGCTCTCGGTTAAATACTTGATGCTAAAACCTTCACCCCCCCTAAGGGTTAGCGGTTTGACCGAGAGCCACCCTCACTAATAATGGAAAAGTTATATGAATTTTATAGCTTCTTTTATTATTTTGGGAATCCTTCTTTCCTATGTTCCTTCCATTCCTACACATATTTGCGAAGAGACGGGACAATTTAACGGTGTCAATTTAGATTGTGGGAGCCTCTTTCATTGTCCATTCATTATAGAGCATGGAATTTCAGAAAACCTCCATCTTCCTTTAAAGGGACGAATGGTTTTAATTAATCAATTTCCTAATTTACAACTGATTCCCCGCTTCATATTTCATCCTCCAAAAATTTAAGAGTTAAAAACAATGGAAGGAGGAGTGAAGGGCGTATTTGAAAATTAAGGTCTTTATCTTTAAAAAATACATAATTTACCCTATTTACCCAAATCCTGGTTGTTAATAAGTTAAAATAAACGAACGGTTGTAGGGTAATTAATCATTTTTTGGATAAAGAAAAAGGCTCTTGGCAAGGGACCGAATATTTTGGTCCAATGCGCAAAACCTTCATCCCCCTAAAGGTTTTGGCTAATGTCAAGAGCTTTTTCCTTTATAGAAGGAAGGTGATTTAATTATGGCGAGATATCCTAATTTAATTAAAAAGATTTTTTTATGTATTTTCATTCTACTGCCTTTATTTTCTTATGCCCAGACAGAAAAGGGAACCGTCAATCTGAATCAATTAATTGAGGAGGCCCTTCAGAATAATCCTGAAATTCTTGCCTCGAAAAAGAAATGGGAAGCCTTTAAAGAGAGAGTTCCTCAGGCCCGTGCCCTTCCAGACCCAATGTTAGGTTTCGGAATCATCAGTCTTCCAACCAATTTCAGTTTCAGGGACGAAGATATGACGATGAAAGAGATTTCAATATCACAGATGTTTCCCCTTTTTGGAAAGAGGAGATTGATGGGGGAGAT
>CAZFDM010000203.1:0-18409 GCA_964517975.1 uncultured Syntrophaceae bacterium
TGGCCTTCACTCGATGACTCCCTTCAAAGACCTCTTTTAAGACGGCCCCCAACTCACTATATTTCAAGACCTCTTGATCAAAGGTCTCAAAAAAGTTGGTGTCATAAGCAAGAATTGGACACCCTGACCCCAGGCACAAAAAGGCTGTGGAGGGAACCACAATGGCCTCTGCTGAATCTTTGTGAACAAGCAGGGCATCTGAGGCATGAAGGTAGGTATAGAGCTCTTTGATCGGTATATCCCCTTTTCTCAAATCAATAAACGGATAGATCCCCTTTACTGCCTCAAAGAGTTCATACCAATCGGGGATGTGAGTCATGGTAAGAAGAATGAGGGGATACTCTTCATTGACCCGTCTAATCGTTGGAAGAAGATGGAGGTGGCGGTAAACCCCTATCCCATAATTAAAGATAACCTTCTTATGGAGTGGAAGGCCAAGTTTTTCTCTTGCCTCAATTTTATCCCCATAGTGGATGGGATGACAGGGATAGGGGATGATAAAGATCTTTTCTTCAGGGTAAATTTCTTTTAAAAATCGTCTATATCTCTCATCGAAGCAGACAATTGCATCCCATTCAAATTTATAGAATGTGGGATCCTTTGGAGGCTTTCCTTCGTGGACAACAAATACGGTTTTACACTTCTTTCTTATGGTGGGATAGACCTTCAAAAGATCTTCCATAGGAAGGATCTCGAGGTTTTGGACAACAAAGGCATCGGCCTCGATGGTGTGGAAGGGTTCCGGGTTAAAGAAATAGCCTTCTTTCCGATCAGGTTTGGGAAGACGATAACATCGTTTTACATAGGGTTCATCTGCATCGCTCTGGTAGCCTTCCCATTCCACGGGGGCAAGGACATGGAGTTCATGTCCCATCCTCACCCATTCCCTTCCAACCAGTTCTGCATGAATCGAAACCCCACAGGGAATGTTCCATCGACTCATCATGGTGATCTTCATCTTACTCACCTCCCAACCATTAAAACAAATCTAAAAGTTCTTTCTTCTCTGCCGTAGCACCGCAGATCACCCTGTCCGCAGCCCCGTAATAGACAAAATATTTGTCTTCAACCTCACAGATGCCACACCCAAACACCACCTCTCTCACTTCGCCTCGAAGTTCATAATCCTCTTCGGGTTGAAGGATAGGGTCTGGATATCTCCCGATTACCCGAGAAGGATCGTTTAAATCAAGAAGGGCTACTCCTAATCTGTAAATATTCTCTTTATCGATTCCATGGTAGATCAGTAACCAGCCCTTTTCAGTTCTTACAGGTGGGCTTGCTGAACCAATTCCAATCCCATCCCACTTTCCTGGAATAGGCTCCATAACCTTTTTGAAATCCCCCCATTGGAGGAGATTATCAGAATAGGCAATCCAGATACTTCGTGGAGGGTCCATGGGCCTGTGAAGCATCACATATTTCCCATTTATCTTCTCCGGGAATAGAACCGCATCCTTGTTTTCCATATCCGGGAGGACTACGCCATATCTCTCCCATTGAATGAAGTTTTGGGTAGATGCCAGAGAGACCCTGACCCCTTTATTGGAATAGGCCGTGTAGGTCATATAGAATTTGCCTTCAAGGCAGACGATTCTTGGATCTTCACAACCCTTGCTCTCCGCGACCCCCCTTGGGGTAAAGACAGGTTTATCAAACCTGAAAAATTCATATCCATCCGCACTCACCGCATAGCCAATTCTCGAAATCTCGTCATCCCCAACTGCCCTGTAAAGGAGGTGGAAAAGCCCATTTTCAAAGATGGCACCTGGGTTGAAGACCAGTTTTGATTCCCAGTCATTCTGCCTCCTTGGTTTTAGAATGGGGTTCTTGATGAAACGTCTTAACATCTCGTCATCCCTTCCTTAAATGTCATAAGTAGCCAAACAGACAAATCGATCAGCCGCTCCATAATATAAGAACCAGCGTCTCCCCTTTTTGACCAATCCTTCTGCGACACAGTGGTTCCCTTCCCCATAATCGGTTCCGTAATCCCTCTTTAACTTCAACAGGGGTTCATCGCTTCTCCACAAGATTGTGGTTGGGTCTTTCCTTGAAAATAAAACTCCGGCTGGTTTATAAATGCAATCTGTCCCCCATCCATTGTAGATAAGAAAGATGCCTTCTTCAGAAAGGATGGGGGTTGGACCTGGTTCCACACCCTGAGAGTCAAAATACCCAGGCCGGGTGGTGAGGACAGGTCTATCAAGGGGCTCAAACCAGTTCATAAGATCATTGGAAAAGGCAATACCAATAGCAGTCGTCCAGGGTCTTTCTTCACCCATGAAATACATCACAAACTTTCCATTGATTCTCTCTGGAACGATGACCCCTGCCTTCAACTGTCCGCTATTCCATGTGCCAGGCCGAGGATTTAGGACTGGACCCAGTTTTTCCCAGTGTATTAAGTCTTTCGAGTGGGCAATGCAGATATTTGAAACATGATACCTCAGACTATTTCCCACATAGGTGAGATAATAACTCTCTCCTATCTTTACTACCCTCGGATCCTCACACCCTCCTCGATCGAAATCATCTCCTGGGTTAAGGACGGGTTCTTTATGACAGAGAAAATGAAACCCATCTTCGCTCACCGCCAAACCAATCCTTCCTGTCACATCATCATCCGCTTCAGCACGATAGAGCATAAAAAACTTCTCTCCCTCTCTCCATACAGAAGGATTATAGATCTTTTCTGATTGAAACCCATCTGTGGGTCTTAGGATCGGATTACCTCTGTAATCCCTGAAGGGTCCAATAGGAAAATCCTTTTCACTTATAGATATCTGCATGTTGGCCTCCCCAGTTCAACAAAGAAATCTATAAACCTCTTGGCTATGATCTGGGGTGAATTGACTGAGCAAAAACCATCCGCCTGGTCAATCACAAACCTTCTCTTATCACCGTCTTTTAGGATTTCTACTAACTTTTCCTGAAGGTCATGAATATCATGGTAATGGAGAACTTCATTTTCGAGAGGTTTAAAGTAATCAGACATCCCTGGGACAAGGATTGGACATCCAGCCCCGAGGGCCTGAAAGGCAGTGGAGGATACCACACCTAAATAGAGGCTCTGAAATTTATGAAAGATCGCTACATCCGAGGCAAAGAGATAATCATCAAACCTTTCTTCAGAGAGAACCTTCTCCTCCCGGATGATCATCCATGGAGGCACCCTTCCTCTCTCCACCATCTGGTAGTTTGGAGGAACAACAAATAGAAGGATGGCCTCTCCATATAATTCCCTCGGTAAATCCCTGAGAAAAGGTTCATACCCTCTATGGCAGAAGACATATATGATCTTTTTATCTAAGGGTAGACCAAGTTTCTTCCGTGCTTCTAATTTATCCCCCCTACGAATGGGAAAACAGGGAAATGGTATCCGTTTGGCATCAGGGTATACTTCCTTTAAAAATTCTTGTCTTTCGTCAAAGTAAGCCACCCCATCCCAAATAAATTGATAAAACCACGCCTCTTCTGGAAGCCTATTCTCATGTACCACATGAACTATCCTTGCGCGAGCCCGGACCAATGGAAAGATCTTGGCCAAATTCTCAACGGGAAGCATCCTTAGGTCTTGAACCACTAAGACATCAAAATTTGTTGTCAAGATGGGACGAGGATCAAGAAAGTTTGTCCTCTGGGTTCCCAGACAACGGATCACATAGTCCTCGTCTTTCCGCGTAAAACCTTCTCCATGATAATCGTATGTCACATGGCTAAATATAGTGACATCATGTCCCATTTCACGCCATGCCCTGCCAATGGGTTCAGCATGGACGGCTACTCCAGAATCAGTATTCCAGGCAGTCATCATTGCAATGTGCATTGGGCCATCTCCTTCCCACAATGAAGGCTCTCCTGGATGCTCTCCTTTAGGTTCGGCATGGGAGTGATCTTGGGTTTTTTCGAGGATACAAATTCGACGGCCTCCTGATATCCAAACCCAAGGCTACAAAGGTATCCAATGACGATTGAGGCCGACCTTCCGACGCCATAATGACAGGCTATAAGAACCTTTTTAGAACCAATTCGGTCCCGAATCCAACCGATAGCCTCTCGCATCTTTTGGGGTGGGATGATACTGCCATCCTTCAATGGGATCTTTTTATATTCAAGAGGAGGAGTGACATCAACTTCCTCAGCTACGTTGAGCACACATCCTACCCCATTCCCTAAATTCTCCAAATCCCCTAAATCTCCGATTGCTAACCTCTCCAAGATATGGGTCATCTCTTACCTCCTCATCCAGCATGGGAAGTTTGGTTCCCTCTCTAACGGCCTTTTCTATGAGGAAATGTTTTTGGGCCTGATTCCGAAAGGAGTATTGGGTTGCAAATTGGTCGCTCTTTTCCTCAATCATTTTCCAAAGCGTTGGGTTTTTTACGATGTCGACTATCTTGTCAGACATTTCCTCTATAGTTTGAGCGGAGGGAAGTCCTGAGAGTGCCAGCGTCTCCCCAATCCCTTCTATGTTACGGCCAGCGATCGCAACCCCTGTTCCTTGGGCATGGGCCATCCTCCCAGATTGGGTAGCATTACTGCACCAGAAGACCGCAACATCTAATGCTCTAAAGGCAAGTGGGAATAATTCCTCTGGAAGATAATCTTCATAGAAAAGGTTTTCCTTCCCATCGTGGAGTGATCTAAGGGCCTCTAAGATGGGAAGATAAGCCTCTCTCTTTTTGTCTTTTCTCTCTTGAATCTTCCCAACAAATAGGGTTACCACCCTATGTTTTGGAAGTCTTTCTCTAATCCTCATTCCTATTTCATAGAGTTGAAGGGGATCCTTATCCTGGGTGATAAACCCATAGTTTCCAATGAATAGAGTTCCTCCCCTGAGGAAGGACTTCTCAAATCCTTTTAGCCTGATCTTTTCAGATTTAGAAAAAGAGGGCAACTGAGAAAGATGGTCAAAGAGTTTCTTCCGGGCATACTCCTGACTCACCTTTGGATAATGATGGATCCCATGTCTCAGAACCCGAACCTTCTCCTGATATTGGGGGAAGGCTTCCACCACTGCCCGGCGTGCCCCTATGGTGAAGACGGTGATAAAGTCCAATAGGGGCAAGGCCTCCCTCAGAAGTTCCACTTCCTTCTCCTGCATTCCCCATGGGGTTTCTTCTGACTGAAAATGAATGGTGTGAAAACTTGCTCCCACCTTCTTCCCTTTCCGCTTGCCCTCTTCAATCAACTTTAAAAAGTGTGTATTCATTCTGCCCCACATCCCAAAAGAGTGCTGAAACCATAACACATCACCCAGGATCGTTTGGGGGAGAGAAGGATTTTGAAGGCAGATGTGATAGGTGACTGGGCCATCTTCCTTCACTTCAATCTCTCCACGACAACATGAGAATTCATCCAGCTCAAAGGCAATCACTTCCCACTTTCCCTTAGGCATATTTCGGGTTAAGTAATGGGTATAGGTGCCAATCCCGCACATGGCCGGGGGAAAAGTCGATACAAAAGAGATCATCTCCCTCACCTCCTTTAACTATGAGGCGACCATCCTGTGGAGGAAGGTTGGGTCTTCCCATTTTGGGACAGTGATAGATCTCCTTCTCTCTTCCCTGAGGGATTGAAAAAGATCAATGTATTGCCTCGCGATGACCTCCGATGAGTTTCTCTCGACAAACTCTTCCATAGCCTTCTGGTAACCATGATACCTCTCACCTTTCCGTAAGAGGTCAAGGAGTAACTCTTTAAACTCTTGAAGATGAGAATAAGTGACCACCACTTCCTTTAAGGTCTCAAAGAATGGAGAGGCTGAGGCCAAAATTGGACACCCTGACCCCAGACATTGAAATGCTGCACTTGAGAGGACTGCTCCTTCACAAGGGTTGCGGTGAAGGATCAGGACATCTGAGGCATGGAGATAATCGTAAAGGGATTCAAGGGTTGGAGATTCCCTTCGAATCTCCATCTCAATTCCGTCCATCATTTGAAGATCATCCAAATCCTTCTG
Source organism: uncultured Syntrophaceae bacterium (assembly GCA_964517975.1). Lineage (GTDB taxonomy): Bacteria > Desulfobacterota > BSN033 > BSN033 > UBA1163 > JBBIRM01. The sequence continues at coordinate 5,966 of CAZFDM010000203.1, forward strand.
GGAAACTATGAGAAGAAGGAGCGACATCCTTGAATTCAGATCCCTGATGACAGGAAATAACGGAAGATGTTCCTTGATTCTCTGACCGAATATCAATAGGATCTTCTTTTCAAGAGGAAGTCCCAACCTCCTTCTTGCCTCTCCTTGGTCCCCTTTTCTTATTGGATGGCAGGGGAAGGGAATGATTTGAATCTTATCGGCAGGGTGATACTTTCGCAGGAATGCCTCATATCGTTGATCAAAACAAACCATCCTATCCCAATCAAATTGATAAAAGGAGGGATTGGAAGAAGGTTGGTTATCATGGATGATGGATATGGTAGGAACTTTTCTTTTAATATGATGAAAGATCTTAGCCAGTTCATCCATGGGCAACATCCCCAGGTCTTGGACCACAAAAACCTCATACTCCGCTGAAAGAATGGGTCTTGGATCAAGCGAGGGATGAGGGTGGTTGGAGGTGGTGAAGCACCTCACCACATAGTCCTCATCACTTCCCACCATGACTGTTCCATGAAAATCGTGTTTAAAAAAAGTAAAGATTTGCAACGAATGACCCATGTTGACCCATTCCCGACCAATCAACTCCGCATGAACAGAAACCCCTGAATCCGTATTCCATGCTGACATCATGGCGATCTTCATTTTGTCCCTCCTGAACCTTTTCTCCTCAAACCAACGCCGATTCAGTAATAGCCAAGTAGGGTTCTTCCACGTCCTCTGGGAATTTGGGCTGAGGTTCTGCAAAGCGTCTCAATAACTCTCGTGCTTCACTGTCGTCGTATTGCTTGACAGGGGATTTGAATAAATAAGCACTGGCCTCAATGATTGGCCCAGAAAGCCCTCGATCCAGTGAAACCTTGGCTGCCCTCACCGCATCCATAATCACCCCTGCTGAGTTGGGGGAATCTTCTACAGAGAGTCTCACTTCAATATTCATGGGGACTCCACCAAATTGTTCTGCCTCAATCCTGAGAAAGCAGATTTTGTTATCCTTCAACCATGGAACGTAATCGCTTGGGCCAATGGATATGTTTTGAGGATCGAATTCTCCCCCATTCATCTGGCTGAGAACCGATTGGGTCTTACTAATCTTTTTGCTTATCAATCGGCTCCGATCCAGCATATTGAGGAAATCGCTATTCCCTCCCACATTAAGTTGATAAGAGCGTGTAATCCGTTGTCCTCTGTCTTCGATGAGCTTGGTCAATACACGATGGATGATGGTTGCCCCTACCTGGGATTTAATATCATCGCCGAGGATGGGGAGGCCTGCCCTTTTAAAGCGATCTCCATAAATCTTTGAAACGAACACCGGAATAGCATTCACAAAAGCACACCCTGCCTCCAAACAACACTCTGCGTAGAAGAGCGTGTTTTCTTCACTTCCTACAGGAAGGTAGTTGACCACAACATCAACCTGCTTTTCTAAAAGAATTCGAGCGATGGCCCGCTTGGCCTGCTCACGACTTCGGTAGATGTTTGGTTTGGGTTTAAACCGAGCCCACTCAGGGTATTGGTCATTGTGGACAGGAATGCTATCCATCACATATCCCATCTCAACCGGGCAGTTTAAGAATGGAATCTCTTTTTGAAATACAGTGGTGCAGTTGGGCGGCGCGAAGATGGCTTCGGATAAGTCCCATCCAACCTTCCTTTCATCCACGTCAAAGGCTGCGACAAATTCAATATCATTGGCACGGTAGCCAGCAAAATTTTTGGTAATCAGGCCAGGGATATCTGCCTCTGGATCATGATAGTAGAACCGACCTTGCACCAAGGAACTGGCGCAATTTCCAACTCCAATCAGGGCCGTCCTTATCTTGTTCATCAAGGCTCACCTCCTCTTTGATTTAACTCTATAGTTAAGACCTCAGGTCAGGATGAGAGTGATCTCCATTGGAAATGTGTTTCTCAAGAGATTGGGAATCTTCTTTTAATCATTGTTGTGCCTACGGAAAATGGCTTTTCAATAGAAATGTTTTTCTCTTCCCCATGGGATCATGGACCCTGAGGTCATTGTCCAATGATATCGATAAGAGGCAAAGGTGGGAAGGAGTGAACAGGCCCTTCTTTATTTGAAGAGATGATAGAGGGAGCAAAGATCAGGCAGTCTTCTTAGCCGTGTGCTCAATCCCCGGTGCAGTTTTTTGGGAGTAGATTCCTCCGATTCCAAGGATGAGTACAATGGCTCCGAAGATCATGTTATTTGTGGTCAAGCCCGTGATCTCCCTATATCCAAGAACGAAAGGGGAAATCATGAGCCAGATCCCCACCAAGATCTGGAAAACCATAAGGTAAAAGAGTGTTCTCATGACATCCCACCTCCTTTCTGTTCTCGGGTCTGTCACCCTTCTCATCCTTTTCCTCGCTAATCTATTTAAATCCCTAAAATTAAAAGACCTAAGGGGTAGAATTACTTTCTTATTAAGCCTTTCGATCTTTCCTTTTCAGTTTTGAACTTTGCCTATTTTCCAAAACAGTTGGGTCAATAATATCTCCACAAAAAATGCACCTCCACCCCGAGAAGTTTCCTTCCTGGCTGTAGAACATTTCATAATTCATTAATCCATTACAACGGTGACATCTCACTGTTTCTTACCTTTTATATTGAAATTACTTCGTTGTCTAAAGGTTAAATAGGAAGTCTAATTTATGGAAAACTTTAAAGGTTATAAAAGGATGGCAAAAAAATAATCACTGGTTTTTTATTTGTCAAGTTTTGAATAGTAGATCCCTAAAAGTGTTTAAACTGAATTTTGGAGACTGGGGAGGTGGGGTGAAAAAGCCTTCGGGCGGATACCGATGAGAGTCAAGCATTTACGTTTAATTCCATGATAATGTTTGATTTTTATTTACTCGCTTTTTAGCAACTTAACTTATAAACGCCCGCATTCGAAGGGCTTGGAACCCCACCTCCCAGTCTCTTCTGATTACTTTTTCAGAGCTCTCAATAGGGCTCTTTTAAATTAAGATTGACTTAATAATTACTATAATTTCAAATAGTTATTAATGATTCAATATCCCTTAAATGATTGTGGAGTAAGGGTTTATCCCTTACCAAGAAGCGGTTAGCCAAAAGGGCTTACCCTATCCGAAAACCAACCCATAAAAAGGTTCACTAAAAATTTTCTTAAATACGATGATTAACCAATTAAAATGATCAAGGTCTTATCCGAAAGGTTTTTACCTTACCTTTCATATAAAAAGGATTTTTCAAAAATCTCTATAAAGATGCTGGGTTCATGACCTCTTAGGGTCACAAGTGTTTCTATGGTGATCTAATAACAAAAAAGGGCACCAGTGAGGGTGCCCTTTTTAGGAATTTTGGTCGGTTGGATTATTCAACCTTAATCTTAATCTCTTTCTTTTTGGCCTCCTCGGTCTTCGGGAGCGTGACCTTCAACACCCCATTTTTATAGGTAGCATTAATCTTGTCACTTTGAACTTGACCAGGGAGTTGAATCGATCGAGTGAAGGAACCATAACTCCGTTCAATGAGGTGATAATTTTCTTCCTTCTCCTCTTTCTCTTGCTTCTTTTCTCCCTTAATCGTGAGAAGGTCATTGGTCAGGGAGATGTCAATCTCCTTGGGGTCGATTCCAGGAAGTTCGGCCTTTACCACATATTCGTTTTTGGTCTCTGAAACATCGAGGGTTGGGAACCACTCTGAAACCTCCTCAACCCTTGCAGGCCTCCTTTCGAAAAAAGAATCCCACAGTCTATCCATCTCCCTCCTCATCCTTTCAAACTCCCGAAATGGTCTCCACGGTACAATCTCTCGTGCCATAATCGATCCCTCCTTTCTAATGAATGATCAAATCTTGACCCAAAAATAATCACTTTTTTATGTTTGTCAAGGTCTGGAATGGGGATCTTAAAAAATCCATAAATGAGTGAAGCACTTTCTTACTAAGTAAAAATGTGGGACTTAAGAACCCTCAATTTAAATCTTAAAATACTCCCTGATCCACTCCTCCAGAGTCAAATATTGTTTAGTTTTTATGTCGTACTGTCTTTTATCTAAGATCCCTTTCCCTTTGGCCTCCTCCAGTATTTCCTTAATTAATTCTTCTATATCTTCCTTGCTAAAATGATATTCTTCCGCAAGGGCCTTTGCTCCTTGGGGGTTACGGTTCTCTAATATAAACTCTTTGAGGGCCTTTTGTTGGAGCGTTTTGATCTCATGCTTAGATTCTCCTTTTGATTCGGCAATCATTACTGCACGGGCAAAGTTTCTCTCTCTTATTGCTCCATCGAGTTCTGAAATTTGTTCTTTCATTGGATTCCCCATCATTTCTTTCGGCCAATTCTGGCTTCTAGCTCTTTTATCTTTGCCTCCAGTCTGAAAATCTTTTCTTCTGTAACGTTTTTATAAGTTTCCATTTCAATATCCTTTGAGGCTAACTGCTGATTCTTATAGTTGATCTCATCCTTCAATTGCTTAATCTCCATCTCCTTCTGATCAAGAAGGGCCTTTAGGGTCTGAATCTCCTTCTCCTTTCTTAAAAGTTCTGCCCTAATTTTTTTTGCCCCTTCTGCCCTAACCCCTCCTTTTTTCACCAAGACCACCTCCTAAAAATGACTTACCTATTTATTATTTATTCCCGAAAAAAATTAATTACAATTTTGATTAAAATCAACCCGAAGGCTAACGGCCTTTGGTATAGGTAAAAATTTTTGAACAAATCGAAATATTTCAATAATATCAATCAGTTGTAATTTACTGGATTGAATTTTCAGGTGTTTCCTTGACAAAATCAATCTGAATACTTAATTTTTTGTCAAAAAATACTTCTCTTATTCTCAAGAATTAAACCTTTTCGTTCCCATTATTCAAAATGAACCTAATACTTCATGAAGTACCTTTAAGGGGGCCCCCTGAGTGAACCATGTTTACCCTGGTCTTAAAGGGAGGGTTTTTTCTATTTCCTTATAGGATGAAAAGTTTATTCCTCATCCTTCTCTAAAAAATATTAAACCTATAGTTTATCGAAAGGGGGTATGGATTTATGAAGATAAGGCCACTTCACGATCGCATCATTGTTAAAAGAATGGAAGAAGAAGAGAAAACCAAAGGAGGGATTATTATTCCTGATACTGCAAAAGAAAAACCTTTTGAAGGAAAAGTGATAGCCGTGGGAGATGGCAAGGTAAAAGAAGATGGAACCAAGATCCCAATGGAAGTGAAAAAGGGGGATAAAATCCTTTTCTCCAAGTATGCTGGTTCTGATGTGAAGATAGATGGAGAGGATTACCTCATTATGAAAGAGGAAGATGTTCTCGCCATCATTGAATCATGAATCTATGTGAGAAAGGGGGATTCATATGGCAAAAGAACTAAAATTTGGACAAGAAGCAAGAAATGCAGTTCTGGAAGGAGTTAATACTCTGGCCGAAGCCGTTAAAGTAACGCTTGGTCCCAAGGGCAGGAACGTGGTCCTGGAGAAGTCATTTGGATCGCCAACTGTTACAAAGGATGGCGTTACGGTTGCCAAAGAAATTGAGCTCGAGGATCATTTCCGAAATATGGGAGCCAAAATGGTTAAGGAGGTAGCCAGCAAGACCTCTGATACTGCAGGGGATGGAACAACCACTGCAACCCTTCTCGCCCAGGCTATCTACCGAGAGGGATATAAAGTGGTAGCCGCAGGGGCGAACCCTATGGACTTAAAAAGGGGAATCGACACAGCCGTCGAGGAAGTAGTAAAAGAACTGAAAAAGCTCTCTAAACCGGTTAAAGATCAGAAGGAGATTTCTCAGGTGGGAACGATTTCTGCTAACAACGATCCTACAATTGGGAACATCATTGCAGAGGCCATGAACAAGGTAGGAAAGGAAGGGGTGATTACCGTCGAAGAAGCCAAGGGGATGGAAACGACCCTTGAGATTGTGGAAGGGATGCAGTTTGATCGTGGGTATATCTCCCCTTACTTTGTCACCGATCCGGAGAAGATGGAAGCGGTCCTCGAAGACCCTTACATCCTTCTCTATGAGAAGAAGATTTCAAATATGAAGGACTTCCTTCCCATCTTAGAGGCTGTGGCCAAGACAGGCAAACCCCTCTTGGTGATTGCAGAAGATGTGGAAGGGGAAGCGTTGGCCACTCTTGTGGTGAATAAACTTCGAGGCACATTGAAGTGTGCTGCGGTGAAGGCTCCTGGTTTTGGGGACAGAAGAAAGGCTATGTTAGAGGATATTGCCATCCTCACCGATGGGAAAGCGATTTCAGAAGATGTGGGGATCAAACTTGAAAATCTGAAATTGGACGATCTTGGAAGAGCAAAGAAAGTAGTCATTGATAAAGACAATACAACGATTGTCGAAGGACAAGGAAAACCCTCTGCGATCGAAGGCCGTATCAAGCAGATTCGTGTTCAGATTGAAGAGACAACCTCGGATTACGATAGAGAAAAACTCCAGGAGCGATTAGCGAAGATGGCAGGGGGTGTCGCAGTAATCAAGGTGGGAGCGGCTACCGAAACTGAGATGAAAGAAAAGAAGGCAAGGGTCGAGGATGCACTCCATGCTACCCGAGCAGCAGTTGAGGAAGGAATCGTTCCAGGTGGAGGAGTGGCTTATTTGAGGTGCCTGCCTGCACTGAGCAAATTAAAATTGGAAGGCGATAGAAAAACAGGACTGGAGATTGTTCAGAGAGCCCTTGAAGAACCCATTCGCCAGATTGCAGAAAATGCAGGCAAGGAGGGTTCGGTGATCGTAGAAAAAGTGAAACAGGAAAAAGGTAATTTTGGTTTTGATGCAGATAAAGAAGAGTTTACGGACATGATGGAAGCTGGGATTATTGACCCAACGAAGGTGGTGAGGTTGGCCTTGCAAAATGCAGCTTCTGTGGCTTCTCTATTGATCACCACCGAGGCTGTGGTGGCTGAAAAACCCAAGAAAGAACCGGCCACTCCACCTATGCCTCCTCCAGAGTATTAAAATAATAAGGGGGAAGGGACGAAGCGTCCCTTCCCCATCTTCTAAGATAGGTTGTGGCAAACATCCCCTCTCCTAACATAAACCATTCCCCTTTTTAGAGAGTTTTAAAAATCAACTCCCTACCTCCTTAAACGATCCTTCTTAAGGATTTCAATGAAGACATAGGAGGTGATTCCAATGATCCCGAAGATCATTTTAATATTTATCGCAGGTCTTATTATCGATCTTCTGACCACCCTTTACACCAGAAAGGTAGCAGATAAAAAATTATGGCCTGCTACATTTCTAAGTGGTCTAATCACACTGACCAATTTTGCTCTCTTAACATTTATTATTAGAGATGCAGACCCCAATACCTTTTTTCATATTCTCGCCTATGCAGGAGGAAATACGATTGGAACATACATCGCTTTAAGAAAAGGCTGAAGGATAACCGGGGAAATGGCTTTCTTTTATAGAAACGATCTAATAAGAGTTGAAATTTGACCCCATCTAAAATTTCATTCTTTCCATAGATAGAGGGGGTATCTGTTGCACTGCTACAGGACAAAGAAGGTTTCGTCAGGGGAATCAGATGATTTGATTTTAGGAATGTCCCCTCTCGAGGGGTTTTTTATTCCCATTTAAAAAGTTCTGTCCCGTGTCAAGGACTGACCCCATGCCTTCTCTCTGCCTCAATTCCATGACGAAGTTCAAAATGAAGGACATTCCCTTCATCCCATTCAAAATCGGATATCCTCAACGATGACCTCCATTAGTCCTACATAGTATGACATCCTCCAAGGAGGAATGTCAAGAAGATTAAAGAAGGGTTTCAGTGCGTGGGAGCATGGTCATGGAAACGCAGTGTGGATGTTTAAAATATTGAGGCCCATAACCTCTTCATCAAAAAGGTTATGGTGATAATTTAGGGATGAAAGAAGTGAATCTTCTTTTTTGCAACAAAAATATTTTTCTCCTTAACAGGTACCTTTTAATGGGTGACCCTATTTCATTTTACAAGCTCTACCCGTACTAATACCGAGTTACCGTTGCCTGACCCCAAACTCCTTTCCAAATTGCCTCGTTGCCCTTTCTGATCTTCCTTAAGAAATCCTGATCGAGCCGTTTCAACTCCCAAAAATGTCAGTCCAAGGCCAAAATCAGCCTCTTGTTTCGACACTTGACTCATAAAATCAATAACTTGTCTTGGTCCGACCTTGTTCGAAAACCTGTCATCTAAAATGACTAGAACAAAGTCAGCACGAGGATTTTCCTGCCTCACCGCTTCAGGCTGCTGCAGGAGACAGTTCGAGTTTGTAAAGCGTCTTAATTGGAAATTTCTTAGTAGCGTCAAGTATCTCGATTGCGACAATCTCGTTCTTTGACGTAGTGTGAAGAATGACCCCTTCAGCCATCTCTATAGCACCATCTGGCTTCTTCGACGAGAGCTGAATGTAAGCTGCGTTGGCTTCTTTATCATACTTAATTTTCACGGCTTCACCTCCATATTTTCTTTTTTATCGGATAAGCTGTAATAATGAAAAGTTCATTTCCTTTTTTTTCATATACCACTTTGAGTGGAAAGCCTGAGAATTTATCCTGAAACTTCTTCACGGCCACCACCTTGTCTCCTTCCCTGCCTGAAACATCTGGCGAATTTATAGCGTTCAGAATATCCCTTTCAGAGATATTATACAATCTCATGTTGTTTCTTGCATGTCTCGATATTTCCATCACTTGCTCCTTGGCTTTTCAATTAAATGAAAGTAAACCGTTGAATGCAAATTGGATTCCTCAAGAATCCTACTGTTGTCGTATTCTTTTTTGATTAACTTCAGCCAAATATGCTCCATCCATGAATCAATCTCTTTGAGATTCCTCATAATCTTAAGATCTTCTGTATCCAATCGCTTATTTTCCTTCCAGTCCAATCCATGCCTCCAAAACCAATCGTCTTGTCCTGTATTCACCGAATTGGCGCATTTCTTTCTCTTTCAAGACGCGGAAGGTTTCGCCGGGGAAGGTGCTTTTTTCGACACGCCTTGCGTAACCTTCGGGATCGAGAGGGTCTTTGACTTCTTCCCAGGGGTCAAGGATATCTTCAAGTTCTTTTTCGGTTAAGTCTGCAGGATCCAGTATATAACGAAGTTGCTTACGGGTGAAGCCGTAGAGTTTGGCGTAATAGGCATCCAGTTCCGCCCGGAGGACGGCACGGCGGTCTTCATCCCATTTAAAGGGTGGAAGGGGAATACCGTCTTTAGCAATTTCAGCCCATTCAGGAGGATTCCATTCATGTCCACCGGTAGCAGTCCGGTTTTCTTCCCATTGCTTTTTTATCTCAGCTTTGAGCATATCATCTGCATCCCGCCATACATCATTTGAAGGCTCTAGATCTCAATTTTAAAGTCTGACCCCAAATTTCTTTGCTAATCCCTCTCTAAGAACTTTAAAATTTAAGTTTGATCAATCCTAAAGGTCGAATTGAGGAAACTCTGCATATATGACATTTTTCTCGAATTCTGTTAACTCAAAACATTCAGTCACGATTCGGTCTATTTCGTCGACAAGTTTTTCAATCTCTGTCAAATCTCTTTTGCCAGCCTTATACATGGTTTGTATCTCTTGGACGTTCATTCCAATTTCGGATTGGACGTTCAGAAATGATTTGGGAACCAGTAACCTATCGAGAAAGTACTGGTCGAAATGCATTGTGCGTTGAGCCTTGTTGTATAGAAAACGCCAGGCAATCCAATTTAATACTTTGGAATTGAGCAATCCGGTAACAGCCCAAGGATTAATATTATTTGATGTTGGAATTACATTATTGACTGTATCGAGCGTGGCAATACCATCATGATCATAGTATGCGGCAACTTTTATATGTGGCTGGGGGCGCTGCACATAGGCAATGATATTCTGATAGATAATTTTGGGTTGACGAAGAAATTCGAGCTTTGGATAAAGAAACTCGTCGCTAAGGAAACCGCTCACTCCTCTTATTCTGTATCTCGCTATATCTTTTCCACCAAGAACAGGAATTTTACCAGATTCACTAAGAATTCGTTGAACTCCAGCGCCTCGAAAAGTTTTGCATACGCTTCCTAAGGAAATCGAAGCTGCCGAAAGTCGGTTTACGATATCAAACGCAATTTTCTCTACATCACATGGTATAATGTTAATTTGGGTTAACAGCTTTCTGTTTATCACCTTCCTTTCCGAACTTGAAATTGCTCCAACTTCCACGCCGTTTTCACTTTTTGCCTTCGATGAACTGAATATAATTTGTTCCAATAAAACTAGTTTCCATGCATGACCGCAGTCAATTATTGTTCGCAGATGCGGGATAAGAAGCTTTCGAATGCTAGACCATCTTTGCGAGTATGTTAAAGACTTGGGATTTACCAACCCTAATTGACCTTTAAAATTCAATAATTGGTGGGTTCGTTGAACGAAGAGGGCTGCAGAGTTTATGTTAGAAACGGAAAAATTTATGGAGTGTAAAAGCTTTACAAGTCCAAGAGGCATCTCTGCACTGAAGGGCGGATTCCCTAACACTACATCAAACCCACCTTTGCCTAAGACTTCAGGAAATTCTAAAGGCCAATGAAAGAACTTATGTTTTTGGGCAAGGGCCCAGGCGTTTCCGATTAAGCGGCCATCCAAATTATGGGTTTTCAAATAACGAAACAAATCATCGGTTGTAGGGATTCTTCTGTTTTTATCATTTTCGGTGGTTAGCTCGGTGAAGAAGGCTGATGTCCATAGATGGCAGGCTGTTTGATCGTGCCACCACTTTGTTCCCTGCCTCTGTAAGTTTTGGAAAGCATTGACCTTTTGCCTGATCTGCTCGGGGGTATCATCTGGCAATTCGAGAAGAGGACGGCGATCTTCGCCGAGTTTTTTTAATTCTTCTGAAGTTACCAAAGGTAGGCTCGGCTGGCCAGATCGCTCATCGCGATTCCTTTTCTTTAGTATCCGGGCGATTGCCTTATCATCTCCAGTAACCGGCTCAAATGCCTCATCTGGAATGCCTTCTTTTAAAACGTTTAAGTCAAATACCCCAATCAGTGAATCGCCGCAGCGGATTCGGTGATCCAGAAAAGTCAGAGGTTTCCCTTTGGCATGACCCTCCATCCAGAGGGCAACTTTGCATAGATCGACCGCGAGAGGGTTTTTGTCCACGGCATAGATGCAATGCGTAATCACATCGCGAATAGCAAGTCTCATCTGTTCAGGTGCGGGTTCGTCATCGCCCGTTCTGATTTTGGCAAGTTCTCTTCCAAGCTTTCTTGCAGCAGCAAGGAGAAAGTGGCCGCTTCCAGAGGCGGGATCGCAGACCTTAAGAGCAAGCAAGGCTTGCTCTGCGAGGAGCGAGGTGCGAATAGTGAGGGGGGTGGAATCCCAAAGATACTTTATTTCCGCTTCTGTTGGAGGCTTCGTTGCAGTGCAAGAATCTGGCGACTCAGGATATTGGCTTCCTCCAGTATCGGCCCGATCGACTCTTTGCTGCATAGCCCCGCTCTTTGGCTGAGAATCAAATGGGTCTCCAATTCCCTCAGACTGGCCCTGGCGATCCGAAGAAACTGAAGAAATTCCGCTGTGCTTTCCCTCGCCCAACCCTCTGCTACGTTTGCTGGAATCGAGGCTGCCGATCTTCGAATCTGCGAAGTCAATCCGAAGAGCTCGTCCTTTGGAAAGGTCTTGGTCAGTTTGTAAGCCTGCTCCGCTAACATCATGCCTCGTTTCCAGACTTCTAAGTCTTGGTATGACTGAATAGACATATTGGTATACTCCTGGATTTTTTCTTATTTCTTCAGCAACCACTCGCCACTCGCTCCTCGCGATTCGCTGTGCCTCATTGAGGCGTTCTTCCATGACTGGCACAAGGGCGCTTTTGATGAGTTCATTAACAAGCTCTGGAGGAGTGTAGTATGAACCAGTTGATTTCCTTTCCATTCCATAAGCAAGGTCGAAAGTAATAGACGTCCGTAATCCTTTCCCTTCACTATTCGCCACTCGCCCCTCACCACTCGCCCCCAACCAATGAAAGATGGGCTGGAAATCAAGCAAACTTTCATAGACGCTTCCAAGTTCCTCGACGTCGAGGGCGGCGTAATTGATTCGGCGCCAGGGGGTTTTCTCATCTTCCCGATACATCGAGAGATTCCAAAGGGCAGTCAGAAACTCACGGTTGCTGATGAAAATGCCCTGAAGGTCCTGGGTCTGTGAAGTGTTGAAGAGGTCGCCATTGAGGGGTGGTACTTCAAAGATCTCACTTAACTTCTCATCCTGAAAAAGCCGGAAAGTCGTTTGCAGGCCGAGCCATAAGTCTTCGTGATCTGAATAAGAGGATCGAAGTTCCGCAAGCCTTCGTAACCTGCTGATGCTGTAATGGTCTCGATAGACGGGGTTTTCAGTAATCAGATTCCTCTCTTCGGCAACCATCAAGAAGAGGAATCTATAGATCAATCGCAGGAGTTGTTGATAAAAGGAATGAGGAGATAGTTTTCCCTCTTTAAC
>CAZFDM010000204.1:0-4009 GCA_964517975.1 uncultured Syntrophaceae bacterium
CCTTATTGCCAAGGCGGTGACGGATTTTGTGGTGGGAGAAGTTCAACCTGTCATTGAGGAGATTGAGGAGAAAAAGGAAGGGCTTGTGCCAAGCCTGCTTAAGAAGGCAGGAGAGTTAGGTTTTCTCTCTGCGGATATCCCAGAGGAATATGGAGGCCAAGATCTGAATAAGGTCACCTCCCTTCTCTGGAGCTTCTCACCCATCAGCCGGCGTTGAAGTCCATGAAGCGATCTGAAGATGAGAAGTCCCAGATTCAGAAGGCTATGGTCAAGGTCTATGTGAACGATGCCTTTGATCGTTTGGAAGGTTATGCAAAAATGGCCTTTTCGGCAATGGCCGAAGGCGATATGCTCCGAACTCAACTTTCTGCCCTGAAGAAAATGACTCGATTTGTCCCTGTGAACACGGTCAGCCTCAGGCGAAAAATTGCAGAGGCTGTGATCAAGGCAGGAAAATATCCATTTTAAAAGGATCAGTTTGATCAAACTCTGAGAGTGAAGAAGATGGATCAAAAACTGGCCCATTATGAAATCAAAGATAAGATTGCCATTGTCACGATTGATCATCCTCCTATGAATGCTCTTGACTTAGCCACGAAGGAGGCCATCGCAGAAGTGTTTAGTGAAATGGATGCCCAAAGAGAAAAACTCCGAGCCGTCATCCTTCATGGCGCAGGTGAGAAGGCCTTTGCCGCAGGAGCAGATATCAAGACATTTTTAGAATTGACTCCCGACAAGGCAAAGAGGCGCCTTTTAAGGAGCCATCAGATCTATGCCATGGTTGAAAACTTTCAATGGCCTGTGATTGCAGCCATCCATGGTTTCTGCTTGGGCGGGGGATTGGAACTTGCCCTCTGCTGTGACATTCGATATGCTGAGGAGACGGCTAAATTAGGATTCCCAGAGGTCAATCTCTCAGTCTTTCCGGGAAACGGGGGAATGGCGCGGGCCCTCTATCATCTTCCTCTGGGTAAATTGAAAGAACTTGTCTTCACAGGAGAGATGATCAGCGCAGAGGAGGCCTTAAGGATTGGTCTTGTTGAGAAGGTCGTTCCCCAGGGAAAGGCCTTAGAAGCGGCTTTGGAACTTGCTGCCAAAATCATTGAAAAGGGGCCTTTAGGGGTGGCCTCGGCAAAGAAGGTGATCAATCGGGCAAGAGACCTTTCAATCTCTCAAGGATTGGAGTGGGAGACTGAACTCTGGGCTAACCTTACGGCTACGGAGGATATGAAGGAAGGGGCACGGGCTTTTATTGAGAAAAGAAAACCTAAGTATCAATGTAAATAGGATTGGGTCTAACCTCAAAAACCCTAAGAGAGGAAGAGAGATGAGGACGAAAGAACAGTATATTGAAGGACTAAGGAGGATGCGTCGTAATCTATACCTGAACGGCGAAAAGATTGCTCGCGATGATGAACGATTGATCCCAACGCTTAACACCATGGGGGTGACTTTTGATTATGCCGCCGATCCAAAATATGAGGATCTGTGTACGGCCACCTCTCATCTGACCGGAGAAAAGATCAACCGATTCTGTCATGTTCACCACAGCAAGGAGGATCTCCATAAGAAACAGGATATGACCAGGGTACTCTGCCAGGTCGTAGGCGGATGCATTCAGCGGTGTATGGGAATCGATGCGACCAATGCCCTCTACAATGTCTCTTACGAAGCCGATAAACAGAATCATGGGGCAACTGAGTATCACAAAAATTTTAAGAAATGGCTCGAGAGATTTCAAAAAGAGGACCTGGTGGGCTGTTGTGCTCAGACCGATGTGAAGGGGGATCGGATGAGGCGGCCTTCCCAGCAGAAAGACCCAGATCTCTATGTTCGGGTGGTGGAGAGAAAGAGTGATGGAATTGTGGTCCGTGGATCAAAGGTACATATTTCTGAAGCCTCAGTAGCAGATGAGATCTTAGTCGTTCCCACTCGTGCCCTTTTACCTGAGGAGAAGGATTGGGCAGTAGGCTTTGCTGTTCCTGGAGACTGGGAAGGGGTGAAGCAGATCGTCACGATCCATAATCTGAGAGAGAGACAATACTTCAAGAGGGGATTTGCTCCTGGCTACACGGACTCCTATGTGATCTTCGATGACTGTTTCGTTCCATGGGAACGAGTCTTTCTCTGTGGAGAGACGATCCAAGGTGGGGCCTGTGCTTTACTTTTTGCCCTTTTTCATCGTCACAGTTATTCAGGTTGTAAACCGGCCTTGGGAGATTTGATGCTGGGGGCAGCCGCATTGGCTGCAGAGTATAATGGCATTGTAAAGGCTCCCCATGTGCGAGATAAACTTGCAGAGATCATTCTTGTTACTGAACTGGGCTATGCAGCTGGGTTTACCGCCTCTGAACTGGGTAAGCCTGAACTCTATGTTCCAGGAGTTGGCTTTGTCCCCTATGGCCCCGGAAGCTATATCCCTCACTCCATCTATGCCAATGTGGGCAGGTGCTTAACAGGAGAAGCGGTTTATCACGAAGCAGAGATTCTCTGTGATATAGCTGGTGGGATTCCAGCCACTTTTCCCTATGAAGGGGACTTCGTCAATCCTGAGACCAAAGACCTCCTCTATAAATATATCACCCGTAATCCAGAGGTTCATCCTGAGGACGCTGCCCAGCTATGGCGATATATTGGAGACATCCTCTGCTCTTCCAGTGGAGGGATACATCTGATGGGATCCTACCATGGTGGAGGTTCTCCTGTCATGGAGGCCATCGCCATCACAACACAGTATGACATCGAGGCCAGAAAGAGAATGGTAAAGAGGCTTGCAGGGATTAGGGATCTGAAACCTAACCCATAAATTAAGACCTGATTTGAGCGATTCCCTCTGCGTTTATGGAGAGCGGGGATGCTGAATGGCTCAGATGAGATGAGAGGAAACCCGAAGGAGGAAGAGTGGATGAGAGAGGTCGTCATTGTCGGATATTTAAGAACCGCCCAATCAAGGTCCAGACCCAACGATCCCAGCCGAGATTGGTTTCACAAATTAAGAGCAGACGAACTCTTAGCCAAACTCCTTCCCGAGGTGATTAAAAGGAGCGGTCTTAAGGCAGAAGAGGTCGATGAGTTCATTGTTGGGTCTGCTTATGGCGTAAGCGAACAGTGGACTTATGGGGGGAGGCTTCCAATCTTTCTGGCCAACCTGCCAGAGAAGATTCCTTCAAAATTCATCGATCAGCAGTGCGGGTCTGGCATGGCCTGTATCCATATGGGATTTATGGAGATTGCAATGGGCTTTGCTGACATTGTAATGGTTGGAGGAATGGAACATATGACCCGAGTTCCAATGGGGCCGCCTCTGAAGGAGAAGGGAGTGGTCTTACTCAACCCCAACCTTTTTACCGATCCAGCCTACAAACACTGGGATATGGTCACAAGTACAAATATGGGATTGACTGCAGAAAAGCTTTTTAACCAGAGACAGATCACCAAGGAAGAGATGGACCTCTGGGGAGCCCGCAGTCACCAATTGGCTTACAAGGCTTGGAGAGAAGGATTTTTCAAAGACGAAATCCTTCCCATTGAAGCAGAGCAGGCAGATGGAAAGAGATTGGTTGTGGATCGAGACCAGGCGGTGAGGGAGGATGCAACCTTTGAAGGGATGAAAGACTTAAAGCCAGCATTTAAACCCGATGGGGTAATCACCGCTGGTAATTCTTCTCCTCTAAATGCTGCTGCAGCATCCATGATCCTGATGTCCAAAGAGACTGCTAAAAAGAGGGGAATTCAGCCTATGGCAACCATCCGTTCCATTGGGTTTGCTGGAGTAGATCCAACCATTATGGGAGTAGGACCTGTTCCTGCCAGTCGGATGGCATTGGAGAAGGCAGGTTTAAGGGTAGAGGATATTGATTACTGGGAGATTAACGAGGCCTTTGCTATTGTCACCCTAAACTGTATCAAGGAGCTTGGGATCGATCCCAACCGGGTCAATGTGATGGGAGGAGGGATAGCGATCGGGCATCCATTGGGAGCGACAGGGATTCGTTTAGTAGGGACTCTG
>CAZFDM010000205.1:0-12676 GCA_964517975.1 uncultured Syntrophaceae bacterium
GTCTGTTGGTTTGACTATAGAAATAATTTCCCCCACAGAAAATGCATTTAGCGTTGCATTTATCAATCATAAGGAAATGGGCTTGAATAGGAAAGGCTTTCGTAAAACCAAGGGCAGAGATCATTGGGATTGAAGGACTATTATCATCCTTTCGTTTTACACCTATTGAGGGCACAGTCTCTTTATTTCCTGCCACACGCTTTGTTCCTTCCTGCTTTCGCTGATTGTGTTCATCAAAAGCTCTGGCTATTCTAATCGCCAGTTCACGAAAAGTTTCTTGATCCATCCCACTTACAAAATAGTTTTCAAGGCTTGACTGAGAATACCTTGAGAAATCCATTTCGCCGCTCACCCGACCCTCCTTTTCCAGGGCATCCCAAACTGGAGTCCCTGGAAGGGGATTAAAAATATTGATTTCAGCAAAAGGAGGGTCAAGTTCCTTCATGAATCGAAGGGTTTCCACCATCTCTTCTCCCGTTTCACCAGGATATCCTAAGATAAAAAAACCAAGCCAGGGAATGCCAAATGAATTAACTTCATCAATTTTCTTTTTAATAAAATCGCGATTCATCCCTTTCTGGATTAACTTCAGTATGCGATCACTCCCAGATTCAATTCCGAACATTATTTGTTGACACCCTGCCTGTTTGAGGAGTTGTAAAACCTCTCTGTCCACAAGGTCCAAACGTGTGATACAAATAAACGTTAGACCCTCTATCCTCCGAAGACCTTCCACTAACTCTTTAAGGTATTCGCGATGGCAGGTGAACGAATCATCCCAGAATGAAATTGAGCGTGATCCAGTTCTTCGGATCATTCCGTTTATTTCCTCCAAGACTTTATCTACGCTTCGGCGCCTCACCTGCCTTCCCCACATCAACTTTGCACCACAATAACTACATTGGAATGGACATCCCCGTCCAGTCATAATATCATTACCTGAAATATAATTCTCGTTTATCACTAAGTCTCGGTTAGGAATAGGAAGGAGATCTAAGCTCTGGATTCTTTCTCTGGGAGGGTTCGTCCGGATTTCACAGCCCTTTTTATATATAAGCCCTTTCACTTCGGAAAAGTCCTTTCCTCCCTTAAATAGTTTCTGGACCATCTCCATCATTGTCATTTCCCCTTCTCCTCGTATTGCAAAATCAATGTTTCGATTCCGAATCAAGTTCTCACCGTAGATTGTGGGGTGATGTCCTCCGATAACTACAGGGAGCGACTTATCCAAGGACTTCGCGATCTCGGCAATCTTTTCTACGATCGGGTATTTGTTAGTCATGGCAGTGATGCCAATAAGGTTTGGATCAAAGGCCTCAATCATTCTTTTTATTTCAGCCCATACATAATGGTCTTTATCCTTCAGGGCTTCAGTAATTTTTCTTTGATTTATCAGGGCGTACTCATAGCTTTCGGTTTTCCCTACAAATCGCTGTTCATATTCTGCATCGTAGATGCCAACATCATACCCCTGTTCTTCGAGCATTGTGGCCATGTATCCAAAGCTCATGGGGAAACAAGGAGCTCCCAATCCCAGAAATCTTCGATAAGGAGGATTAATAAAAAGAATCCGTCCTCTTCCATTTCGCCTCCTTTTCAGAGATCGTTCAACGGGAACTGGGTCAGTTTCTTTAATAGGGTTGAGGGGAATCCCCAACCGATTAAAAACATCCATTCCTCTCTCGATCCACTCCAGCATTCCCATCGCCTTTGCGTTGTTGATTGCCCAGAGCATTTCTTCCACATCATAAAGCTGGAGCCTCTCCATCCTTCTCAATAATTCATTAAAATATTCATTTCTCCTCTCTTCGTCTAAAAAACTAAGCCAGAGGTAAAGGTCGATCGAATGTAAGGGGGCTTCTGCTTGGATCTCTCTGAGTAGTCTCAACGTGATTTCATGAAATCGATTGGCAGAATCATGGAATTGGAGTTGTCGTAAATATACTTTTGCCAATATGTATCTTGCTTCTATGTTGTTCGGCTCCTTTTTTAGCTTTTCATTGCAGAGGAAAAAGACCTTGAGAATATTTCCCCTATTGAGATATTGTATGATTTCGTTGGTCCACGGCTCCTTCTCCCTCTCAATAGCCTTCCACACCTTTTTGTCTTGAACCTGAATATTCTTGATCGGAAGGGGAAAGACGTACTGGCCAATATTCAATTCTGAAATATTAACCTCCCTCTCGAAGATGTCATTCAAAAGAGCAAATGCACTCTTTAAATCATCGTAAGCAATTTCATATTGTCCGAATAGGAAGAAGAGTGTCCCCAATTTGAAATAGGCTTGAGCGATTTCCTCCCTGTTCTCTCGGTCTATTTTCTCAAAGAGATCAAAGATAGTGACATGCTTCCTCATTTCTTTTCGCAATACCTCATAACCTGCAATCATCTTCTTCACATTTTTAGGATGGCTCATGTTGAAGGAGTGAACTCGTTGGTAGACTAAAAATTCATTCAAATATTGAATCTTAAATTTTCGGGCCAGGAGGAAGCACTTGAAATGATAGATATGATAATCCCCGAGACTCGGATCAAAATACAAGGCATTGATTTTTTCCAATGAATCCTTCCTAAACAGTAGACTCCCGTCATGGAGGTTGGGGCCTCCCAACATTTTGAGTAGCCTATTTTCTTGTGGAAAGGGAATGATATTATCTCCGATACATCTACCTCTCTCATCTATCATTTTTCCATTTCCACAAATCACTGCACAGGTTTCGTCTTCCTCCATTACCTTTAACTGTCTTTCGATCGTTTCTGGGAAGAGCTTGTCGTCCGCGGAGAGGAAATAGAGGAAATCGCCGCGGCTCATATCGATGCCCACATTTAAAGCTTTTGCCGCTCCAACATGGGGTTGGGAGTGGTATTGAATCTCTTCTCCAAATGATTTGCAGACGGCTTCCGTCTCATCTGTGGACCCGTCGTTGACCACAATAATTTCAATCCCTTGGGCAGTTTGAGCCAAAACGCTTTCGATGCATTCTTTTAAAAAGCGTCCGTAATTGTAACAGGGGATGATGACGGAAACTAAGGAACCTTTTCTTTTGGAATCCATGTCGAACCTATTCCTTTCCTGCTCTCCCACCTAGTGCACCCTCTTCCGAGAGGGCCCTCACCCTCTCCTGACGTAAACCTTCAACACCACCAAGCATCTTTTCTGGAATCAACCATATCTTTTGTCCCCCTATGGTCATATACGCAGGCTCAAAGGGTGGAAAATAGAAGGCCCTGGCATAAGTAGCGATTTTCTCGCTGGCCCAATCAGGGGAAACCTCTCTTGAGGGAAGATCCGTTCGTCTGTAATACCTTCTGATTCCACTTTGGGGCGTGGAGAAGTATGTGTCTGAAATGAGCCGTGGAATATTCTCGCAAAATATCCTATACCCGTCCTCATGGGCTAATTGATACAATTCGATGTTCGTCACCTGCCGGGGGATGGGAAAGGATCCCTTGTGGATGACATTTCCCTCATCTACATTTGTTGACATTTCATGCAATGTTGCTCCAAAGGTCTCCTCTTCGTTCAAAATGGCCCAGAGCGTTGAATTCCATCCAGCATATTCAGGTAACGGGGCGCAGTGAAGGTTGAAACAAGGGATCTTCTCAATAATCTCCTTCGCCACTATTTTCGGATACAGAACAGAGATGATCATATCCGGCTGGCATTCTTCGATAACCTCGATCAATGGTCTCGCAAGATCAAACCAAGTGATTTTATGTGCCCGACAGAGATGTTTCACCGTTGATCTTCCCCACCAGTTGATCTCTCCCTCATCTCTTGATACAACACCGCAGATCAGACAATCTTCTCTCATCAGAGACTCCAAACAACTGGTTCCCAGAGGTCGATCACATAAAAGAAGGACGCTTTTCATTCCACCAACCTCAAAACCTCCTTTTCGATAAAAGGATGGATCGCCTCCGCATATCGTTGATTTCCAAGTTCAGAGAGGTGAATCCACCTGCCGTTTTCTTCGAGAAAAAGCTTTTTATTGTCAATCGAATCTGCCAACAAGATTTCTATATCGCATAAGGTTACTTCGCATTCTCTAGCCACCTCTCGAACGATCTGGTTGTAGAACCGGTTATTCTCGTTATAAGACTTCCCATTCAACATCTTCTTTTCAACTGGAATAAGGTGATTGGTGCTAAGCAGGATGCTTTTGACTTTTGCAGCGAAGAGTTTTTCGATCATCTCTTTGAGGTTGAATTTAAAAGAGATGGGGTTGACCCTCGGTAGGCCTCTATCCGATAACCAGTAGTTGCAATCATTCATTCCAAATTGAATGGTGACGAGATCAGGATTGAAGGCATAAACCTCCTGAAGCCGCTCCAGTCCATTCCGCGTCGTGTTTCCATTCTCTCCGAGATTGAGGCTATAGATGAAAATTCCCTTCGCTTCATATTTCTGAAGCGCCTTATCCACCAGCGCTGTCCAGCGTCGGTGGATGTCCACCCCTTTGTGGTCATGCCCCAATCCATAAGTAATCGAATCTCCGAAATAGCATATCCTTAGGACGGTTGATTGCATGAGAAATCACTCCTTGAAGAGGTGGAACCTTGCGATGGCCCCAGAATTTCTTGGAGAGATCGAAGCATTTTTTCGTGAAGGGCGATCTGCCTTTCGAAGGATAACTCCTTCGTTTTAAAACAAGGTGTAAATTGCCCATCCTTTCCAACCAGATAATAATCCTCCCAAAAAGGACTCATCCATGTAATCCCATACCTCATCGGGTTTTGAAAAGTATCACTTCCGGGCAAAGGGGCAAAGGAGGATAAGAGCCATTTGTCGGGTTTCGTCTGATAGGCAAACTCTAATGTCTCATCTACCGTCAATTCGTCCTCTCCTGGAAAATTGACAATGAAGTAAGCTTTGGTTTTAATGTCGTTCTCCTTGGCCGTGAGAATCGCCTTTCGGTTTGCCTCTACCGTTGTCTGTTTATTCATAAGGTTCAGCATCTTCTGACTGCCCGTCTCTATTCCAAAACTGATTTCACAACAACTGGCCTCTCTGGCTAATTTCATCATCTTCCCATTGATGTTCCTGGCGTCCTGGTTCAATCGGAACCTCAGCTTGAAGGGTTTGAGTGCCTCCATAAGGGTGATAAATCTCTCGGCCTGAACCAAAATGTTATCGTCACTTAAGAGGATATGGTCAAAACCGAGATGGATGACCTCCTCAATTTCGGAGAGGATGCGTTCAAGGGGTAAGACCCGATATGTATTTCCTGAGATTTTTGAGCAGAAACTGCATTTAAAGGGACACCCTCTTGAGGTGTAAATGGGGGTGGTCTGTTCTCCTCCTGGGGTATATCGGTGGAGATGGACGAGGTGCCGGGAAGGTTTGGGAATCAATGTCACCTTTGCAATTCCACCCTCATAAATCCTTTTTAAATTTCCATTCTGGAAATCGTTCAGAACCGTTTCGATGATTTCCTCTCCCTCCCCTTTCACAATTGCATCACAGCGAACCTGCCTTAGGGTATCTTCTGGCATGAAAGTGGGATGTGGTCCTCCCAAAATAATGGGTCGGTCTGGGGGAAGAAGATTGGATATCTCTTTGACAATTGGAACATTTGGCGTCACACAGGTAATGCCAAAAAGATCGGCATCGAGTTGATTGACTGCTGAACGCCAATTTGGATTTCCAGTGAGATCTTTTATAGAAACAACACGACCGCACTTTTCGATGATGGATGCCAAGTAAAGAAGACCTGAAGGAGGATAAGCCGCATCATTAGCTAAATAGGGACTAGGTGGATTGATCAAGATGATTTTAAGCATCTTTGGTCCTCATAAATGGATATGGTGCCTTAGGCTCTCCTTATGATTGAAATCTATCTCATATCCTCTCTCCCTCCCATTCGAATGATCATTGATGATCCGTGCCGCAACCCTCCAAGCCCCTTCCTCGACGTCAATCTTTGGCGTAAAACCTAACCATTCTCTTTGTCGTCTTACATCAGGGATCTTCTCCAAAGTCATCTGGGGTGGAAGATGGACTTCTTCTACATAGGTATCGTAATCTCTGCCATAGATTTCACAAAATAGACGTGCCAGGTATTCCATCTCAATGACCCGAGGATGCGCGATATTGAGGATGGCAAACTCTTTCAGATAGATCACCCTTTCTAAAGCAACGACGGCATCATCCATATGAAGCCAACTGCGTTTGCTCCCTTTATGAAGTTTGATCCTTCGATAATGATAGAGATCATCGGCAAATCGGATCATTGCGCTCCGATGAGAGCCAATCTCTTCATCCTCATGGTAAAACATAAAGGGCCTTACAATAACGGCGCGGAGGCCGCCGTATTCCACCTCATATTTGGTAAGCTCTTCACATAATAGTTTGCTGAGGGCATATCGGTTATTGGGTTTTAACGAGGTTGATTCTTCGGATTGAATTCCTCCTTGATTGCCATAAACTTCGGAAGTTGAAAAAACGATTAATTTGGCGTCCACTAATTTTGCCAGCTGAATGACATTATTGGTTCCACCCAAGTTGCGATCAATGGTCATATGCGGCGAGGCTTCGCAGGTGACGCGGGAAACCATCGCTGCAAGGTTATAAATCACCTCTGGCCTCTCTTTGAGCGTGATTGGATAAAGATCATTTGGGTGGACAATGTCAGTCTGGAAGTAATCCGGGCCATATTTGTTCTTGATGTCTGCACATAGTACATGATGACCACAGCCCTTCAAATATCTGACTAGGTGTCTACCAATATTCCCTTCTGAACCGATCACTAAGATTTTCATCGCTCTTCCCTCAATCGATTGAATTTTTTATCTCAATTCCATGATCAGACGGCCTACCATGAAAATTTATGGACCACCTCTGGTTTAAAAAATCCATCCTTCTAAAAAATCGTATACCTCCGCCTTTACCACTTCGGCAGCCCTGTGATCAGGTAGGTTATCTGATAGAGCTGGAAGCTATCCTTCTTCTGATCTCGCCCAGGCCTGTTCTTGATTTCAGTAAGGCTGATCCCGTTATGTCTCATTCTCTTTATCCCCTCGGTCCGGGAAATGTCTTCAACGGTAAACTGTCTTTGCCCTCTTCCAATTCTTTGGGGGCAAAGCCCGAGAATCCCTTTTCCAAAAATCGACATATATGATTTGGAAGATAAAACATTTAATTTACTCCAGAATTGTCAAAAAAAAACGATTATCACCATCCGTAAGCTTTCTATTCGGATAATAATTCTCGTATCATTTAATCGTAATTTTTTATCTTGTGCTTTAAAAAATAATCAAATCGCATGCCATTTCTTTATTAAAAAATATTTAATAATTTCAAACTATTATCCGTTTTTTTTAAAAAAAAGATTTAGGTATTCATTTCCCCAATTAAAAGTTAAAATGGAAAATTTTACCTACCACCCAATCATTGATTGAGAATTTAGAAAACTGGAATTTTTTTCACGTGAAACAGGATAGAAATTATAGAAGTAGGCTCGACTCGTTATAAAGGATTAAAGTTTTTCTAAAAAGTGACGATAATATATTTGCATCAAGATGATTATTACAGATATCCATGTTCAGCAAGTATTAAAAGCCTATAGTAGACAACTGTCTTCTCGGCCTCGTTTGTCTAATAGAGAGAAAGTTGAGAGGAACCTTTCTCAAAAAGATCAAGTTACCCTATCTACGGAGAGTAAAAAGATGTGGATCGTAGATAAAATCGCAAAAGAAATTATCTCTCAAATGGCCCGTGGAGGTGAACATACTGAAACGGCAAAGGAGATAATAAATCGACTCAGCCAGGAATATGGTCAACCACTTGAAATTATCTCTGATGAAAGTAACGGAATAATTTTTAAAGTACTTGGAGGAGAGAAAGACGATAAAAATCTATCTCTTTCCCCTTCCGAAAATAAAAGATTACAAGAAAGACTTTTTGATATAACAAAAACCATCATCTATCAACAACTTGCTTAAAAAAGGAGACAACATTGAAGATTAACGATATTGGTGTATCAATCCATACCTTAGGATATGTTAACAAGGTAAAAAATCAGACCGAACCTTTCGAAACCCCTCCTGCTGCTGAAAAAGAAAAATCCCACTCAAATGATAATGTAGTTTTTTCTTCTCTTTCAAAAGAGATGCAAAAAATCTATAAAATCATCAAGGATACCCCCGATATAAGAGAAGAAAAAGTCGCCGCTCTTAAAAAGGCCATTCAGGAAGGAAGATACTCAGTAGATTTTGAAGCCCTTGCAGAAAAAATCCTAACCGAAAATCTCCTCGACCATATTTTATAATTTAATTGAATTTTTTATCCTATCTTAGAAGTCTCACCATTGGTCTTTAAAGGAAGGGGATAGCGATGAGAGTAGGAACTATTATAGAGGATGACTTGCTTTGCAAGTCGTTTTTTAATATTAATAATAATAGGAGCCAGGAGATTTGCGGTAATCCTCATAGAAGGTGCTTTATCAGAAAGGTTGACGACAACCAATGCCTCAATCCCTTCTTGGGCGCCATTCCATTCTAACTCTCTCTTATCCTCCTCCGTTATTTGAATCTCGTAATCTGGCTTAAAAAGAAAAGGATCGATCAGAACAAATGCCAATGTGTCTTTCTGAACGGATTGGAACCATAAAAATGGGGAACCTTCGGCATGTTTAAGGAGGACAAAGTCCCTATATTCAGAAAACCCAATCATTCCCTGAGGCATATGAATGATTTCTTCTTCTGGAACTTCGATTATCCCAAATCGGCTAGTGGTTATCTTCAAGGGTCAATTCACTCCTTTCTCTCCAAAATCGAAGGAAGACGACCTATTTCAATCCCGGTCGCAAGACGATTCTCTTCAACAATTTTCTGGTAAATTTCTTCTCGATAAATATAGGTATCCTCCGGGGCTTCGATGCCAAGTCGGACCTGTCGCCCTCTGATTTCAATAATATGGATCTTAATCGTTTCACCAATAACAATGGACTCCCCCTCTTTGCGGGTCAAAATCAACATGATGCCCTTCCCTGGCAGAATAATCGAAGCCTTCCATCCAAGGATTAACGAATATAATTGAGAATAGTTAAATCTGCAATTCGTGTCGATGAAAGAAGGACAGCCTGATATATAATTTCTTTCTGCCTTAATTCAATGATAACTTTCGTGTAATCGGCGTCCTCAAGATTAGAGAGACGTTCTTGAAGATCGGACTCAAGCTGATCCAAAATTTCTTTTTTCCCCTCCAGCCGAATTGCTCTCCCTCCAACATCAGAAATCTCTTTATTGAGATAATCCTGCACTTCCTTCAACTGCCCTATCGCTTCTGAAATACCATCTAAATCATTGCTCTCAAGGGCCAGTTTCAGTCTTCCAAGAGAGTCAAAAATTCCAGAATTTAAAAGAACATCGCGTCCATTTTTCCCAACCGTTAAAGTTTCTTCCCTGCCAATCATAATTTTGAAATCATTGTCATCTCCATTGTACTGGGCTGTTTCAACCCCCCCGATACTGGTTTTTTCGAAAGGAGGACTATAAATTCGATAACCCGAAAAGAGATAGACCCCTCCAAGTCTTGAATTTCCTAATGAAATCGCTTGATCAAGAAGATGACCCACTTCGTTAGCTGAAACGGCCCGGGTCTGGCTGTTTTGAGTATCACTTGCCATTTGAATGGCAATTTCCTGGGCTCTCTCGACCAGTTGGAGAATCTTGGAAAGGACAGATTCACTCAGATTTAACCAAGATTCTCCTCTTTCAATATTCCTTCTAAATTGTGCTATCTGAGAAAGACTCCCTCTCAGGTCGATGGCTCCGATGAGGGAAAGGGGATCATCAGAAGGGCGGCTCAAGTTTTTTCCTGAAGAAATCTTCTCGTTAATCTTCTTTAGATCTTCCGAAAGTTGAAGAATCCTTTCTTGAATACCTGTATAAAATGATCGGGTGGATACTCTCATCTTTCCTCCGCGCTATCTCATCTCTAATAAAGACCGTAACATCTCGTCGGCCAGAGCAACCAGTTTTGAGGCGGCTTCATGGGCTCTCTGGATCTTCATCAGCTCAACCATTTCCTCATCAAGATTCACTCCAGAGACAGAATCTCGTAATTCATTGAGATTATTCAAAAGAACTTGCGAAAAATCTTTATTTTCATTGTATTCATCGGCAAGGATTCCAATTTCCCCAACCAACATGCCATAGTAATGATCCAGGGAAGTCATTTGAATCTCATTTGAAACGGCCCTCCCTCGATCTTCATAACTCCATTTTCGAATCTCAATGTTTGGGTTCATCTGAAGAGCCAATATTCTCAGAGCGTTTTCGTTATCTCCAGGTTCACCCGAATCTCCTGCCGCGGCTATGTTGTTAGGTGCATTTTTGACATCTTCGCTCAATTTGATAAAGGCTGAAGCTCCCCGATAATCATCTCCATCAAAATTTTCAAAGAAATACTTTCCTGTCTCTCTTAAAAGGGTGTATCCTTCCGTATGGAGACGATTCACCTCCCGAATCAATGTCCCTGCCAATTCGTCCAAATTGGCCGATGTTTGAGGAATCACTTCGTCTCTGAGGTCCAGTAAAGCGCCAATCTTTCCTCCTCTCAATCTATAACTGATATCATTTTCAATATTATTCCAGTAGATTTCATCTCCTTTCTGACTTAATTGCCAAAAATGGTTTCCATTGACGAGCATGATACCTGTAGAAGTCATTACTTTTAGAGCCCCATTTTCGTCTTCAAGATAGACATTACCAACCAACTCCGAGAGCTTCTCTAAATTATTTCTTCTCAAATCCCTCAGGTCATTGGCTGAGGTTCCACTGGATTCGACCATTACAATCTTTTCGTTAATTTCTGCTATCTCTTTGACGAGACGATTCAACTCAGTAACCGCAAGACCAAGGTTGTTGTTCAGCTCCCCTCGTATTTGAGTCAAATCATTGTTCATGGAATTGAAACGTAAGGCAAGAATTTCCCCCTTAGTCAAAAGAGCGGTTCGTTCGGCAATTCCTCCGGGGTTATTTGAAAGATCTTGCCAAGCCCTCCAGAATTCATTCATGGCTTGAGTTAATCCAAATTCTCTGGTTTCATTAAAAATGGCTTCCATTTGTGAGAGGATAGAAGATTTGGTTTCATATTCCTTAAAGGAAGAAGTTTTTTGATAAATATTACGGATCGTAAAATGGTCTACATATTGAATAATAGAAGCGACTCGAACTCCCATCCCGATTTTAATTCTCAAGGAAGAAATCGGGGCATTGGATTCTAAAAGGGCCTTCTGTCTGCTATAACCGGGAGTGTTTACATTAGCAAGGTTATGGCTTGAAACAGCCAATGCCTTTTCCTGGGCTAAAAGGGCTCCCTTGGCAATATCGAGTACACTTCGGATCCCATACATAATTCTATACCTCACGATTGAGGGTTATCGGCGAAGAGGAAAAGTGCTTCCCATGCTTCCCATAGCTAAAATTTTTCGTTGAAGGATTGATTATAACCTCAATCATCTCAGACAAAAGGGCAAGATATTCTTCTGCAAACCATTTATTCCTTTCATTGGCCTTCTTAACCTTCTCCTTCAATTGAGTCAAATCCCTCTTAAAGCGGTCGATACAGACCTGTCCCTCTCGCGGCAAATGGGGATAAAGACTTGACAGACCATCTCCTTCCTTTTTCCCGGCAACGAGATTAAGAAGGTACGAAACTCTTTCGGAGATCCTTTTCTCTATCTCTTTAATGTTATGAATCCTCCCTTCAATTGATTGGACAATCTTAATAAGGGGTTCTGTTAAACCCTCTCTTAAATATTTCGATTCCTCGTTTAGATCCTGAATCAACCCATTATATTCCTTAATCTCCTCATTGAATAATTGGTTTAGATCGTTTAAATCCATTTCCTCTAATTTGTTCATTCATTTCTACCCTTGTTCTTATATTTAATCTATGAGCCTTTTGAAAAATAGGTATTTTGATTCTCCAACTTTTGAATCATCTGTTCGTATAGGATTTTGCCTAATCCTAACCCCCCTTTTTGAGAAACCATCTTACAGATCTCAGCATCAAAAAGAGATTCAAAAATCTCTTTCCCCCACTGTTTACCAAAAAATGTTGTTTGAGGAATAGTATTCCGCATGGCTTTCATCATGGTTTGAATGAAAATTGATTCGAACTCGAGACAGACTCTTCTGAGTTGAGTTTCATCAATTCTTTTACTTGGATTTATTGAAGCCGGCTCTATCCTTGAAATTTGATTATTCATATAATCTATCGGAACATTTACGTTTTTTCTTTATCTTTTTCTTCTAAATAATTTCTAACTCTGCCTGAAGAGCTCCAGCAGCCTTGATTGCTTGTAAAATAGAAATCAGATCTCGAGGGGTAACACCAATGGCATTGAGAGCTTTGATCAATTCTCCTAAATTTACTCCTCCTTGAACAAGCACCAATGCTCCTCCCTCTTCCTTGGCTGTGATGCTCGTCTCGGGGGTCACTACGGTGCTCCCCCCGGGAGCTACAATAGTCCCCTCCCCTGGAGGAATAACCGTTGTTGAACCCCCACGTGGAGGAGGAGGGGAAAAAGGAGGAGGTTGAGAGACAGAGAATCCCTCCTTGACCTGAATGCTTAGTCCACCATGAGCAATAGCAACAGTGGAAATCCGAACATGCTCACCCATTACCACTGTTCCGGTTCTTTCATTAATGACTACCCTCGCCACA
>CAZFDM010000206.1:0-20119 GCA_964517975.1 uncultured Syntrophaceae bacterium
CCCAAACACAGCAAGGAGGATTCTAAAGAAGGGAGAGGAAATCATATGTTAGTCAAAAATATCGGGATGATATTTTTAATTATTTTTCTCCTCATAGGGGTTTCTGGCTGTTTGTGGAAAAAATCAGACTTAAAACCAGAACCAACTAAAAAGGAGTATCAAGAACATCCACCTCAGTCTCAGGTCATCACTCCAAATTCATCCCAAACCCCACAGAATTCTAAGTCTCAACCCTTGCCCGATACGTCGAAACCAACTTCTCCGGCCGCTCTCCAGCCCGTCCAGAAGACGCTAACCGCTCAACCCACTCCAACTGTCCCTTCACCTCCTGTGAAACCACCTGAACCTCCTAAGACCCCTGGCGTGGTCTTCAATTTTGACAATGCGGACATCTATGAGGTGATCCGAGTGATGGCAGAGATTATGAGGATTAATTACATCATTGATCCTCGGGTAAAGGGGGTCGTCACAATCCGAACAGCAGGGCAGATTTCAATTGATGAGGTCTTTCCTATTTTTCAATCGATTCTAAAACTAAACGGAGCCACTGCGGTTAAGAAAGACAACCTTTATGAGATTGTTCCCTTTGGGGATGCAAAAAAGCTATATGTTCCTCCAGCGGAACGGGTGGAACCTGGAAAACCGCTTCCTGAGGGAAGATATATGATTCAGATCGTTCCCTTGAAGTATATCCCTGTGACAGAGGTCTCAAAGGTACTGAAACCCTTCCTTTCTGATGGCGCAGATATTGTGGAGCATCCTCCTCATAATATCCTGATCATTGGAGATCTGGCCTCAAATGTGAGAAAGGCTTTAGATATCATTGCGCTTTTCGATCTGGATATCTTCACCGATCTAAGGGTGAGAATCTATCCCATCTATAATTCCGATGTTACAGAGATTGCCAAGGAGATGGAAAAGATATTCTCCTCCTTTGAGGTATCCATCAAATCAGGAAGGGGTGTAGGTATAACCTTTACACCCATTACGAGGATCAATTCCCTGCTCGTTGTCAGTTCGATCCCCAATATTTTTGAAAAAGTAGAAGGATGGCTCAAAGAACTTGATAAGGCTCCTGGAGAAGGAACGAAATTGGGCGTTTATGTCTATTATGTCCAGAATGCGAAGGCCAAAGATCTGGCTGATGTGCTTAAAGAAATATTTATGAAAGTAAAAGAGAAGAAACCTGAAAAACCCGCCCCCCCTCCTGAAAAGTATCCGCCAGGAGTAAAACCGATTCCAACCCCTTCTGCGTCTTCCCCTCCAACCACGGTTCCAGCACCAAAGGAAGAAGGAGCAGCGGTTCCTGAAGGAGAAATCAATATTGTGGTGGATGAAACCAATAATGCCTTAGTCATTAAAGCCTATGAGAGGGATTATAAGAATATCCTTGAGACCATTAAAAAACTGGACCTCTACCCCAAGCAGGTCTTGATCGAGGTGTTGCTGGCTGAGATCACACTTGACGATACCCACAAGTTCGGGATTGAGTGGGCGAGATTTATTGATACCCTTTCACATGGGCGATACAGTGGAACCATTACCTTTGGGGTAGAACCTACGACCGCCTCTCCTGGGGTTGGAGTTTTAAGGTATCAAATTTTTGAAGAGGCAGGGAGGTTAGCGGCAGCGATCAAAGTGGCTGCTACGGACAATCGGTTAAGAGTTATTTCTTCACCTCATATTTTGGCATCGAATAATAAGGAGGCAAAGATTCAAATCGGTGTTTCCCAACCTGTGCTTACCACGACCTATACCACCACAGCAACCTCCAGCATCAATGTGGTGGAGGGAACGATCGAATATAAAGATGTAGGCATCATTCTCTCAGTCACCCCCCGCATCAGTGACGGAGGATTGGTGAGTATGGAAATCACGATTGAGGACAGTAGTGTGGAAACGACCTCACTGGGGGGCTTGGCCAACATTCCGTACTTTAAAAAGAAGACCGCAAAGACGACCCTATCCGTATCAGAAGGGCAGATGATTGTGATTGGGGGGCTTATCGAAACCTCCAAAAAAAGGGATAAGTCGGGGCTTCCCTATTTGAGTAGGATTCCAATCCTGGGTGCTCTTTTCGGCTCCCACGATTATCAAGATAAGAAGACCGAATTGATCCTGCTCATGATTCCCCATATCATTACCGATCAGATTCAATCGAGGGCAGTGACCCAGGAGTTCAGAGATAAACTCGAGGGGATCAAAAAGGAGTTAAAAAAGTGGGAGGAGAAGAAATAAGAGGGTGGATTAGATTTGATACGTCTTAAAATTGATAGCCCCTGCTTATTTTCATGATCAGCCTGAATATTTTCTTCATATCCTTCTGTGTTAGAGGACCAGGGTTTATTTGCTCCAATCTTTTTAGAACATCTTTTTCCCTTTTGGGGTCATAAATCTTTTTCCCCATCTTTCTTTTAATTTTTCCTATCTTTAATGCGGTTCGGAGTCGTCGATTAAGAAGGGTTAATAATTTTTGATCGATCCGATCAATCTCTTTTCTTCTTCTTTTTAATGATTGGGTTAGATTTTTTGGCCCCATGCTTTAGGCTCTTTCCATTTTCTGAGAAGTATCTTTAAATCAAATGGTTCTCTTTCCAAACTTATAATCCTCCAGGGCAAAATTGTCAAAATATTTTAAAAGTGCTATAGTTTTAAAAAATGAGTCCAAGATCATGTACCGCCTACTACTACGGAGGCCTTCCTGTCAAAGGGGCAAGAAGGAAGGGCCGTTTATGGATTGAAGGAGAAGAACTCTGCTTCAAAGTTCCAGAGGGGAAGGGCTATGAAAAGGTAGATTTGAGGGTTCCCTTTAAGAGAATGGAGAAGGTCTTTATCACCAGGGACAATTATTATGGTGCGGATACCACCCTCTTTAACCTCACCTTCCGAGATCAACATCATAAGACCTATACCCTGAGGTTTGCACCCGTTGCCATAATCCCGAGGCGAAGGATTGCCCTTCAGAAGAGATGGTTTGATTATTTGGCCAGACTCATCAACTCGGCAGGCAACTGATCCCCTCTTTCCACCAGATAATCTTTATATTCTTGGTAATTAGGTTGGACCCACAGGGGAGTTCCAAAGATTTCATGCATCATGATATTTAAAGCCACTTTAGCGATATAGTAACGGTGGTGATGCCTCAGGATGGGATTTGGGGAGAAGAGTTTAAGTAATTCTCTTGGTCTCCAATAATACTGCCTCATGATTTCTTTATAGATCAGGTTGACCTGCTCCAGGGTATCGGCCTCGCGAGTGGGCATGATCGCATGAAGGTAGTCATAATTCCGATAATCCCAATCCATGATTCTCCCTTGGGCCTTCATCTGATAGAAAAGAGGCGTTCCAGGCAGAGGGGTAATGATATTGAGGCCAAAGTGGTCCACATATTTACTGAAGAACTTAAAAAATTCCCTCCGGTCTTTCTCTGTTTCATCCCAGTGTCCAATGAGAAGGGTGGCCATCACCATCAATTTATGTTTTTTTAAGAGCTCCATGGCCTTTTTGGCTTGTTCGACAGAATGGCGTTTGCGGATGTCTTTGAGAACCGCATCGGAATGGTATTCAAGGCCCATCATGAATTGGTAGACTCCTGCCTCACGGTAACCATCCAGGAGATCTTCATCTCGGAGAATAAGATCGGCACGTGACTGGAGCCAGAAGTGCTGGTGGGTCTTTCTCTTTAGCATCTCTTCGATAAAACCAACCCCCTGCTCTCTTGTTACATTAAACGTATTATCCCCAACATAGAAAATTTTTCGATTATATTTCTCTTTGAGAAGTTCTAATTCGTCCGCAATCAATTTAGGGCTTCTCTTCCTCCATGTCCTCTTATAAAAAGCAGTCTCTGAACAGAAAGTGCAATCCCATAAACATCCTCTTGAGAAATTGACCACTAATCCCCTTTTCCCCTCAGAGGGGAGTTCGACATAGGGATGTTCCATCTTGGCAAGGTGATAGGCAGGCATCGGCAGGGTATCAAGGTCCTCAATAAAGGGCCGATCACCCGTATAGACAAACTCTCCCTTCTCATTAAAATAAGCAAGCCCTAAGACCTTTGAGAGGTCACCTTTCTTCTCCAAAGTCCTGAGGAATTCGGTCAGGGTAACCTCACCTTCTCCAACACAGATATAATCAATAGCAGGGCAGTCCCTTAAAGTCTCCTCTGCCATAAAGGAGGGATGTTCTCCTCCCATGATGATGATGGAACGGGGGTGGACGGCTTTGATTAGGTTTGCCGCATTCATCCCGTCATAGATAAAGGCAGTACAATTGACCGAGATCCCTATCACCTCAGGTTTTTCCCTACGGATCTTTTCTTCGAGGTCTCTCCATGGGTTTTCATTCAGGGTACAGTCCATATAATCGATGTCGAATCCCTCCCTTTCTAAATATCCCAGGAGTTGAAGACAGCCAGGGGAAGGGACCCAGGCCCTGAGGATCGTCCAGATTTTGTGGGGTGGATCAACCAACAGAAATCTCATAGGTCCTTTTTCTCTGAATCATTGGTCTTTCTTCAATTTCAGGGCGCGCCATTTGAGAAGTTTTTTTAAAAAAGATTTAGCCAGAGGGATCCTAAAAACATAATGAATAGGTGGGATTTCGAAGAGTTCTCCGGAAAGGAGTTTTTCAGAAAAATTCCTAATCCTTTGAGCTGCATTTGCCACCTTCTGAGCATTCACCGTTGCCACTCTTTCAAAGACCCTTTCACAATAAAGGCATTGAGAGCAAGTGATCTGATTGCAATCGTATCTTTTAAAATGTTCAAGGAAACCATCCAATTTTTGGTTATCAATTTGAATTAATTCCCTGAACTCAAGGTCAAAGACCTTCTCCAACTCCGATACCTTCATGATATTTACATGTTCAGGTTTGATAAAATATTCGAGATGGAGAGGGGTAAACGCACCTCTCCGTGGAAGGGTAAAAAGATCTAAAAGGTTTCCTTCATAACGTCTCTGTTCATAGGCCTTCACATGTTCAAGGAGAAGGGGTGTTCGTTTAAAGCGCTCTGTGATTTTGAAATGGTGGTAACCGATCTCTTCATAATGGGTTATATCTTCGGGTCTGATCCAGGGGGATTTCAGTAATTCCACGGGGTTTGTCAATTTTCTATGAAGGCAGAGGTAACCAGGATACTGGAGATAGCAGGATTGACCTTCTTCTCCTTCCCTGGAGGCATGGCCATCGTGGTTGACATGCTCAAAATTGTATGGACACTGCCAGAGGCAGATATTGTTAACGATCAGTTCGAGGTCACATTTTACTGCCTTTCGGATGGCTTCAAGGGTTTTAAATTCACGATTGATATGCTCGTCGATGATGATTTCCTCAACCCCCATATCCTCGTATTGAAGGGCCTTTCTGACAGTATTAACCCGGGCTGTGGTGGAGACCTTGATGTTGAGGTGGGGAAATCTCTTTCTTACAAGGTCGATTAGATAGGGAATGCCAACGGTAACTGAGTCGGTTCCGGATTGATCTATCCATTCTAAGAGGTCAATGAGTTGTTTGTAACCCTTACGAGAGTATTGAAGATTTCCAAGGCAGGGGGCATTGAGCAAGTAACTGAACCGAAAACCTCTTTCGTGGCATGCTTGGATGTATTGTTTGATTGCCTTTCGGTCAATCTGTGGCAGGACAAATCCAGGCCTTGCTCCACCGACAACATCAAAAGGGAGTTTCCCAAAGAGTTCGTCTACGGAAGTTCCTTGGACGGCGTCAAGGAAAGAGATATCCCAATTGGCTCCTACCCGAAGTTTCATCTTTCTTTGAAGAGATAACATAGACTTTAATTCCTTTTCAAGAGAACGTACCTTTAAAGGGATTGAATGCAAGCCTTGAAATAGATGTTTTTCCTGTTATGATTAATTTATATAACCCTTAAGAAAGGAGGAACGGAAGATGGCTTATACGGCAAAGGATTACACTCATTTGATTGGGATGGAGGGATTTAGTGAATCCTTATTGAAGAACCATTTTACGCTTTACCAAGGATATGTGACCAATACAAACAAGGTTATGGATACCCTTTCTGAAATGGCAAAGGGAGGGAAGATTGGAACCCCAGAGTACGGAGAGTTAAAGCGAAGGTTGGGTTGGGAGTTTAATGGAATGCGGCTTCACGAACTTTACTTCGAGAATTTAGGTGGGAAAACCCCTTTGAATCAAGCAGGCAAACTTGGAAAGAAGCTTATTGAGGAATTCGGAAGCTACGAAAATTGGGAGGCTGATTTTAAGGGAGTCGGGACGATGAGAGGTATTGGATGGGCCATTCTTTACCAGGATCCTGTGAGCGGAAAACTGTTCAACCAATGGATCAATGAGCACGATGTTGGGCACCCAACAGGATGTAATCCCTTATTGATTCTGGATGTCTTCGAACATGCTTTTATGATTGATTATGGATTGAAAAGAGCGGATTATATTGCCTCTTTTTTCAAAAACATCAAATGGGAGGCCGTGGAAGGCCGCTTGAGGTAATAACAATTTTATCGATGAAGAAGTGGCTTTGAGGGCGGCAAGAGACGCCGCCCTAATTTTTTTTAATTAAAAGTAATAAAAAGTATTAATTTGTAATATTTTTCTTGACAATAAATCCAAAACCTTTTAAACTTGCACCCAAAGGAGGATAAGCATGCCTCAAGAGATGATGAATACGAAAGAGGTGGCGAAGTATTTAGGAATCCATGAAAAACAGGTCTATGGGTTAATCAAATCCAAAAGGATTCCCTCCACTCGGGTGACTGGGAAATGGGTGTTTCCTAAGAAATTGATCGATGAATGGATTGAATCCAATGCCCAAAAAGGTCTTGAGCTGGCCAGGCAGAAGAGTAAACGAATTGAAGGCGGACTTTTGGCCTCGGGTAGTAATGACCCCATCCTGGATATGCTTCATACTTCCATGAAAAAATCCTATCCCGAGTTCTATATCTTTTCTGCAAATACAGGAAGCACCGATGGTCTCAAGGCCCTCAATATGGGTTATACGGATATTGCCTGGTCTCATCTATTTGATCCGAAGAGCGGGGGCTATAATATTCCTTTCCTTTCCAATTATCTCCCAAATGTAAAACCTGTTGTGGTCAACCTGTTTCGTCGTGAGCTTGGGTTTGTGGTTGCTCCTAAAAATCCTTTTCGCATTCGCGGCTTCGAAGATCTGACTCAAAAAGAAGTTCGGTTTATCAACCGCCAGAAAGGCTCTGGGACAAGGGTTCTTTTAGACCACCACCTGAAGCGATTGCGGATTACACCTTCTAAGATTAACGGGTATGAGAAAGAGGTTTATACCCATTTTGAAGTGGGTCTCTCGATCCTCTCCAAGGAAGCGGATGTCGGCATTGGGACCATAGCCATTTCCAAACTTTTTGGCCTCGGTTTTATTCCGATCACCCATGAAAGCTTTGATATGATTCTTGACCAATCGACTTTTTTTGATAAGGGAGTTCAGGCCTTCATTGAAATTCTTAACTCTCAAGAATTTCGAAATAGGGTTGAACGATTGGGGGACTACGATTTTAAAAACTCAGGGAAAATCCTTTATTCAAAAAATTGATTCATTGAAAAGTTGAAATGAACAAAGGGGTGTGGTTCGGATTGTTTTTTTGTTCTTTGTTGATCTTGGCCTATCCTTCATTGGCAAGGACACAGAAAACAATTATTCTCGCAACCACCACCAGTACTCAGGATTCTGGGCTTCTTGATGTTTTGATTCCAATCTTTGAGAAAAAAACGGGTTATGTTATCAAGACGATCCCCGTAGGATCAGGACAGGCCATTTCAATGGGCCAAAGAGGCGAGGCTGACGTGCTTTTGGTTCATTCGCCTGAGGCTGAGGAGAAATTTATGAAGGAGGGTTTTGGAGTCAATCGAAGGCTCGTGATGCATAATGATTTTGTTATCGTAGGGCCTCTAAAAGACCCTGCTAAAATTAAAGGAATAAAACTTTCTTCGGAGGCCCTAAAAAAGATAGCCTTAACCCGGAGTCTTTTTATTTCCCGAGGAGACCATTCAGGAACTCACTTGAAGGAGAAAGCCATATGGAGGGCTGCCGGGATCAACCCTGAGGGAGAGAAGTGGTATCAACAGACAGGTCTTGGAATGGGGCAAACATTGAGCGTTACTAATGAGAAGGGGGGCTATACCATTTCTGACCGTGGGACTTATCTGGCGCTAAGAAAACACCTTGGGCTTGACCTTCTGATAGAAGGGGATGCCACTCTTCTCAATATTTATCATGTCATCGAGGTCAACCCTGCTAAATGGCCAAAAGTAAATGCACTCGGGGCAAAAGCATTTGCCGAGTTTATCGTTTCTAAAGAGGCCCAGGAGATCATCAAGACTTTTGGGGTAGATAGATTTGGTTCTCCTCTTTTCTTTCCGGATGCCTGGAAAGAGGGAAAAGAATTAGGGAAATAAATCCTAAATACGAAATCTAAAATTCGAAACAAGCACAAATGTCCAAAATCCAAATGTTCTACACTAAGTCACATTAATCGTATTAAAGTCCTGTCATTCCTGCGAAAGCAGGAATCCAGAAAAAGGACTGGATTCCGGGTCAAGCCCGGAATGATAAACTATTTTAAATTTATGCCGTCATGTACAGATGACCGTCTTGAATTTTGTTGTTTGAACATTTTGAATTTGTTTCATATTTTGATATTCAAATTTCGAAATTGGGAGTAAGAGATGGATCTTATTGTTGAGGGTATTAAAAAAGCATTTTGGCTTCTCGTTACCTTTGATCCTGAAGTCATTGGAATTACCCTTCTTTCTCTTCGGATTTCTGGGACAGCCACATTGGTCAGTCTTCTGATTGGAATCTCCACAGGAACGGCTATTGGTCTTTCTAAATTTCCAGGTAAGAGATTTGTGGTCAGCCTCGTCAATACCGGAATGGGTCTACCTCCAGTTGTAGTCGGTCTTTTCGTAACAATCTTTTTATGGCGGAATGGACCACTTGGGTTTTTAGGAATCCTCTATACACCTACCGCGATGATTATTGCTCAGGCGGTCATTGCCACCCCGATCGTTATGGGTATTACTCTGGCAGCCATTCAGCACCTTCCTGAGAAACTTCGTCTTCAAATCTTGGCTCTCGGAGCAACGCATCTCCAGATGGTCTGGATTCTCATCAAGGAAGCCAAACTCCCCCTTTTGGCTGCAGTGATGGCAGGGTTTGGTGGGGTTATCTCAGAGGTGGGTGCTTCCATTATGGTAGGTGGAAATATAAAGGGATACTCACGGGTTCTCACAACGGCGACCGTGATGGAGACGAGTCGTGGGAATTTTGATATGGCCATTGCACTTGGGATTATTCTTTTGGTGATGACTTATATTATCAATTTGATTCTCACACAAATCCAGCAAAGGGAGAGACTGAGGTAGGATAATGGGCAATGAGCAATGAGCAATGAACAATGAACAATGAACAATGAACAATGAGAACCCTATTCTATGGCTTGAAGGCAATGAATATGAACAAGGATGGCCCAATTCTGGAAATAAAAAATCTTGAGGTGAAGAGAGGAGGAACCCTAATCCTTAACGTTCCTTCTATACAGATCGAGGAAGGGGAAATCCTTTCTTTGATTGGACCAAATGGAGCAGGAAAAACTACTCTTTTGCAAACCTTATCCTACTTATTGAAACCTTCTCAGGGTGAGATACTCTTTAGAGGGAAAAAGATCGATAGGAATCATTCTGTTTTGGAATATAGAAGGAGACTGGCGATGGTCTTTCAGGAACCACTTCTCTTCGATACGACAGTCTTTAACAATGTTGCCTCTGGTCTGAAAATCCGCGGAATCGAAAAAAGGAAAATTGTAGATAGGGTGATGGAAGAGTTGGATCGGTTTGGGATTAGTCATCTTAAGGACCGTTCGGCAAAAACACTTTCAGGAGGGGAGGCGCAAAGAACGAGTCTCGCCCGGGCCTTCGTTCTTAAGCCTGAAATCCTTCTCCTTGATGAACCTTTTTCATCCCTTGACCCTCCCACTTGTGATTCCTTAATCGAGGATCTGGAACATATCCTTCATCAAACTCGGACAACAACCCTCTTTGCTACCCATGATCGAATGGAGGCTCTTAGGCTATCGGATCGAATAGCAGTTATGAACGGAGGAAGAATCTTACAAATTGGTTCTCCCAGTGAAGTCATGAACCAACCCATAGATGAATTGGTGGCCTCCTTTGTAGGAGTGGAGACAATCTTGACCGGAAAGGTGGTAAAAAAGGATGGTGGAACCCTATTGGTTTCAATCGAAGGGCAAGAAATTGAAGTGGTGGGAAGTGCCCATTTGGGAGAGACGGTGGTTTTATGCATTCGTCCAGAGAATGTCACTCTCTCCACGCGCCTATCTCGAGAGGGAGGCAGTGCGAGAA
Source organism: uncultured Syntrophaceae bacterium (assembly GCA_964517975.1). Classification (GTDB taxonomy): domain Bacteria; phylum Desulfobacterota; class BSN033; order BSN033; family UBA1163; genus JBBIRM01. The sequence goes on from CAZFDM010000206.1 coordinate 10,384, forward strand.
ATGTTTTTACAGGGAGGATTGAAAAAATTGTCTCTTTAGGACTCTATCAAAAAGTCCAACTGAACTGTGGATTTCCGCTTGTTGCTTATGTCACTCATCCTTCCTTAGAAGAGTTACTCTTAACAGAAGGAAAAGAGGTTAAGGCCTCTTTCAAAGCCACTGCCATCACCGTGATAAGAAAAGGAAATGGTTAAGGTCCTCCATCAGCCTTATAAAATCTTTAGGATTATGTAGTTTTTTTCTCCCCCTGGAGTTTGGACCTTTATTTCGTCATCTACCTCTTTTCCAATTAAGGCCTTACCCAGAGGGGAGGTAATTGAAATTTTGCCTGATGGGATATCTGATTCATCAGGTCCAACAATTTGATAGGTGACTTGGCCCCCATTATCGAGATTTTCTAAAGTCACCACAGAGCCAAAGCCTACCTTATCCTTCGAAAGGTTTAGGGTATCAATAATTTCAGAATTAGCCAATTTCTGTTCGATCTCATGAATCTTTTTTTCAACAAATGATTGTTTTTCTTTCGCTGCGACATATTCTGCATTTTCACTTAAATCCCCATGGGCGCGGGCCTCCTCAATCGCCTTGATCACTTGAGGACGGATCACCTTTTTCAAATTCTCTAGCTCTTTGTGAAGGGTGTTATACCCATTTCGGGTAATGGGACTTCTTGCCATAAAAATTCCTCCACGAGAAAAAATATAACTGACTAAAATAAGTCTGTCAATCTTCTAAGTTGACCTTTGAAAAAGTTTTTAGTGTTATATAAAAACTGGTGAGGCCAGATGAAAAACCTTTCCTGCCTCAGGCGGGTGGATACCGATAAAAATTAGGTGTAGGGTAAGGGTTTATCCCTTACCGAGAAGCGGTAACCCACAAGGGCTTACCCTACAAAAAATAAAATGATCAATGCCTGCATCCGAAGGGTTTTGACCCTTACCCTCCCACATAAAAAGGAGTTTTTCAGAGGACTTCTGAGTAGAAAGATTAAGGGTTATAATATCAGAGAGGATTTTTTGAAAGTGGGAATGATTAGCGGTGGCGGTGGCGATGAGGGAAATAGTAATAACCAAAGCCGAACCCCCACCTCCAATAGGGATAGGGCCACCAGGGATCATAGTAATAAGGATAAGGATAGTAATAGTACTCCGGCCAGAGGTAAATCTGTTTGCTTGAAATGAGCGGATAACGATAGTCCATTTCACCAATGGGTTTAATCTTCTCCCCTAAGATTTCTCCCGCCACAGTGATCTTCCTTCCCTTACGAAAGAGATATGGATCTAAATACTGATCGATTGAGACTAAGAATCTTCCTTCAGAAGCCACCGTTTCTTTGGGTTCTCCCCTCCACCCAAGACTCCTCTGGAATACTTCAATCTGGGTGGTTCCATCTTTTTGATTGAGTGTTTCAATGACCTCTCCACCCCATACAACCATTTTTCCTACAAAAGCCTCTGGATGTTGACGAACCTGGCTGAGGGTAAGAGAGGGGTCTGATTTCATCCTTAAATCCTTTGAAATCACGTGGGCACACCCTGAGAGAGATAATAGAGATAGGAAAAGGACTAGCCTGAAGATCGAAGTTTTCATTTTCTACCTTTATTTTCAAATTTTAAGCCAATCTCCAAGAAGATTCAATATCATCAAAATAAAAAAGGCCTGTCTGAAAAAAAACAGGCCTTTTTATTTACCAAGCGCAGGAGGGATTATAAATTGATGTTTGAATATTTTTTCCAGGGCCTCGCAACCTGTTTGTTCTGCAAAAGATCGAGGGCGGCACAGATGTATTTTCTCGTATCATGAGGCATGATCACATCATCCGTATAACCCCGCTCTGCAGGTTGATAAGCATGTTCGTACTTGGTGCGATACTCTTGGATCAACGTCTTGGCCGTCTCTTTGGGGTTCGGAGAGGATTTGATCTCTTTGGCAAAGATGACACTTGCTGCGGTCTCAGCGCCCACAATATTAACCTTGGCTGTCGGCCAGGAGAAGACAAGGTCTGCTCCGATGCTTTTGTCGAGCATGGCATAATGAGCACCTGCATAAGACTTACCGATGATGATTGAGATAAGGGGGACAGTAGCCTCTGCCCAGGCAAAAAGTGTTTTTGCTCCGTGCCGTAAAATTCCTTTCCATTCGTGGGGTGAACCGATCCAGAATGCAGGGCAATCTACAAAGGTGACGAGAGGGATATTAAAGAGGTCACAGAAACGAACAAACCTTGCCAGTTTATCTGAAGCATCACAATCTAACCCTCCCATAAGAACTTTTGGCTGATTGGCTACAATCCCAACCGAAAAACCATTAAATCTTGCGAATCCAACGATTAGATTTCTGGCAAAATATTTATGGATTTCGAAGAAGGAACCCTTATCAACAACCATATCGATCAAAGGGTACATGTCGTAGGGAACTCTGAGTTCCGTGTCCGGGAGGAAATCGTCGAGTTCTGGGATAATCCTGTTTGGATCATCGTTACTTTCAATTCGTGGTGGTTTTTCCCTATTGTTGGAAGGGAGGTAGGAGAGAAGTTTTTTACATAATTCAATACACTCTTTATCATCTTCACCCACCACATGTGTTCCACCCGATTTTACGGCATGGGCCTCCCACCCAGCAAGTTTTTCGAGAGTAATATTTTCACCGGTCTGGGTCTTCACAAAGGCAGGCCCCGCAATTCCCATAAATCCGGTAGTTTTGCTCTGGATGAGAAAGTCATTCATAATAGGATGATAGGCTTGCCCACCCAGACATGGACCAAGAAGCAGTGCGATTTGAGGTATAATCCCAGAAGCAAGGATCTGAGCACGAAAAGTCCAGCCATAGGACTCAAGCGTATCCATTCCTTCTTGAAGCCGTGCCCCGCCAGAATCGTTGATCCCAATGAAGGGCCATCCTTTTTCTTTTGCAAAATCGAGTGCCCAGACGAATTTCTTACCATGATACTCGCCGAAAGAACCTGCCATCGATGTAAAGTCCTCAGAGGCCACGACAACCCATCTCCCATTCACTTTCCCATATCCTGTCACCACCCCCTCAGCGGGGACCAGTTTCCCAGCCATACCAAATTCGGTCTGCCTATGTGTGACAAAGGTGCCCACTTCTGTAAAGGTGCCTGGGTCAAGGAGCATATCAATTCTTTCTCTCGCATTGGTCTGTCCCTTCTCCCTTCGTTTTGCCAACTCTTTCTCCCCACCCATTGCAAGGACAGCATTGCGTCGTTTCATATAATCCTCATAAATTTTATCAAACTTTCCCATTACAAACCTCCTTTCTAAGGTTATGCTTATATTAACAATTTATGAATTTTTTCACAATATATTTAGCAGAAAAAAAATAATATAGCAAGTAAAATTTTCTTATTTATTTTTCTCTTTATTTCTGATAAGTTATAGATATGAAGATATTTACAAAAACAAAATTATCCTTAATCTTTTTAGCCATAGCATGCTTAATAATCGTATCCACTACCACTATTGTCAATTATTTAATAAAGATTTCTGAAAAAGTATAATCAATTTCCAGTTTGGGAGGATTGGGTGAAAAAGCCTTCCTGGCCGTATCGGGCGAGCGGATACCTCTCACTGGAAGAGAGACCGCTACGTTTACTTTAGGCGATGTGGTAAAGAGCAACATAAAAAAGGCTTCTTATAAAATTATAGTTGATTCTCAAAACTGGATAAAAGAGTCGAATGAAGTTAACAACGAGAAGTCAGAGAGCTTGCAATTGCAATAGTCTACAAAAAGAAATGGAGTAAGAGTAAAATGTTAAAGATATGTAGAAAAGCGACATTACCAGTTCTACTTTGCATCGGAGTTTTCTTTTATTTATCTCTTTTAATGTCAGCATCCTGCGCGGGTAATATTTATTATGTTTCTCCCAATGGGAGCAACTCAAACCCTGGGACAAAAGAAAGACCATGGAGTACCCCTGGATTTGGCTCAAGAAAGTTAAAACCAGGAGACACGCTTATTGTTCGAGCCGGAAAATATATCCTTCAAAAATATGACGATGACATAATAACCCCTTCTTCAGGTAGAGAAAATGCGTGGATAACCATAAAGGGAGAGGAAGGTTCTCGTCCTGTTCTTAGGGGAAGGGATAATCTTTTAACTGCCATCAATTTATCGGGGGTAAGTTATGTAAGGATAGAAAATCTTGAAATTACTCATGACCCCTCTGCAAAGGGAAGTGCTGTTTTCTTTAGAGACGGTGTAGAAATCTTAAGCAAACCTTCTTCTCATATTATTTTGAAAGATTTATACATCCATCACCTTGACGAGTTTGGTATGAACATTCAGGATGTTGATGACCTTCAGATTATCAATTGCAGAATAGAGTATTGTGGGTTCGGGGCATTAGGAGGACCTGCAGGTGTGCGCGGGGGGTGGAAGAATGTAAGAATTCAAAATTGCAGACTTTCGTACAGTGGTCATTACTATCAGGGAGGGGATGGTTCAAATCGTCCGTATGATAGACCTGATGGATTTGGAATAGAACCCTCTGCTGGTCCTGTCTTTATTGAAAATACAATCGCAGAACATAACTACGGAGATGGTCTTGATTCAAAAGCGGAGAAAACAATTATAAGGAAATGCATTGTGGCAAACAACTCTTGCGATGGAGTAAAACTCTGGGGGACCGGAAGTACAATTGAGAACACGCTTATTTATGGAAGGGGAGATGGTAAAACAGAGGTAACTCCTTGGGCAGCTATTGTTATTGATCAGGTAGAAAAACCGAATTCAACATTTGAGATTTTAAATGTTACTGTTGATGATGCCCTCGGAGGAAATTATCTCATGTATGTTCAATATGGTGTGAGTGTTCCAGTAAGGGTTCTTATTAGAAACTCGATATTTTCAGGTCGTGGACCCAATTCTCAGATTCATTTTGGAAACTCAGTAACGCTTTCGGCAGACCATAATCTTTTTTTTCTCCCGAAATCAGGGGTGGTTCTTGAGCATGGTGGCAAGGTTTACACACAATCAAATATTGAAAAACTTGGCGAAGGGAATATTTATGGTGATCCGCTTTTTCTTCTGCCTGCGTGGGGAACAAATGGAGACTATCATCTTAAAGAGGGAAGCCCTGCAATAGACAGGGGAACTTCAAATAAAGCTCCCTCTGTAGATTTGGAAGGCAAACAGAGACCGCAGGGGAAAGGATTTGATATAGGAGCCTATGAAAAGTAGAAAAATTCTATGAGTTATCTCTCTCCTTGCCAAGCAATGTTTCATGACGGAGCCCCACCATCAAACCATTAAAATTAATAACCCCCCATTCCCCCCTTTGGGAAAGGGGAGGATTGAGGGGGTTAAAGGTTTATTTTCTGAGCAATGTTTGTAGTTCTCCTTTGCGATAAAAATTTTTGAACATTTTTAGCCTGACAGGATAATAATTTTTAGAACAAAGAGCAATATAAGGCGAAGAAGGTAGAATAGTCAGATCGCTTTAAAATCAAATGGCAAGGCCTTATTGTGTGGCCTTCAATGTATGGGCTGTGATGGCCTCGACAATCTGGGGCCACCCCCCTCCATGTGGGAGATCGTGACCCATTCCCTCTATCAACATCAATTGAGCTCCTGGTATGGCTTCGGCTGTATCCTTACCTCCCTCTACCGAAACGAGAGGATCGGCAGTTCCATGAATCACCAATGTAGGCACCTTGACAGAGGCCAAGGCTGGCTTTCGGTTCCTTTGCGTCAGGATGGCAACAAGCTGGCGGGCCATACCCTGGGGATAAAAGCAACGATCATACCCTTGGGCTATAATCTTCCGGGTCCACTCTTCATCAAATGGAAAACCGTGCCCTGCAATTGCTTTGAAGAGTCCGACCATATGCTTGATGAAGGCCTCTCGTTCACGGGGTGGAATGGCAATAAGAAACCCCATCACCTCCGGCTTCGGCCGTGGAAGTTCAGGATTGCCAGTGCTGGAGTAGATTGAGATCATGCTCAAGAGTCGAGAAGGATGACGGATTGCCATCGTCTGGGCAATCATTCCTCCCATCGATATACCGCAGAGGTGGGCCTTTTCGATCCCAAGTGCATCCAGTAGGCCAGCCGTGTCATCGGCCATATCCTCCAGTGTATAGGGGATGCTGACCTCTTGTCCTTGCATAATTTTCCCGATGGTTTCAACGATATCTGGAACACCGGCTTCGTCAAATTTAGTAGAGAGTCCAGTATCCCGGTTATCGAAACGGATGACATAATGGCCTCTTTCTGCAAGGTCTCGGCAAAGGGCATCATCCCAAAAAATCAACTGCCCACCAAGTCCCATGATCAAAAGAAGCGGTCGGTCTGATGGGTTCCCAAATGTTTCATACTCAATTTGAATGCCATTGGCCGTAGCTTTGGACATTTCAACCTCCCTTCATCCAAAATATTTTTTTAATAGGGGTTATAATCTTTCAGGAGCCCGTATGTTTTCCTTTTCTCTTCTCCACAACAGTCTTGGATTAACCCATTTTAGTCTACAGATTTATTTAAGTTTGTTCAAGCGAAATCGGCAATAATCCAAGGCAAAAAAAGTCGTCATCCCTTCGTTCTACGGTTTCCCTCTTGTGTCCCTTCAATGCGACTTGGTACCCATGGGTTGTCGAACTTCAGTCTTGACTTCGAGACCCCAATTATAGGCGGAGGTGTAAGACAGCCATGCCATATTTTTCAGGTATATTTTCGCCCTTTGCTGAAAAGGTTAAGATACATTTGCGACATTAGGTAGTGATGGAACATTATGCCAAAGCGTATTCGATATTTAGTAGAATATGGGGCTACAGGAGGATTCAGCCTATGCTTAGTAGCCTCAGGAGCTTTGGCGAGAGTGAGGTGGCGCAACAGCGGATGAGGATTATGAGATTCTATGAGGTTTATGGAGAGGCGGCTACGAAGGAGGCCTTTGGGGCAGATTGAAAGGTGATCAGTCGGTGGAGGAAGAGGTTGAGGGAGGCAGGGGGGAGGCTCAGTGGATTGGTTCCTCACTCTACCCGTCCTCGAAGGCTACGCTCTTCTTCTGTACCCTACCAAGTGATCGAGTATATTAAGGGACTTCGTCAGGAGCATCCACGTCTGGGTAAAGAGAAGATCAAACCTCTTTTGGATGTTTATTGTCAGCAGGCAGGTTTTCCTCTTCCCTCCGTCTCCACCATAGGCAATATCCTTAGGAGGCATCATCTCTTTTTCCAGAAGGCAGGGAGGGTCTATCATGATCCTTCCTCGGGTTATGCACAGAATCCAAAGAGGCAGGGGCGGGCAAAGATCAAACGATCTCCGAAGCCTTTGGAGTTTGGGCATATTGTTTCGGACACCATCGAGCGGGTGATGGATGGGATCAGGGAGTATTTCTACAGTGCCATGGATATCAAATCTCGATTTGCTCTTTCTTTGAACTACAAACATCTTTCCAGCAAGAACATGGAGGATTTTTATGAGCGATTTCGATCCCTCTATCCTGGGGAGATCATCACATGGCAGTCCGATAATGGGAGTGAGAACTTAGGGGTTTTTGATACGACTTTGAAACGGGATGGAATTCATCACCTCTTTTCCTATCCCAGATGCCCTAAGATTAATGCCTATATCGAACGATATAATAGGGCCCTTCAGGAGGAGTTCATTAATAACCATCTCGATCTTATTCACGATAAGCCACTTTTCAATCAGAAGCTTGCAGATTACCTCATCTTCTATAATACCAAAAGGGTTCATAAGGGGCTCCAGAATAAAACACCCGTTGACTATCTCATTGAACAGGGGGTATTGTCGCAAAAGTCCTTGACTTATACATTCAGTTGACTTTTTTGGCGGTGGGGGGGTAAAATGTTCCAAATTAAAGATGGGTGCTTGAGTAGTTACAAATCTAATTTGGGGGAGGGACAAAATGAAAAAGTTATTGGCAGGAGGACCATAAATGAAATGAGGCTTGTGGCTAATACTGTAAAGCATGCCAAAGGTAAATCTGCGGTTGAACTTCGTAAAATCAGACCGGACCTCTTCAAAAATCCAATTTTAAAAAAATTTGAGTTTTTTAAAATTCCTATTAATTCTCGCCCTTTGTTCATGCCACTTGCAGGTGAAGATATATACTTATCTATCGAGGATCTCAAGAATTATGGAGAAACCATTGTAAAATTCTGGGATGAATTGATTTCTGCAATGTATGAACAAAACTGATTCAAGCATTGTCACTTGACCATTGCATGGAGTCGGATTTGGCAAATTACGCCGGGTACGCAGATTGTTAGGCGGCAATGCTTACTGGAGGAATAAATATGAGGCAACTTCGACGTTTTTTGATACCTTCAGTTACCCTTTTCTTCTGTTTTATATTTTCCCTTTCAGCACTGGCGCAGGGAAAATTACCGGAGATTGTCAAGAAAATTGAGCCATCGACTGTCGTTATCCTAACTTACGACAAGGATGGAAAAATTATCGGTCAGGGAAGCGGCTTTTTTATCAGTGAAAAGGGTGATATCATCACCAATAGGCATGTGCTTGCTGGAGCTCACCGTGCTGAAGTAAAAACAACCAGCGGAAAAGTTTACGCAATCACAATGATTGTCTCAGAAGATAAGGAGGCTGATATCATCAGGGTATCAGTAAATATAACTAAAGAATCTGTTCGCCCTTTATCGTTAAGCAGCTCTATCCCTGAAGTTGGCGAGCGAGTCGCAGTAATTGGGAGCCCGTTAGGGCTTGAGCGAACCGTCTCGGATGGCATTGTATCTGCGGTTCGGGAAATTCCCGCATTTGGGAAAATTTATCAGATTACTGCGCCCATTTCACCGGGGTCAAGCGGGAGCCCGGTGGTCAATATGAAAGGCGAGGTCATCGGGGTTGCAACATTTCAATTCATTGAAGGACAAAACCTGAACTTTGCCGTCCCGGGTGAAAGGATAGCCAAACTTAAAACGGAAGAAGGCAAGACCCTTAACGAATGGAAAAAAGGCAAAGCGGAGGAATGGCTTACTTCTGCAGAAGGATTTTACTATATAGGGCTTACTTTTCTCTGGGCAGGAGAGTATGAAAAAGCCCTTCCTTATTTTGAAAAGGCGGCTAAGAAAGACCCAAGCTATGCAGAGGCGCACTCGAACCTCGGGGTGATCTATGGAATACTGGGGCGCTACACGGAAGCAATTGAAGCCTGCAAGGAGGCGATTCGCATCAAGCCCGATTTTGCAAGGGCGCACTTATGCCTGGGAGTGGCTTATGGAAGACTAGGGCGCTACATGGAAGCGATTGAAGCTAACAAGCAGGCAATACGCATCAAGCCCGATTTTGCAGAGGCGCACTCGGCCCTCGGGGTGGTCTATGGCAAACTAGGGCGCCACATGGAAGCGATCGAAGCCTTCAAACAGGCCATTCGCATCCAGCCCGATTATGCAGAGGCGCACTTATGCCTGGGATTCAATTACCTATTTATTGGAGATAGGGGCTCCGCCTTAGATCAGTATAAGATTCTCAAAAGTCTTGACAACAATTTAGCCAAGCAATTGTTTAATCTGATTTACCAATAAGGAAAAATAAAATGATCAGGTATCATTCGTTAAACACAGCCTAAAAGGGTTACACGCTCTTGAAAGGCTCAATTAGCAGGACAGGGCGACGCGAACAGCCACATAGTAGGTGAAGTATTATCATCACTTTCATCAGAAATCGTCAATTCTTTTATCAACCCCGAAATGAAGACTTGTGAAGTTCTCAAAGCTATGTGACTCTTTTTTGCCAT
>CAZFDM010000207.1:0-2320 GCA_964517975.1 uncultured Syntrophaceae bacterium
TGGGTTCTCCAATCATCGACCGCATGATAAATCGTTCGATTCCTAATCCGAGTAGGGCGCAGAAAGCTAGTGTTAAGAAAAAGGCAGATAAAAAACCAAAATGAAATCTTTCCATTAAAAGGAGGCAAAAATAAGCAGCCACCATTAAAATCTCACCATGAGCAAAGTTCAAAATTTTCGTTGCCTTGTAAATCACTACAAATCCTATGCCGATTACTGCATAGACACTTCCCACCGCCAAACCACTTACAATTAACTGAAGGAGATAATCGAATTCGCCAGCCATATCTTGTTTTTTAATCCGTAAAAAAGGACTCTAATCCATTTTGGAAGTTTCCGCCATTTATTTATAAAGCCCCTCTATCAGGTCTCTATACTTTTTTTCGATCATTTCTCTTCGAACTTTCATGGTGGCTGTCAATTCATCATCATCCCGATCGAGTTCCTTCTCAAGAAGAACGAACTTTTTGATCTGTTCAATCCTTGACCTCTCCTGGTTGGTCTTCTCCACCTCTCCCTGAATGAGTTTGTATACTTCAGGGTTCTTTGAAAGGCTTTTGAAGGTTGTAAAGGGAATTCCCTTCCTCTGGGCCCAGTCGGCAACATTATCGAAATCGATTTGAATCAAAGCGGTTATGTAAGGTCGTCTATCACCGATCACAATGGCCTCTTTGATAAAAGGACTAAACTTCAATCGATTTTCAATTTCGGAGGGCGCTATGTTCTTCCCCGAAGCCGTTATCAAAATCTCTTTTTTTCGGTCTGTGATCTTTAAATTTCCGTGCTCGTCAAACTCTCCAATATCTCCCGTATATAACCAATCCCCCTGCTTCGCTTGCCTTGTCGCCTCTTCGTCCCTAAAATAACCCACAAAAACTGCTGGACCCTTCATCAGAATCTCACCATCTTCGGCAATTTTACATTCCCAACCTGGAATGGGCTTCCCAACAGTTCCGATCTCAATCTCTTCTCCCCTTGGCATGGAGAAGACACCTGTGCATTCAGTTAATCCGTAAGCCTCCTTCACCATTAATCCAATGCTGTGAAAAAATTTCATGATGTCTTTAGAGAGTGGAGCAGCCCCGGACACACACTCTCTCACCTGCAAAAGACCGAGCCGGTTACGAAGAGGCCTAAAGAGAAAGAAGTAAGCAATAAAATTTGCACCCCTTAGAAAAAGACCTATCCTCTGTTTGGTCAACTTTCTCTCCGCAACCTTATTGCCGATAGGGAGGAATTTATAGTAGGCCCATCTTTTAATAGGGTGGGCATCTTGCATCTTGATGGTGATTGCGGAATGCATTTTCTCCAAGATGCGGGGAACTGTGAGAAAGATGGTTGGAGAAATTTCCGCCATATCCGACTGCAAGGTATCGATGCTTTCAGCAAAATTGATTGTACAACCACTCTTCATGGGGATGAAGAGGGAAAATAATCGTTCAGCAACGTGACAGAGAGGCAATACGGAAACGAGCGAATCCTCCCTGTTAATGGGGAGAATTTGAAAAAAACTATCTAACACAGAAGTAATATTTCGATGAGACAACATGGCCCCTTTAGGAAGACCTGTGGTCCCAGAGGTATAAACGATAATGGCAACATCTTCAGACCTGGTCTTCTGGATCATCTCATAAAAGAGGGATGGATTTTCGTTATGAATGTTTTTCCCAATCTCCTCTACTTCTCGGAAACTCAACATCATGGGTTCCTCATATTTACTTAGCCCCTTCATGTCGATCACAATCATCTTCTCTAAAGTGGAAAGTTCATCCTTAACCATAAGCACTTTATCGGCTTGTTCCTGATCTTTGACGATGACGAATTTCGATTGGGAGTGGTCCAGGATATATTTTACTTGGAGATAACTATTCGTTGGATAAACTCCAACGCTGATCCCTCCTGCTGATTGGATCGCGAGATCGGCATAGAGCCATTCTGGACAATTATCTCCTAAGATGGAAACTCGGTCTTTTTTTTGGAGTCCTAAATAGTTTAGACCCAGAGAGAAATTCTGGACGTGGGTATAATATTCATTCCATGAGATGGGTCGCCAGAGACCTTTCTTTTTCTCCCTTAAAGCAACCCGATCTCCCAATTCCTTTACTCTATTCTGAAATAATTTGGGAAGCGTTACCTCTTCCATAAATTGCCCATTCATGATTAGGCTTCTCCAATGTAAGCCTTGATGACATCGGGGTTTTTTTGTATCTCTTTAGCATTCCCCTCCGCAATTTTGATCCCAAAATTGATCACACAGATTCGATCGGCGATATCCATCACGACTTCCATATTATGTTCGATCATCATGATGGTTATTTTC
>CAZFDM010000208.1:0-18340 GCA_964517975.1 uncultured Syntrophaceae bacterium
GGCGGGAATAACACCGATTTTGACAGATTAAATAGTGCTTTCAGGTTAATAAAAAGGAGCAGACTACTTTTTGATTGATTGACTTCAGTGGGGATTGGGTTTGGCTGATGGAAAGTTGTAAAAGATTAGAGAGACTCACCCTTTCGGGATTTTTGTCTTAAAAGGGTAGAAGTCCCAATTGCCAATACGGTTCCATCTTTCTTCGTCACACTTGCCTTTGCCTTAACCAGCCTGGGTTTGACTTCAACAATCTCACCATAAACCTCTAAGGGTTCAAGAATAGGAGCAGGGTTCTTGAATCTGATTTCAAGAGTGGCGGTCACGGTATCGTAACCTAATTCGAAAGATAGTTTGGCCATAGCCTCATCCAGTAAGGTGCTAATGATTCCACCGTGGACAATGCCATCCCAGCCCTGGAAGGTTGGGCTTGCGACAAAAGTGGTTTTGAGGGTCTTTTTGTCTTGATCGATCTCAAAATTCAATTTCAGACCATTGGGATTGTTTTTCCCGCAGACAAAGCAATTTCCATAGGTCTCAAATTTCATCCCTCTCTCCTTAAAGATTTTTACTTGTGAGATAGGTTGACTTGAATACGCAATTATCATAAAGTTTTGATGAAGGGGTTGTCAAATTTAAACCTCCCTTGAGTCAATCTTGGGGGGGGTGGGAGAAACCATGAAAAATGAGCATCGTTTTTTAGAAGTCGCCATCGATGCAGTCAAAGAGGCGGGGAAGATTCAAAAAAAGTATTTCGGGCATTTCCACCAGATTGAATACAAAGGAGAAATTAATCCCGTAACCGAGGTGGACAGGCAATGCGAGCGGGCCATTACTCAGATTGTTCTTAACGCTTACCCCCACCACGATATCCTTGCGGAAGAGGGGGCGTTTGAAAAAAAGAATTCTCCTTATAAATGGATCATTGATCCCCTGGATGGCACAACCAATTATCTCCATGGATTTCCTATCTTCTCTGTTTCAATTGGGCTTGAGATAGAGGGAGAGATAAGGGTGGGAGTAGTTTATCTCCCAATCCTTGAAGAAATGTTCTTTGCAGAGAAGGGAAAGGGGGCCTTTCTGAATGGCCAGAGGATTACTGTCTCTCAAACGGCCCAATTAAAGGAAAGTCTATTAGGGACAGGGTTTCCTTACGACGTTCATGAGCATGTGGATGATTACCTTCGCTATTTTAGAGAGTTTATTATAAAAAGTTTTGCGATTAGAAGACCTGGCTCAGCATCCATTGATCTTGCCTATGTGGCCGCAGGTCGGTTCGATGGGTTCTGGGAATTAAAACTTCACCCATGGGATGTAGCGGCAGGATGCCTTTTGGTCAAAGAGGCAGGAGGAAGTGTAACCGATTTTAAAGGTCAACCCGTTAATATCTATTCTGAAGAGATCCTTGCCTCTAATGGGCTGATACATAAAGAGATGCTTCGGGTGATTCAAGAAGTCAATAAAAGGTCCGCATCGGGCATCGCGCAGAGCGCAAAGTAAAATTATATGAAGAAGCAGCCAAATCTTTTTGAAAAGAGGGCAAAGGAGCTATTTGAACGAGAGGCCCCCCTTGCTGATCGAATGAGACCCCGAACGATTGAAGAGTTCGTTGGCCAAGACCATCTCTTAGGTGAGGGCAAAGTCCTTCGACAGGCCATCCAGTCGGATCAACTTCCTTCTATGATCTTCTGGGGTCCTCCTGGATCTGGAAAGACCACACTGGCCATGATTATTGCCTCGAGCACAGGTGCAAAATTTATTGCCTTTAGTGCTGTGCTTTCAGGGGTTAAAGAGATCAAAGAGGTGATCGAGGAGGCGAAGGAATCGTGGACCTACGAAAAGAAGAGGACCGTTTTATTTGTTGATGAGATTCATCGATTCAACAAAGCCCAGCAAGATGCCTTTCTCCCACATGTAGAGAAAGGGACAATTATCCTCATTGGTGCTACCACAGAAAACCCCTCCTTTGAAGTCATTTCTCCCCTGCTTTCGAGAACAAAGGTTTTTACCCTACGTCCCCTAACCGAAGGGGAGATTGAATTGATTTTAAACCGAGCGATAAGAGATAGAGAGAGAGGATTAGGAAAGTATCCAGCCGATATAGAACCTGAGGTCATCAAGGGGATTTGTAGGGTGGCCAATGGAGATGCCAGGATAGCCCTCAATACCCTGGAGATGGTGGTCTTGCTCACTCCTCCTAATGGGAAAGGGGTCCGTCGTATTAGAAAAATGGAATTGGAGGAGGTTCTTCAGAAAAAGGCTTTTCTTTACGACAAATCAGGAGAAGAACACTATAACCTCATCTCTGCGTTTCATAAAAGCCTGAGAGGAAGCGATCCTGACGCAGCCCTCTACTGGCTTGGGAGGATGTTAGAGGCCGGAGAGGATCCCCTATATATTGCCAGAAGGATGATCCGCTTTGCCTCCGAAGATATTGGGAATGCAGACCCCCAGGCCCTACAAATTGCCGTTTCAGCGATGCAGGCCTTTCACTTTGTTGGGCTTCCAGAGGGTGATTTAGCCCTGGCTCAAGCAGCAGTCTATCTGGCCACTGCTCCCAAATCGAATGCTATCTATAGAGCTTATCAAGAGGTTCAAAGGGATGTGCGAGAACTGGAAAACCTGCCCGTTCCTCTTCATATCAGAAATCCGGTTACTTCTTTAATGGAAGACCTTGGGTATGGGAAAGGGTATAAGTATCCCCATGACTACCCGAATCACTTCGTAGAAGAAGAATATCTTCCAGAGAACCTGAAAGGAAAGATTTACTATCATCCGACCGAGCAGGGCTTTGAAAAAGAGATTAAAAAGAGATTGGATACTTGGAGAAAAAAGAAAGGAGGTAGTAATTCGAAACTTTAGGATGTAACCCTATCGTCTTTTTTTATCTCATCTCCTACACTCCTTGTTGCCTAATCATCTCTTCTGTTTTACACCCTCTCCGGTCATAGGGACAAAGATGACCGGTAGGACATCGGTCGTCTCAATCTTACCAGAGCGCTTAACGATCTTTTTTAATTCTTGGGAGTAAGTCCCAACTGGAAGGACCATCCTCCCTCCTTCTTTTAATTGATCGACCAAGGGTTTGGGAATATGATCGGGGGCACAAGTTACGATGATGGCATCAAACGGCGATGCCTCAGGCCATCCAAGGTAGCCATCCCCTACCTTTACCTGGATGTTCTTGTATCCAAGATCAAAAAGCAATTTTTTGGCAGAGTTAGCAAGGGATTCGACAATTTCAATGCTGTAAACCTCCTTAGCCAGCTCAGCAAGGATGGCTGCCTGATAGCCTGATCCGGTGCCGATTTCTAAGACCCTCTCGTTTCCTTTCAACTCCAAAAGTTCTGTCATAAGAGCAACCATATAAGGCTGAGAAATGGTCTGCCCCTCGCCAATGGGAAGAGGTTGGTCTGAGTAGGCAGAGGACTGAAATTCTTCTGGAACAAAACGATGGCGTTCTACTTTTAAGAGAGCAGAAAGGACACGGGGGTCTTTCACCCCCCTTGCTTTAATTTGGGTCTCCACCATCTTTTCACGCATGGTTTTGAAATCTCTGGGGATACTTGAATCAGAATACATTTTTTTGTCCTTGCAATTGGCCAAAACCATAAAAAGGGCAAAAACGATCAAAAGAGAAATTTTCTCCTTTATCATCAATAACACTCTACCATAGGCTCAAAAATCCTGTCAATCCTTGAAATCAACTCATTTTTCTGATAGGTTTAATCTAAGAATATTTTCTCAAGTGGGTTTGGATAAAACGATGATGAACCCGTTGATCAAATTTTTTAGTATTCTTCTCTTACTCTGTCTGACCCTTTCCTTTCCGCTCCATTACAGCCAGGGAGAGCAAGGCAATCGTTCTACAACTTCTGAGATTCTATTTTGGGGTAAAGAAGAGACAAAATGGGTAGAGAAGAGGGAGATTCCTCTTCCCATCATCATCGGCCAAGGGGTGAAAGAAGAACCCTGGATCGATCGTTTAGATCTGAGAGAAGAGGCCATTGCCCCTATGAGCAAGATGAGCCCAACAATGGTTCAACCTGGTTGTGCCTACTCAGGGCGCTTGACCACAGGCATTGCAAAGACGTTTGTAGGAGATAAGGCTTATTATGAACAGGGGAGATACCGATATGTTGAAGGAAAATATGAAGACGCCTTTCAGTCGTTTAAGAAACTGATTCAACAATACCCCCATAGCCCATGGAAGGCTTCGGCCACCTACTGGATGGGAGAGGCCCGATTCCATCAGGGAAGGGAGGAGGAGGCTTTATCCTTTTTTCAAAAAGTGATCGATGAGCACCCGAAGGATGAATTCTCTCCCTATGCTCTTTATTCATCAGGATGGATTCACCTTAAAAAAGGAGACCATGAAAGGGGATATCGGTTCTTCCATCAGGTTTATGAAAAGAGTCCGGATCACCCCATTGCGGAATCCTCGCTCTTCTGGTCTGGGTACTGTCTTTATTTCCTTCAACAATACCAAGAGACGATTCAAGAGATGAAGACCCTCCTTCAAAAATATCAGCAGGGTAAATGGGGACCTGAGGCAGAGTATTTGATGGGGATCAGTTTCTTTCGCCTTCAAAAATATAGGGAGGCCTCTGAGATTTTTCGTAGCCTTATTCGACGATTTCCCAAACACCCGCTTGAGGAGAGTGCCCGTTATGCGATGGCTTGGTCTCTCCTCTCGTTAGGAGAATATAGAGAAGGAAGAGAGGCCTTTGAGGAGATTCTCCTCAACTATCCTAAGAGTAAACTTTCAGATCCTGTCTTCTGGGGGGTCGTGAGAACCTACCTTGGATTGAAAGAGGTGGAGAAGGCAACCCATCTCTACCACAGGTTTCTCTCCCAATTCCTTCCTTCGCCATGGGTCGAGTTAGTGCTTTTCGATATTGGACAGTACTATTTTGACCAGAAGCAGTATGAGAGTGCCTTGGCCATATTTCGGCAATTCATTAAGAGGCATCCAGAAAGCGACCTTATCGAATGGGCCTATTTTATGGCTGGAGAATGCCTGTTCAACGAAAAGGACTATCCTGGCGCGATCTCTTCTTACCTCAAGGTTTTGGAGGAGAGGAGGAAGGCAAACCTTGAATCCCTCATCTTTTCCAGGTTGGGATATGCCCATTTTCATCAGAAAAATTATGAGGTAGCGGTCTTCTATTGGGAGAGGCTTTTGGCCGGTTTCCCTGACCTTAAAGAGAGAAATGAGGTTCTTTACTGGCTTGCAGAGGCTTCTCTTCGGAAGCAAGATTACCGAAAAGGGGTTGAGTATGTCAATCGCCTTATGGGAGATTTGACCCTTTACCCCAAAGGCCTCAATAGTTTGGGATGGTATCATTTCCAGAGGGAGGAGTGGAAAGAAGCCAATCACTATTTTCTAAAATTATTTAATGAGTTTCCTCAATTTAAAACCCTCCCTCCCGTTCCCCTCATGATCGGAGAATGTTATTTGAATCAGAATAACTATCCAGAGGCAAAGGTGTATTTAAAGAAACTGGCCTCTCAATCTCAGGATGAATATGGAGAGAAGGCCATCTATCTTCTCGGGTGGATCGCCTATCGGGAAGAAAAATTTGATCAGGCGATTGAGCACTTTAAACGTTTAACCGAATCTTATCCAAAGAGTCCCTATCGGGATGAATCCCAATATTGGATAGGTTGGTGCTATTTTAGGAAGAAGGAGTTTAACCGATCAATCGAAGCCTTCCAACGCCTCCTCAGGGAGGCTCCTGAAAGTCCTTGGGCTCCCTCTTCCCTCCTCAAGATCGGGGATGGATACTACAATCTCAAACAGTATGGATCTGCCATCCGATCCTATCAGAGGGTGTCAAAGGAATTTCCAAACTCGAAGGAGGCTCCAGAGGCCGATTACGGAATTCTGCTCTCTCATCTTCATGGAAAGAATTATGAGGACTTTGTCCAGAGCGTGGAGCTTTTTCTGAAGCGGTATCCTCGGCACCCTTTAGCCCCCCAAGCCCTTTTCCAATTGGCTGAATACTATCAACAATCTCGAATGGGGGAGAAGGCTTTCAAAACCTATCGGGAATTGATTCAACACTATCCAAAGGGGGATTGGGTGGAAGAGGCGCAGTTTCGTGTTGCCATGCTCCTTAAACAAGAGAGAAGATGGCCAGAGGCGGTAGGGGAATTGGAGAGGTTTATCAAAGACCATCCCAAGGGAAGGTTTTTGGTGGACGCCTATGTCGAGGCAGGGGATCTTTACCTCCTTCTCCATAGTGATTCAAAGGCAATCGAACGATATGAATGGGTGGTTAAGAATCAACCCCATCATCCACTGGTCAAAAGGGCCTACTTTGGGATGGAGGAAGGGCTTCGAAATCTGAAGAAGAGCGAAGAGGCAGAGAAGATTCTGAAAGACCTTATTACCAAGTTTTCTCAAGATGTAGTCCGTTTTGAAGGGTATTTAAGACTGGGGATGCTTTATCAAGAGCAGAAGCGATTTGCGGAGGCAATCTCTGCTTTCTCCATAAGCATTCAATCTCCAGAGGAAAGGATCTCTGCTCTTGCTCAATTCAAACTGGGAGAAACCTATTTGGATCAAGGGAATCGAGAACTGGCTATCCTTCATTTTTCAAAGGTGATCTATCTCTATCCCCATCAGACTGAGCTCATGGAGGAATCCCTCCTTAAGTTGGGCGACCTTTATTTCATGGATAAGCGATATGTTGAGGCCAAACAGGCCTATCAAAAATTATTGGAGAAAGGTAAAGGAGAGGCAAGGCGAGAAGAGGCCAGAAAAAGGCTTAATCAGATTCAACGAGGGGTAAACCATTGAGGAAGAAAAGGATTAAGAGTGGAAGGAAACAGATTGTCCTTCTCATCATTCTTCTTTTGATCCTGATTGGTCTGGGCTTCGGCTTCCTTTTCTATAGACCTCTCATGAAGCCCTGGTGGAGGACCCTGAGCCAGGAGAGCAAAAGAATTTTGGGATGGGACAGGGATAGGGTTTCACCTGAGGAGAAACGGATCAGGGAAGAAGTCATTCTCAAAAAGATGGCGGAGGCTAATGCAGAACAGGATTGGCGATCTCTTGCTTCAGAATATCCAAGACCTAAAAAATTCGAAGCCCCTTCCCCCGAGGAAAAGGTCAAGGCCATGAGGGAATTACCGGAGTTTAAGGAGATCGGAAAAGAATTTGGAGATTATTTAAGAAAAAGAGGAGAACTAATCATTCCAGACCCTCCTTTCCCTTCGCAAAAGGATGCAATGGACTTGACTCACTTAAAGGATAAAGCAACCGAGAGGATTATAGAAAGACTTCGAGCCCCTGAGGAGAAGACCCCTTATGAAAGACCTTTAGAGGAAAACCTTCGATTGGGGATCAAAGGAACACTCGCCTCCAGAAAGATTTTAGAAAGGCCTCCCCCCCCACAGGTAAACATAAGGGCGGAAGCAGAGATTGAGATGATCCTCTGGGTGTTGCCCAATGGGAGGGTGGATCGAGTTATCCCATTGATGAAAGGAGACGCGGAATTAGAACGGATTGCTATTCAGTATTTGAAGCAGTGGCGGTTTGCACCCCTTCCTCAAGAGAAACCTCAGGTAGAACAGTCGGGGACGATTTTAGTTAAATTTCGACTCCAATGATTAAGAAGAAATACCTCCTGATTTTAATCCTTTCTCTTTTTATCGCCCTTGGACTTCTCACTTTTTTTGGAGAGAAGGGCGTGCTCCGACTCCTTCACCTCCATAAAGAATTGGAAGAGATTAAAAGACGGAATCTAAAGATTGAAGAGGAGAACCGTAAATTGATGGAGGAAGTAAAACGGCTCGAGAGTGACAAACGATATATTGAAGAGATTGCTCGAAAGGAGCTTGGGTTGATTAAGGAAGATGAGATCATCTATCAATTCGATATTGCCGTTCCTGAGAAGGGAGGTTCGAGATGAAGTACGAAGGGATGATCTTTCGGCCTCCAAGCGAAGCAGAAAGCCTGATTCTTCAGGTCACTGTAGGCTGTTCCTACAATCGGTGCACCTTCTGCGGTGCTTATCGGGGAAAGTCTTTCAGGGTGAAGTCCTTTGAGGAGATCAAGGAGGATATCGATGAGGCAAGTGTCTACGGGAGCCAAATTCAAAGAGTCTTTCTTGCGGATGGGAATGCCTTGGTCATTCCCCAGAAGGACCTTGTCAGAATTTTGGATTATCTGAAATCGAGGATCAAGGCGTTAGAGAGGGTTGGAATCTATGCCAATGCCCAGGATATTCTAAAGAAGGATCCTGAAGAACTCAGGGAGTTGAAAGAACTGAAATTAGGAATTATTTATTTGGGGTTAGAATCTGGAAACCCAGAGGTGTTGAAGCGGATTAAAAAGAATGCCACGGTTGAACAATTCATTCGGTCTGCGAAAAGGGTGAAAGAGACAGGTCTTCTTCTTTCTGTGACCATCATCTTAGGAATCGGCGGGGTCGAGATGAGCCAGGCTCATGCCGAGGATACCGGCAAGGTTCTTTCAGAAATGGATCCCCACTACACCGGAGCGCTTTCCTTGATGGTTATTCCTGGAACACCGATTGAACAAGAGATAAGATCGGGTAAGTTGGTCCTTCCAACGCCCTTCGGGATGATCCAGGAGTTGGAGACGGTCATTGAACATTCCCATTTCACCCATTGTTTCTTTGCTTCTAATCATGCCTCAAACTACTTGCCCCTTCGCGTCTGGTTGCCCGAGGAGAAAGAGAAGGCCCTTCAGATGATTCGTGAGGTTTTACGGAGGAAAGATCCTGCATTGCTCAGGCCGGAATATTTAAGAGCACTCTAATGGGGTGGGGAAATAGGGTGATGGGGCAGAGACACGGTCACATTATTTGAATGGAGAGGTGGGGTAATGAAAAACCATGTCGATATTGAGATTCGT
The DNA here is from genome assembly GCA_964517975.1 of uncultured Syntrophaceae bacterium. Lineage (GTDB taxonomy): Bacteria > Desulfobacterota > BSN033 > BSN033 > UBA1163 > JBBIRM01. The sequence continues at coordinate 8,885 of CAZFDM010000208.1, forward strand.
GTCAGATATGCAGAAACAGACCAGATGGGAGTGGCCTATTATGCGAATTATTTGGTCTGGTTTGAAGTAGGACGGTCAGAGTTCTGTAGAAATAGGGGATTTCGTTATGCTGACCTCGAGGCAATGGGTTATAAACTTGTGGTGACCGATGTTCATTGTCGGTATCGAAGCGCAGCTCGATATGATGAAATCCTCACCGCGAGGACCTGGCTGAAGAAGATGAATCGAAGAATGATCACGTTTGGGTATCAAATCTTAAGACAGGAAAGTGGAGAGGTCATTGCTGAAGGTGAAACAAGCCACCTCTGTCTCGATTCAAAGAATAGGCCCAAAACCCTTCCTGAGGAGTTTGCTTCGCTTCTTTCTGTGTAATTTTCTTCCTTTCATAAAAGAGGGTTCTTATAATAACCATCTTCTTGTTTTTATTATTGAAATTTAAAAAGCAATCAGTTAATCTATCCCAGAATGGATGGTTCCAAGATTCTTGTCTTAAGACTCAGCGCTGTAGGGGACGTGATTCGAACACTGCCTGCTATAAAAGCCTTAAAGGAACATAACCCGACTTCCTTTATCACCTGGATTGTTGAAGAGCCCTCAAAGAGCCTTTTAGAAAGCCAGCCAGAGATTGATGAAGTCATTCTCTTCCCAAGGAGGCGATGGTCAGAGGGGATAAGGTCTGTTCGAAAGGTTGGAAAGACCATAGGAGAGATGGGAAGGTTTATCCGGGCCTTACGGAAGAGAGAGTTTGACGTGGTGCTCGATTTTCATGGGATTCTGAAGAGTGGCCTTCTCTCTTTCTGTTCAGGGGCATCGAAGCGGGTGGGGTTTGATCGAAAGTCAACCAAGGAAGGCAACTTCCTCTTTTCCAATGTCAAAGTCACCCTTTCTAAGAAGAAGATCAGCCGTTACCTAAGAAATTTTGAACTTCTGAAAGGGATAGGTTTGGAGGTCAAGGATTTCAAACCTAAACTCTATATTCCCAATGAAGAGAAACAATATGTTGATTCATACTTTCAAAACCTATCCGTTTCGCTAAGGAGACCCTGGATTGCCATTCATCCTGGAACGAGTCCCCAAACCCCTTATAAGAGGTGGATGCCTCAATATTATGGAAAATTAGCCGATCGATTAATTAGGGAACTTAAAGCCACGGTGATCTTCACATGGGGTCCAGGGGAGTTAAAGTGGGTAGAATCGATTCAAAAGATGATGAAAGAGACCTCTCTCCTTGCACCTCCAACAGAGACCTTGACTAAGTTGGGTGAAGTTCTTAGACGTTGCGACCTTTATATTGGAGGGGATACTGGGCCACTTCATATAGCCTCCTTAGTAGGGATCCCTGTAGTGGCCATCTATGGACCAACTGATCCAATTATCAATGAACCCTTAGGCCGATACATTATGGTAAGAAAAGATGTGGGTTGCAATCCATGCCGAAACCGTACCTGTGAAGACCTTTCTTGCTTAAAGGCAATTTCGGTTGAAGATGTTTTTAAGGCAACTCAAGAGATTTTTTCTATAACCCATTGAAAATATTTTATAATAGGATCAAGGTAATGGAAAAGACCCAATGAAGATCGACTTTAGCAATGTGAAACGAATATTGGTGAGAGGGGTGAATTGGGTGGGAGATACAATCCTTTCCTATCCCACTGTCCAAAGATTGAAAACCGCTTTTCCCGATCGTCATCTGGCTATCCTCACTCCTCACCATTTGATCGGTCTCTGGAAGACATTCCCCTATGTGGATGAGGTAATCTCTTTTGAAAAAAAGGGAGGGTTGGATTCAATCTGGCAGGACTTAGAAATTGGTCTTTCCATAAGAAAGAGGATGTTCGATTTAGCCATCATCCTACCGAAATCTTTTCACTCAGCCTTTCAAATCTATTTAACCCGAATTCCCGTTCGAATTGGATACAAAGAAGAAGGCCGTTCTTTTTTTCTCACCCATTCCATTGAGAGAAAAGGAGAGGTTCTTCGTATTCATCGAGTTCATTATTATCAGAAACTCATCGAACCCTTAGAGGTCTCAGGAGTGGCTCCATCCCCAAGAATTTTCCTAAGAGTTGAAGATCGAAACTGGGCTGACCAGTATCTCAAGGGCTTAGGGCTTTCAAATGGAAAGATTTTGGTCGGCCTTAACCCTGGAGCCACCTATGGAATGGCCAAATGTTGGTCCCCATCGAGATTTGGGGAGTTGGGTAGGAGACTTTTTGAGAAATGGGATGCTTCCATCCTCATTTTTGGAAGAAAAGAGGAACAGTTCATTGCAAAAGAGATTTTGGATCATCTAAAAGGAGGGGGCGTTGATCTCACTGGAAGGACTGAACTTCTCCAGCTGGCCGCCCTCCTGGAGCGGTGTCACCTGCTTGTCACCAATGATACAGGGACCATGCACATGGCCACTGCTGTGGGAACGCCAGTAGTGGCCATTTTTGGTTCGACCGATGCGAACATAACTGGCCCATGGGGTGAGGGGCACAGGGTCATCAAAAAAGATGTCTCTTGTAGTCCTTGCTTAAAAAGAGTCTGTCCTACGGATCATCGTTGCATGGAGTGGATCACAGTCGATGAGGTTGAAGAGGTCGTTGAAAATCAACTCAGGAATATAAAGGGATGAAGGAAAATACCCCTATCTCTGTCTATGTTCTTACCTACAACAACCGTAGGACGATCGAACGGTGTCTTCAGAGTCTTACCTGGGCGGATGAACTGGTGGTCGTTGATTCACTGAGTACGGATGGGACGTTGGAGATATGCAAACGATATACGGAAAAGGTCTATCAGAGGCCGTGGTCCAGCCACCGCGATCAGTATCAATATGCAGCAGATCTCACTACCCATGAGTGGATCATGTTTGTCGATGCGGATGAGGAGGTTCCCTTAGAGTTAGTCCAAGAGATTCGGAATGAACTGGATGGAAAGAACTCTCCCTTTGATGGGTACCTCATCTACAGACGGACTTACTATTTAGGGCGATGGATTCGATATGGAGGCTGGTATCCAGATGGTGAGATTAGGCTCTATCGAAGGGATAAGGGGCGATGGGAAGGAGGGCTCCATGCTAAAGTCACTGTGGATGGAAGGGTGGGAGTTCTTAAAAATCAATATCTTCATTATACCTATCGAGATATCTCAGATCAGATTCAAACCATTGATAGGTATTCCAAGATTTCGGCAGAAGATATGGCCCAAAGCGGAGAAAAATTCAGCCTGTTCAAACTCCTCTTTCACCCTCCATTTCGTTTTGTCAAAGAATATCTTTTTAAGTTGGGATTTCTTGATGGGCTACCAGGGTTGATCATTGTGGTTTCGACCATGTTCTATGTCTTTATTAAATATGCCAAACTCTGGGAGTTAAAGATTTCCAAAAAGGAGAAGTGAGATGAACCCTGAGGAGAATGCTTTTAGAGGAAGAAGGGTTTTGATTACTGGGGGATTGGGGTTCATTGGATCCAACCTCACCATTCGGCTGGTTCAATTGGGGGCAAGGGTGACCGTAGTGGATGCGATGATCCCTCGACTGGGAGGGAATCTTTTCAATGTCAGGGAGGTGGCTGACCAGATTCATATTAACTTCAGTGATATCAGAGACTCCCATTCCATGGATTATCTGGTCAAAAATCAGGAGTTCATCTTTCATCTCGCAGGGCAAGTCAACCATGTCGATAGTCTCCGGAATCCCATTCAAGACCTCGACATCAACTGCCGGGGAACGCTTGTGCTTCTTGAGTCCTGCAGGAAACATAATCGAGAGACAAAGATTATTTTCTCTGGAACAAGGGGAGAATATGGAGCAAGCGTGCGGCTCCCTGTCTCAGAGGACCATCCCACCAATCCGAAGGGAATCTATGCAGTGACCAATTTAACCGCGGAAAAGATGGTTCTCGTCTATCATGATGTCCACAAGATTGCTGGCACCTGCCTTCGCATCACCAATACTTATGGTCCCCGGCATCAAATGGCCCATGATGAATACGGGGTTCTCAACTGGTTTATCCGAAAAGCCATCGAGGATGAAGTCATTCCTGTTTTTGGAGATGGTCGGATTTTGAGGGATTTCCTCTATGTGGATGATCTGGTGGATTGTTTTGTCAAAGTGGCCATCTGTCCTCAAGCCTATGGAGAGGTGTTTAATGTCGGGACAGGTCATCCCATCAGTTTTATTGATCTGGCAAAAAAGATTGCAGAGATTGCAAAGAAGGGAAGGCCTGTCTTTACTGAGTTTACCCAGGAACGGAAAGAGGTGGAGCCTGGAGATTATTATACGGATATCTCCAAGATAAAAAGAATCGTTGGTTGGGAGCCCAAAACCAATCTGGAGGAGGGTCTCCGAAAGACGATTGAGTTTTATCGGAAGTACAAAAAAGAATACTGGGAGTGAGTCAACCGTTTGATCATGAGGGGAACGCTATGGGTCTGGTGAGTAAGGTTTTAGGATTTCAGCATCCCCATGAGAAGGTAGTGGAGATTTTTATCCATCAGGGAAAGGGAGGAAGATTGCTGGATGCAGGGGCGGGCCCGGGTGTGATCTCTAAGCGATTGAAGGAAGCAGGGTTCGATGTTGTGGCTACAGATATAAATCCTTTTTTATTCTCTATCCCAGAAATTAGGTGCGAAAAGGCCGACCTCAACGAAACCCTTCCATTCCCCGATGAGAGTTTTGATTACATTCTCTGCTCAAACGTCATCGAACACTTAGAAGATCCATATCATTTTGTAAAGGAATGTTACAGAATTTTAAAAGAGCGAGGAAAACTCCTGATCACGACCCCCAATCTCCTCAACCTTAAGTCAAGGATGGCCAATCTCCTCGTGGGGTTTAATTTATTTAAAGGAAGACCCTCCAATGAGGTGGATCCCTATCAAGGGGGCGACCACATTCATCTCGCAAACTATTATGAATTGAGAATCAACCTCCATCGAAACGGGTTCCGGATTCTCGAGGCAACCACCCACCGATACAGCCCCACCGCTATGTTGCTGAGTCCACTTTACCCCCTAATCTCCATTGCCACCCATCAGGCTTTTCAGAGGGAGAAAAACCCAAAACAGAGGGAGAGGAATAGGGAGATTTTAAACCATGTCTTGTCTCCAGACCTTATCTTCGGCAAGAAACTTTTCTTATTGGCTGAAAAGGATCCGCTTTATCGAAAGGGAATATGAAGATCCTCCATCTCTTTAGTGAGTGGAAATGGACTGGGCCAGCTGAGCCCATCGTGAATCTCTGTCAAGAAATGGAACGGAAAGGCCATGACGTGACGCTCGCCTATCGAAAACCTCCTCTCCCCGTGGAAGATAGCATTGAAAAAAGGGTCTTTGAAAGAAGGATTCAAGCCACCGATCGGTTTCGCCTAAGCCGTCCATTAAAACTCTATTCGTTCTCTTCAATGAAGGCCAATTTCACTGATGTCTTTGACTTGTCTGAATTTCTTCGTAAGGAAAGGATTGATATTTTGAATGTTCATCAATCTCACGATCATATCTTAGGAGGGATTGCAGCAAGGAGATCTCAGTCACAGGTCCTTGTCATTCGGATGGACCATAAACGTGACTTTATAAACCCAAGCATTGGAAACCGTTTTCTCATTTCTCGATATACGGATGGAATGATTACCTTCTCCGAGAAGGCAAGAGTGGCAGATATAAGACATTTCGGGTTTCCTCCAGAGAGGGTCCTAAGAGTTTCACCTGCTTTAGATTTAGACCGATATCAACCATCAGGGCAGTTTAAGGATATGAGATCGAATTTTGGCCTTAGAAGTGATGAGATTGTCATAGGGATGATCGCTCGATTTCAGAGGTATCGGAGAACCGAAGTCTTTCTCCAAGCATTGTCATGGATTGTTAAGGAGTTCCCAAAGGTGAAACTCTTGCTGGTGGGTCGATCGAGTCAAATGAATGAAAGTGTCCTTAACCCGATGAAGAGGCTTCATTTGGAACCCTGGGTAATTCTTGCAGGGTATAGGACGGATGACTACCTTGATACATTAGCCTGTATGGATATTTTTGTTTTTCTCATGGCTGGCTCTGATGGGACTGCAAGGGCTTTGAGGGAGGCAATGGCCATGGGAAAACCAGCGATCGTTGCCAATCGGGGAATGCTACCGGAGATTGTGGAAGATGGAGTCTCTGGGTTGGTCGTGGAGGATACTCCTGAACGATTAGCTCAAGCCACCCTCCAGTTACTTCGTAATCCAGAAAAGAGATCGGCTATGGGAAAAGCGGCCTATGAGAAGGCCCAACGGGAATTTCGATTGGATCGTCAGGCCGAAGAGGTCGAAACCTTTTACCAGGAGATGGTAAAACTTGGTCCATGGAAGAGAAACTAAAGTTTGCAACAGCCATCAGAAATTTTTCCAGACAAAAGGGGGGGGCGGAAAGGTATCTGGTCGATCTCTGCGAAAGGATGGTTTCCGAGGGATATGACGTCCATGTCTATGCCGAACAATGGGATGAAGGAAACTCTAAAATCCATTTTCATAGAGTCCCCACTATTCGATTTCCAAAGAGCCTCCGCTATCTCAGTTTTGCCCTGAGGGCGACAAGGGAGATTGAAAAAGGAGATTATGATCTTAATTTTGGAGTAGGGAATACGATCAAAGCAGATGTCCTTCAACCTCACGGGGGAGTCCATTGGGCATGGTTCTGGAGAAGCCTTAAAGCCTATCACTCCCCGATACATCGGTGGGTAAAATTTTTGAGCAGGGTTTTGAGCCCTAAACAGTGGATCAATGGGTATATAGAAGATGCTCCTTATAAGAGAGCGACCTATAAGAGGATTGTTGCTATTTCAGATATGGTGAAGCAGGATATCATAAAATGGTATAATATCCCCGATGAAAAGATCGATGTGGTCTATAATGGGGTGGATCTTGAGCATTTCCATCCTAAAAACCGCAAATACAGAGAGGAGGTCCGTAAACGACTCGGGATTGGGGAGGAGATTGTGTTTCTCTTCGTTTCAAATAATTTCAGAATGAAAGGATTAGAATATTTGATCAAGGCCTTAGGAAGACTGAAAAGGAAAGGGAGCCCGCCTTTCAAATGTTTGATCTTAGGCGGAGATAGGAAAAATCCTTATATCCGGTTAGCCAAAAAAGAGGGGGTTTCCGAGGATGTGATTTTTGTAGGACAAACGGAGGAGCCAGAGAAGTTTTACGGTGCTTCAGACCTTTTGGTTCACCCTACTTTTTACGACGCCTGTTCCCTCACCGTGATCGAGGCATTGGCCAGTGGATTACCTGTCATCACCACTTGGTTAAATGGAGCGGGGTGGATTCTCACACAGGGGCAAGAGGGTTTTGTCTTATCCGATCCGCGGGATATCGAGGAGCTTCAAGAAAGGATGTCCTATTTTTTCAATCCGGAAGCAAGAGAGAAGGCCTCTATGGCGGCCAGACGATTGGCCGAAGCCTACTCCTACCAGAGAAACTGGGAGGAGATGAAAGTTATTTTTAAGAGAAATTTTTTATAGAAGAGGTTTAACCCATGAAGAAAAAGAAATTCTGGTATCCTCTTATCAATCTGAAGAATCGCTTCCTCTTTGGGGCCTATGGAAAGGATGTTTATATTGAACCAGGGGTGGTCATCAACCGACCAAGATATGTTCACCTTGGTAACCATGTCCGAATCAAACGAAATACCAGCATCAATCTTCATCCCAAGAGTAAAGATTCCAAAGAACCCCTCCTCTTCATCGGGGATCATGTGATTATTTCGGAGAGTTGTATTATCAGTGCCTGTAACCGCATTGTGATCGAGGAGAATGTAGGAATCTCACCCAATGTGATGATCATTGATAATTCTCGTAAGCCTGGTGATGTTAGCCGTCCTTCTAAGGAACAAGATGTGGTCAGTGGATATGTTCATATTGGCGCGGATTCTTGGATCGCCTATAATGCCTGCATCCTTCCAAATGTGACGATAGGGAAACATTGCATTATTGGGGCCCTGTCTGTGGTCAATACGGATATCCCGGATTATTCAGTGGCTGTAGGAATTCCTGCGAGAGTCATTAAACGATTTGACTTTGAGAAAAGGCAGTGGGTGAATTGTCATAAGGAAGAAGTTAAAAAGGATGAAGTGGGATGAAAAGGGGATTTTGGAGACACCTTAAAAATATGAAGAACAGAATGATCTTTGGCCATTATGGCAAAAATGTCCATATTCAATCTGGGGTGCGTATTATAAGACCAAAATTTATTTCCATTGGGGATAATGTTACCATTAGCAAAGGGACGGATATTTACGTTCATCCAACCTCTTTGGACTCAAAGGATTTTATAATTAGGATTGGGAATAATGTTCATATTGGAAGTTATAATATCATTGGAGCGCGGAGAAGGATTATCCTTGAAGACGATCTTTTAATTGGGCCCCATGTGATGATTGGTGACCACAGTCACCATTATAATAACGTTGATATTCCAATAAAATTGCAGGAAGCCACAGAGGGTGGGCCTGTCCTCATTGAACGAGAATGCTGGATTGGGGCGAACGTATTTATTTTACCCAATGTGACCATTGGTAGGCACTCCGTCATCGGAGCTAATGCGGTGGTCAATAAGAACATCCCTCCCTATTCGGTAGCGGTAGGGGTACCTGCCCGAGTGGTGAAACAATACAATTTCCAGTTGAAACAGTGGGTGAGGGTGGATGGGTGATATCATTTCGTGGAGTCGACTGTTTAAATACCGGGATCAAATCCACCAGGACTATCCAGAGATCTGGGATATTAAAATCTTACGAAAAAGATTCCCTTTCATGCTTAAGGTCCTTCGAGATGGAGAGAAGGTTCTGGACATTGGGGCATCCCATCGAGACCTCGAAAAACGGCTGAAAAAGCACTTTCCCAATCTCATTTACAAGAGCATGGATGTGGATCGAGAGAAATTCCACGATTTTTATAGCCTGGAGGAGATTCGAGAAACTTTTGATGTGATCTTTCTATTCGAGGTCATCGAACATCTGAATTTGGAAGAAGGGATTCAGCTCATTGGAAAGATTTTCGATCTTCTCAATCAAGGGGGTCGATTGATCCTCACGACTCCCAATATCTTCAATCCAAGCCGTTTCTGGAGGGATGCCACGCATCGGGTCGCCTATTGTTATGATGAGTTAGGTGGCCTACTTTTAGCTCAAGGATTTCATATTAAGGCCATTTACCGAACCTATAATGACGCTTTTCATAAATATTTTTTCCGAGTGTATATCATGACGCCGCTTCATCGGTATTTGGGAATCGACTACGCCAAGTCTATCTTGATTCTGGCAGAAAAAAGGTGAACCTCAAGGATGAGAGTCATTTTTCTAACCCACTATAGTGATCAGGGACACCGATTTAGGGTTGAACAGTATTTCCCTTTTCTCCTTGAGCATCAAGTGGAACCGAAGTGGCAACCCATTTTTGGGTCATGGAGGGACCGACTTTCGATCTACAGACAGATATCCCAT
>CAZFDM010000209.1:0-6638 GCA_964517975.1 uncultured Syntrophaceae bacterium
CCCATCATTCCAATCTTCCAACATTCCGATGGTTTTTGAGTTTTTACTTGTATCCCATCTTAGTCACTTTTTCCACCCAATCATCCCATTTGCCCATGGCCCTTAAAATAAATTCACAAACTTCTCGAATAGGACCTCTCCCGCCTGGCGCTATGGTGATATAATGGGCAACCTCCTTCACCTCGTCCATTGCATCCGCTGTGGCTACTGCAAATCCTACATTCTTCATCACAGCAATATCTGTTACTTCACAACCGATAAAACCGATATTCTCGCTATCGATCCCTAATTCCTTCTTAAGTTCTTCAAGTTTGGCCAACTTATTGGTCACTCTATAATAGAATTTATCAAGCTTGAGTTCCCGTGCACGAACAAGACCCTCCTCATCAATCGAGGTGGTATCTAAGAAAGCAATTTGGATTCCATTTGCGGTGAGGGAAAGATCACCAAAGCCATCCATATGCCAAAAACTATATTTTCGCCTTCCTTCCACATCACACAAAAACGTGTCTGGGGTAATAACCCCATGAACATCATGAGCAAAAAGTTTTACTTTTTTTGCCCTCTCTTTTGCCTCTTCAAGATTCTTTTCAAATGCCATAGTCCCTCCTAATAAAATTACTATAGTTTAGCAAATTTTAATTTCTAGACTGTCATGCCGAACTTGTTTCGGCATCTAAAAACCTTATAAATCAAAGATTTATGAGACCCTGAAACAAGTTCAGGATGACAAAAAGGCTTGAAAATTCCCCTTTTATTTCAATAGGTTATAAATTTTTGCTCAACTGCAGAAAAATTAGGTTGAGGTTATGATCAAAAATGGTCTAACCCTCAATCTATACCTTGACCTTAATCCTTGAATTTACTAATCCAACCCATATTCTTTCCATCGGGATTTTACCTTTTCCAGTACGCTTTCTGTAAGTTTGATCTCTGTGGGTTTGACCTTCCATTCAAAGGGGATGGTTGCATCCAAGATGATCCGAGAAGTAATCAACTTGTTTTCATCGGGTCCAATGGATGGATCGAGGGGGGTTGACCTCCCTCGATGGATAATCTGTGTTCCCCGCGCAGGGTTGTATCGAGTTCCAAGCGCCCACCATACTCTCGGAAGGTCATCAGCCTCAATATCATCATCCACAAGAATTACCATCTTCACCCCATAGGTTCCTGTATTGCTCGCAATCACGGCAGCCCCCACCTGATCCGCATGGCCTGGATACATCTGCTCCACGGAGACCACTACGATAAATCGGCCAGAAGCCTCTGGGAGGGTATAAACGGATTTAATACCAGGAATCTCCATTTTCACCAGATCTGTCCACAGGCTTGCATTTCGGGTAAAAGAATAGAGGATATGCTGATCCCCTACGGGTCGGCCCACACTGGTCTCCCAGAGGATCGGGTTGTTTCTATAGTAAATGCGTTTTACTTCAAGGGCTGGTTTGGGAATGGGCTTGATCAACTCTTCAGTATAATAGCCCGTGTATTCACCAAAAGGGCCTTCATTTCTGAGGTTTTGTGGATCGATTTCCCCCTCCAGCACAATCTCCGCGGCTGCTGGGATGGGGAGTCCAGTAAGTTGTGCCTTCACGATTTCAACAGGTTCTCCTCGAAGGGAACTGACCACATCGTATCCACTCTTGGCTTTGACTGTGGTCGCAGCGCTTGCCAGGACATGCAGGGGATCACCCCCTATGATGGCGCAGGCAGGCATCTTTTTACCTGCCTTTCCATACTTCTTTAAGATCCGATCACCCTTTTTCCCTTTTAGGATTTGAACACCAATGGTTTTCTCATCGAGGATTCCCATCCGGTAGGTTCCAAGGTTGATATCGCCTGTCTCAGGATCCTGAAGAACCATGAAGACCGCAGTGCCAAAATACCTCCCGCCGTCAAGTTCATAGAATTTTGGGGATGGGAATGCAAAGGTATCCACCTTGTCTCCATCGAGGATATTCTCAAAGATGGGGCCATCCTTCTGCTCCTTTGCCCGAATCACCTCCTTCACAGCCACATTGACCCACTCCTTGGTAAGTTGGACCATGGAGAGGTTTGGATCCTTCCCAAGGATGATGGCCAACCTCCGAGTTGTCCCGAAGGCCCCGGTTAAGACTGGACTTTTGTATCCCTTTACATTCTCAAAGAGGAGCGCAGGCCCGCTTTTCTCCTCAACCAGTTTTGCAATGTGAGAGATTTCAAGGTCCCAGTCCACCTCTGCCTTAATCCTTTTCAGTTCCCCCACTTCCTCACATCTTTTTATAAAATCTCTAAGGTCCATAAAAATACCCCCTTCAATAAAGGATTTAAATACTTTTGATTATCTTTATAAATTTTCCTCTTGTCAATTCATTTATTATTATGGTTAAATAACCTAAAGTTATAAAGGGAGGTAAAATGAATAAGGCTAAACTCTTTTCGTCTTCAATTAATTCTTTGCTTGTTTTTCACGAAGTAGCAAAACACAAGAGTTTTTCTAAGGCGGCGGAAAGGCTGTTCATTTCTCAACCTGCGGTGACCAAACATATCAAAGAATTGGAATTAGCAACAGGACTCGGGCTCATCCAGAGAGGGAAGGGAGGGTTTGCCCTGACGGAGGCAGGGAGGATGCTCTTTAAATATACCCATAAAATCTCCTCTCATCTTATGGAAATTGAAAGGGCTTTAGGGAATCTTAGAGAAGAACATCACGGAACTCTAAAGATCGGAACGACCGAATCCTATTCAAAATGCCTAATGCCCAGGCTCCTTTCAGAATTTCAGGCCTCTTATCCTTCTATTAAGATCAACCTGGATGTAGGTAATTCTGAAGAGATAGAAAGAAGTCTTTTGGTCTATAAGAATGACCTTGGCTTAATTGCGGTCACAAAGGTTTCTCCAAGATTTGACTCGGTTCCGTTTATAAGAGAGAAACTCGTCCTCATTGTCTCGCCGGACTCCCCTTTGGCCAGAAGAAAGAAGGTCTCTTTAAGTGAACTGGGGGGATTCCCATTTATCATTCGTGCAAAAGGGTCCACAACAAGAAAGATTGTACTTCAAGCCTTTAAAGAAGTGAATACTCAGCCCTCCTTGATGATCGAAGCGGCCAGTTCTGAGTTTATCAAACAGTGGGTTTCCGAAGGCAAAGGGGTATCCATCATTATCAAAAGACTCATAGAGGATGAGGAACGAAAGGGGATGATTAAAACTATCCCATTATTGGAAAGACTCTACCTTGAAGTGGTCATTCTTTTTCTGAAGGGGGAGCGTTTTAATCCCTTAATCAAGACCTTCGTCAATTTTATTGAAAATAAAGGAAAATTTTTGATCAAATCCGAATAAAAAGAATTTAGACCTTATAAAAACCATGTGAATTTTTTCATATTGACTTTTAATTAATCTGTTTATATAAGGGAGTGATCATATCAATTTTAACACCTGCGAATTTCAATAATTGCCTAAAAGTGTGAGGTTAGTTTAGATAGGGAGGGGAGGTTTTTTAATCATTTCTTAAGATAAAGAAAGGAGGGTTATTATGGCAAAAGAAAGAAGGTTTCCATTTGCGCGAGAGGTAAAGGTGCCTAAGGAACTCGAAGGTTGGGAAGAGATGTACCCGCCCCACCGTCTATTCTCAGCCGAAAGGCAGGAGTGGGAGGATACTCAATTCTGGTATCAGGACAAAATCCATGCTCCAGAACCCATGCCTCCGCTTGATGAAATATTCCACCAAGCCTGGCAGATTTCTCTTTCCCAGCATACCACACGGATCTTTTGTATTCCGCCTGCTCAGGGAATAGCCCAAAGAATGGTTGGCTGCTATATGTACATCTGTGCAATTACACCTCCTCCTGAAGAAGTGATTAAGGAGAAGGCCGAGTTGTTCCCTAAGCGAACCTTTCCACTTTTTGAAAACTACGACGGATTATGGGAACAATGGCTTCAAAAGTTTCAAGCCCTGGGTCGTGAATTGAGAGAAGTTAAGGTTCCCAAGGAACTTCCAAAATTTATGCCCGATTTTGATTCCGCTACAACGCTTCCCAGTGTTTCTCCTGCCCATGAGTTATTAGAAGCCTTTAATGCATGCGTGAATATGATGTATCGAGGCTGGCAATATCATTTTAACTTACTGAACATCACCTATTTGGCTTATTTGATGTTTGCAGATGTGGCTCGTAAACTCTTTCCAGGAATTAGCGAAAGTGCTATTGGGAAGATGGTAGCAGGGGCCGAAGTATCCATGTTCCGGCCTGAAGAGGAACTTTGCAGGTTAGCCCGAATGGCTCATGCGGAACCAAAAGTGGCAAACATCCTTAAAACTGACCGTCCAGCAGCCAGCAAAATTGAAAGCCTCAGGGAGATCGATGCAGGAAGACACTGGCTGGATGAGTTGGATAGAGTTAAAGACCCATGGTTCTATGTCTCTTGCGGTAGTGGCTGGTTTCATCATGAAGGTGCGTGGTATAATAGGTTAGACGTACCTTTTGGCTATATCAAAAGCTATCTGGAACGGCTGGACAAGGGCGAGAAGATTGAAAGGTCACTGACTGCTATTTCCGAAGCCCGCGAGGCCTTGGTCAATGAATATCGAAAACTGATAAAAACGAACGAAGATAAAAAGTCTTTCGAGGATGCCTATAAAAACGTCAGGATCATTTACAGATATGCTGAGGATCATCTCTTCTGGGTAGAGCACTGGTTTCACGCCATATGGTGGGATAAGATGAGGGAGTTCGCCAGGGTCTTTGTCAAGCATGGAGTGTTGAAGGATGAGGGAGAGTTCTTCATGTTTAACCGCCTTGAGATTCCTTATCTCATAGAGGACCTTGCAAATTCCTGGGCATTAGGCGAAAATATCCCTACACTCAAATGGTCTGAAAAGGCCCAGAAGCGGAAAAAGATACTTGAAGCGGCAGCGAAATGGAACCCTCCGCCAGCCTTAGGGGTTCCACCAGAAGTAGTCGCCGAACCCTTTACAGTGATGCTTTGGGGCATTACCACGGATAAAGTGCAGGACTGGTTGGCTGGAGTTTCAGTACGCCCTGAAGAGGTGACTGAATTGAAAGGGTTTGCTTCATCTGCAGGGATTGCCGAAGGTAAGGCCCGTGTCCTTAAACTTCTCGAAGAGATAGCAACTCTTGAACCCGGTGAGATTATGGTGGTTGCAAACACCAATCCTGCCTGGGCACCGGTATTCTCCAAAATTAAAGCATGCGTCACCGACATCGGTGGACTGACCTGTCATGGAGCCATCGTCTCTCGAGAATATGGACTGCCTGCGGTGACCGGGACAGGAACTGCTACCTCCGTGATTAAAACGGGTGATATTATTAGGGTAGATGGAGATAGGGGAATTGTTACCATTGTCAAACGAGCGCAGTCCTAAAGAAACCTTTTGTTGGATTGCTTATTCCATACTACGGGAGGTGAAGGATGAAATATATTTTAGGATTTGAGGAGATTAATAAGTCTTCACTTCCCGTGGTAGGGGGGAAGAATGCCAGTTTGGGGGAGATGCTAAGGGCGGGGATTAGTGTCCCACCTGGATTCGCCTTGACGACAGATGCCTATATTGAATTTATAACTTCGGCAGGGGTTGAGAAGGAGGTTTCTAAGATCCTGTCCACTGTGGATCCAGATGATACAGCCTCTCTTAATGATGCCAGTACCCGAATTCGAAAATTAATTGAAAAGGCCCCCATACCTTTTAATATCGCCAATGCAGTCGGAGAGGCTTATGCATCACTTTGCAAACGATGTGAGGTGGAAGATCTTCCTGTGGCGGTCCGCTCCAGCGCTACTGCAGAGGACTTACCTACAGCAAGTTTTGCTGGTCAGCAAGAGACTTACCTGTGGGTTAAGGGTATTGATGAAGTGATTGCAAGGGTTCAAAGTTGTTGGGCAAGCCTCTTTACACCGCGTGCGATAAGTTACAGGGTGAAAATGAATTTCCCCCACGAGAAGGTTTTGATTAGCGTAGGGGTTCAGAAGATTGTGGATGCAAAGGCAGCAGGAGTGATGTTTACTCTCAACCCCGTCAATGGAGACCCTTCAAAAGTCGTGATCGAAGGCAGTTGGGGCCTGGGAGAAAGTGTAGTCTCAGGTTCAGTAAACCCTGATAAATTTGTTGTGGATAAGGTAGTCTTTGAAATTAATGAACGGGTGATCTCATCAAAAGCCATTGAATGTAGATATGAAGCAGGGAAAGGTGTCATCCACTGTGATGTGCCTGTGAGTCAACAGAATATCCCTTGTTTAGAGGATAGGGAAATCATAGAGTTAGTTAAAGTCGCCAAACGAATCGAAGACCACTATGGCTTTCCCCAAGACATAGAGTGGGCCGTTGAAAAAGATAAACCCCTCCCTCACAACATATTCATCTTACAAAGTAGGCCAGAAACCGTATGGAGTCAAAAAGAAAAAACCCCTGTCCTTGGGAAGAAGACCGCCTATGAACTTTTAATGGAGAAGGCCCTCTCCCAGATAAAAGTGCCATAGTGGAAGAAGCATTTAAAACCTAACCAAAAATATTTGAAATTTAACAGACTTGTCATCCTGAACTCGTTTCAGGATCTCACCTTTTGGACAAAACAAGATGCTGAACCAAGTTCAGCATGACACCATTTGTTCTCAAGTGTTAGAGATAAATTCTCAGACTTAAA
>CAZFDM010000210.1:0-17096 GCA_964517975.1 uncultured Syntrophaceae bacterium
TCAGACTTCTGTGGAAGGAATTTTTGTGGGCGGAGCCTTCAGAAATCCAAGAGATATTCCAGAGACAGTAGTGGAAGGGTCAAGCGCGGCTGCAACGGCTGCCTCCTATCTCTCTCCCAATCGTCAACCTCCCCTTCCAAAAGAATATCCTGTAGAAGGAGCTTTGGGGGAAGAGATTCCGAAGATAGGAGTCTTTCTCTGCCATTGTGGGGAAGAGTTGAAAAAGACTCTCTCCTTTTTTGACCTCCTCTTAGAGACAAAGTTGCTAAGGGAGGTGGTTCATGTGGAGGAGGTAGAGTGGGCGTGCCTTCCGGATGATCTCGATCTGATCAAGAGGCGAATGGGAGAACATGGTCTCAATCGCTTAGTGATAGCGGGTTGCTCCTTAAGAGAGATTCGAAGGGCCATGGAGGAGATGGCAAAGAAAATGGGGTTTAATCCCTACCTGATCGAATATGCTAACCTAAGGGAGCAGTGTGTTTTTGTCCATTCCGACCAACCCAAGCAGGCCACTGAGAAAGCGATGGCTCTCATCAAGATGGCAGTCGAGAGGGCCCGAAAAATTCAACCCATTAAGAAACAAGGGCTCAAAGTTGTGCCAAAGGGATTGGTCATTGGGGGAGGTCTTGCTGGGATGACTGCCTCTCTTCAACTGGCCCAGCAGGGATATGAGGTTTACTTAATCGAAAAAGAGGGAGAGTTAGGAGGGAACCTAAGAAAATCCTTCTACACCTTAAAAGGGTCCAACCCTCAGGATCTTTTAAGTGACCTTGTCTCCCAAGTTGAAAGTCATACGTCCATCCATCTCTTTTTAGAAGCAGAGGTGATTGGTTTTGAAAAACAGAACGGTCATTATCGAACAAGGATTCGCCACCAGGGTGAGGAGAAGATTCTCGATCACGGGGCCTTGATCCTTGCCACAGGTGGAAGGGAAGTGATGGCCAAAGGTTATCTCTATGGAGAGGATCAGCGAGTGATCACCCAACGACAATTGGAGAGAATGATTCACCTAAAAGACAAAGGGTTAAACTCGGTCCGATCCGTTGTGATGATACAATGTGTGGGTTCGAGGGATGAGACCCATCCCTATTGCAGTCGAATCTGTTGTGCCCATGCTATCAAGAATGCTCTTAAATTAAAAGAGTACTATCCCAACCTCAATATTTACATCCTTTATCGAGATGTAAGGACCTATGGGTTTTATGAAACCTATTATTACGAAGCTCGACGAAAGGGGATCCTATTCATTCGATACGATTTGCAAAATAAGCCAGAGGTGACCCTGAAAGATGGAAACATCCAGGTATCGGTCTGGGATCCTGCGATGGGGAGTCGGGTCTCCCTTCCTACAGATTACGTAGTCCTGAGTACTGGAATTGAACCAAACGATAACCGAGAATTGGCCAAAATCTTTGATGTCGAGCTTAATTCAGAGGGATTCTTCTTAGAGGCCAACCCTAAATCTGCCCCTCTTGATTCGGTGGACAGAGGGAAGTACTTCTGTGGCCTCTGCCATTCACCTAATTTTATAGAGGATGTGATCTCTCAGGGAAATGCCGTCGCCGCACGGGCCAGTGCCATTTTATCTAAAGAATCCATCGAGGAAAAACCTTATCTGGCCTATGTGATTAAGAGGCTCTGCTGTGGATGTGGTCTCTGTGTTACGGTTTGCCCCTATGGGGCAAGAGTCCTCAACGAAGAGGAAGGGAAGGCTGAGGTCATTGGGACACTCTGCCAGGGGTGTGGATCCTGCGTGGTGGTTTGTCGGAACGGAGCCTCCCAGCAACGAAACTTTGAGAAGCAATTGAATCTGGCTGTGATCAATGCGGCCATCGATTGATTAGAGAGTGGAAATTAGGAAGTGAGAGGCGGAAGAGATTTTGGATTCCGGACACAAACCACGAGACACGGACACGTTATTTGGAGGAGGAGATCATGGCTGAATTTGAACCGAGGATTGTGGCTTTTCTTTGTCATTGGTGTACCTATACTGGAGCGGATCTGGCTGGAACAACCCGTCAGCAATATCCACCCAACATTCGTATCATCCATCTGATGTGTTCAGGGGCGGTGGATTCCATTTATGTCCTGAAGGCTCTGATCGATGGAGCAGATGGGGTATTGATCGGAGGTTGCCATCCTGGAGACTGCCATTACCAGACAGGAAATTATAAAGCCCGAAGAAGGGTGGCGATCCTCAAAGGAATCCTCAATGAGTTAGGGTTTACAGAGGATCGAATCTGGCTCAGGTGGATCAGTGCCAGTGAAGGGAAACTCTTCGCGGATACGGTGACAAAAATGGTTGAGGAATTAAAGAAGTTGGGCCCCAATCCGATGAAACAACTCTGGAATGCGTAAAAATGAAAATCCTAAAACGTGAGTCGTGATTCGTGATTTGAAAAGAACAGAAAGAACCCTTTCTCCAACTCACGATTCACCTCTTACGAATCACACATCATGATATGGATGAAAGGAGATTTTCCGAAGATGGCTAAAAAAGCGGTGATAAAAGTGGAGGGTGGAAAGACAGAGGAGGCAGTGCTTGGCCTTTTAAAGTCCCTTTTAAAGGAAGAAGTGGTGGAAGCGATTATGATCCCTAAACTCCTTCCTTCTCAAGACGGTTATGTTCAGACCTTAATAAGGGATCCAGAGAAGATGGGTGAGGCATCTATCCTTTCGCCCACGATGCCGGTTCAATCTGCGAGGTTAGTCTCCAATCTCAGTATCAAAAATTTAGGGAAGAGAGTCGCCGCAGTCTTGAAGGCCTGTGAGATAAGAGCGACGGTGGAGTTAGCGAAATTCCTCCAAGTCAGATTGGATCACCTCTACCTCATTGGGATCGACTGCCCTGGGACCTTCGAAGTCGCCGATTATAGCAACATGGTTCAAGAAAAGAAAGGAGGCGATTCCCTTATAATGGCCTTATTCAGGGGAATGGAGAAGGGTGAAATCACTCCACCTTCAGGCTATTCTTTTCGCACTGCCTGTCAGATGTGTGAGTACCCGGTGGCCCAGGCAGATATTAATGTTAGGTTATTTGGATATAGAACAGACCAAGAAATTGGCATTGAAATAAAAGATCCTTTGGCTAAAGAGATCGAAGAGAAAGGGATTTTTTCTTTTTCAGAAAGTTCTTCGGAACCGAAGGCAGAGGTTCTGGATAAACTCATTGGGGAAAGGATAAAGAAGCGAGACAGCCTGTTTCAAGAATTCAAAGAGATTGTCAAAGACCTCCGGGCCTTTTTAGACCGATTCTCTACGTGTATTCGTTGCCATAATTGCATGGTGGCCTGTCCAATTTGTTACTGTAAGGAATGTGTTTTTCGAACTGCGATCTTTGAACACGATGGAGATCAATTCCTCAGATGGGCGGACAGAAAGGGTGGAATTCGAATGCCTACCGATACCCTCATCTTTCACCTGATTAGGATGTCGCATATGGTTACTTCCTGCATTGGATGTGGGCTTTGTGATAGCGCCTGCCCGAACAAATTGCCCGTTGCTACCCTCTTTCGTAGTGTAGGGCATAGGATTCAAAAGATGTTTAATTATATTCCAGGTAGGGATATCAATGAGACGCCACCGGTGGCCTCATTTAAGGAGGATGAATTAAAGATCGAATCAGGAGCCCTGTGACACATGAAACTCGAATTACAAAATTCGAAATCCGAAACAATTCCGAATAACCAAAATCCAAAACTATAGGACTTTTTTTGAGAACATTTGGACATTTGAATTTTGAATTTGTTTCGAATTTTTCACCAAAGGCGGATATGCCTTGGGCGTAATGATATTCGAATTTAGAAATTTTAAGGCATCCTGAGATGAGGAGGCATCCATGGAAGCACCAGAGGTAAAAAAAGAGGAACTGGTCCCCATCTTTATCATGGGGAAGCGATATGACGTTCCTTCTTCCCTGACGATTCAAAAGGCGATGGAGTATGCAGGATATCAGTTGATTCGAGGTTGCGGTTGCCGAGGAGGAATCTGCGGGGCATGCGGGACAGTCTATCGAATGGCCGGGAGTTATAAGATTGAGGTAGGGTTGGCCTGTCAAACTGTGGTTCAACCCAATATGTACCTCACCCAAATTCCTTTCTTTCCAGCCACTAAGAGCGTTTACGATATCGAGAAGGTAAAACCAACGATCGAGACCTTGGTGAAGGCTTATCCTGAACTCTTGAGATGTCTTCAGTGTAATACCTGCACCAAATCCTGTCCCATGGATATTGAGGTGATGGACTACATTGCTGCAGCCATGAGGGGGGATATCACCCGTTTGGCAGAACTCTCTTTTGATTGTGTGATGTGTGGACTCTGTACCGCCCGATGTCCTGCGGAGATCTGTCAGTATCATATTGCCATTTTAGGGAGACGGCTTTATGGAAAATATATTGCCCCAAAGGCAGAGCATCTTGCTTCAATGGTTAAGGAAGTCGAAAAGGGAAAATATGAACAGATGCTCCGGGGGCTGATGGATACCGATGAAGAGACGTTAAAAAATCTCTATAACGAAAGGGAGATTGAGCCTGAACAGGCAGACGAAGATTGGGTTCCTAAAGACTCTACATATCTTTAGAAAATTATAGGCCATAGAGAGGTAAAAAGGTTGGGGTTTAGGTTTGGGTTTGGAACTTCTAACCCTCGGCCTCAACTCAGCCCTATTTGGGGTATTTCCGAGGAGATGAAAGATGCCGTATACAGCAGAACTTAAACAACTCATCAAGAAGGTGGAAGCCACAAGGCCTAAGAGGGTTGAAAAGAAAAAAAGAGGGGAAGAGTTTCCTATGCTCTCTTTGAAAGAGAGGGAGGAGCGGTTGAGAAAGTATCATCCCGATTTCAAAGAGGGGGCAAGGAGGGAGATCCGCGTAGGACCCAATAAGGGGTATGCCATTTCTCCTGAAATTGTCGACCTCTTAGAGGCTCGGAGCCGGGTCAACCCCGATCTGATCGATCTGACTAAGATCGCCTATGAGACAGATGTGCTTATTATTGGAGGAGGAGGAGCAGGGACCTCCGCAGCCCTTACGGCTCAGGAGAATGGGGTTAAAGTTTTAATCGCTACCAAACTGCGGCATGGAGACGCCAATACGATGATGGCTGAGGGAGGTATCCAGGCAGCTACGAAGGGCACTAAGGATTCTCCTTATTATCATTACCTTGATGTCTTGGGTGGGGGTCATTTTAAAAATGTGCCAGAATTGGTCTATACCCTTGTTACCGAAGCCCCAAAAGTTCTGGCTTGGTTGGAAAATCTTGGGTGTATGTTCACTAAGTATCCGGATGGCCGGCTGAAATCACTTCACGGAGGTGGAACCTGTCGAAAACGAATGCATTATGCAGCAGATATCACGGGCGCAGAGATCATGAGGACGTTGAGAGATGAGGCGAGGAATCGGGTTGAGGATATTAAAGTACTGGAATTTTCTCCTGCGGTCGAGTTGATTCTAAATGAACATGGACATTGTGCCGGGGCAGTCCTTTATAATCTTGAAACAGAGGAATATTTCATTGTCAAAGCCAAAGCAGTGGTTATGGCGACAGGAGGCTCAGGAAGGCTTCACATTCAGGGCTTCATGACCACCAACCATTATGGTGCGACTGGAGATGGCCTTGTTTTGGGTTATCGGGCAGGGGTAAAGTTATGTTTTCTCCATACAGTCCAATATCATCCAACCGGTGCTGTCTTTCCTGAACAGGCCGAAGGACTTCTGATTACAGAAAAGTTCAGAGGGGCTGGGGCCAATGTCCTCAACATTGATGGAGAACAGTTCGTCAACGAAAGGGAACCCAGAGATGTGGAATCCGCCTCTTTTATTCGGGAGTGCACAGAAGTTGGAAAGGGAATTCCTACCCCAACGGGTAAGGTTGGAGTTTGGCTTGATTCTCCAATGATCGATATCCTGATGGGTGAGGGCACGGTCAAAAGAGAGTTCCCAGGGAAGTATATCCTCTTTAAGAGATACGGGATCGATATCTCAAAGGAGCCCATGCTGGTCTATCCTACGCTTCACTATCAAAATGGAGGGTTGGAATATAACAGTCGTTGTGAGACCTCTATTCCTGGATTCTTCGCAGCAGGTGAGGTTTCAGGAGGAGTTCATGGTGAGAATCGATTGATGGGAAACTCACTCCTGGATGTCTGTGTCTTTGGAAGGATTGCAGGCGTCAGTGCTGCCCTCTATGCAAAGGAAAAGTTTAGGGATGGAACCTTAACACTTGACCATGTCCGAAAGTACCATAAAGAGTTGGAAGAGGCAGGGATCATCACGGACCGTGTGGCCCCGATGCTTCTTCCGGATTACTCCAACCCCAAAGTTCGAGAGCGTCAATTAACTTCTCATTATGTAGGTACAATCCGATAAACCCATTCCATCTTTATGTGTTTGTTCAATCATAAGCTGCCTATTCGTAGCGTAGTGCTTCGATTGGGTCCAATCGGGCAGCTTTGAGTGCCGGGAAGTAACCAAAAATCACGCCCACTGCTGCTGA
The DNA here is from genome assembly GCA_964517975.1 of uncultured Syntrophaceae bacterium. Classification (GTDB taxonomy): domain Bacteria; phylum Desulfobacterota; class BSN033; order BSN033; family UBA1163; genus JBBIRM01. The sequence goes on from CAZFDM010000210.1 coordinate 6,493, forward strand.
GAAGAGGAAGGCGACAATGACGATGCCTATGTTGAAGACGAAGGGTACGCGTAACACACTTGCGAGCCAGATAGATCCACCCAAGGCTAGCACAATCCCGATCAATCCACCGAATGAAGAGAGCACAACCGCTTCCACCAGGAACTGCATGAGCACCTCACCCTCGAAAGCGCCGATGGCGAGCCGGATACCGATCTCACGCGTTCGCTCAGTGACTGATACTAACATGATATTCATGATTCCAATTCCGCCTACAAGGAGGCTAACCGCTGCCACCGCACTGAGCAGAGCCGTAAGCAACTGCGTGGTCCCGGTAAGCATTTTGGCGATCTCCTTCATGTCCATCACATTGAAATTATCGTCATCGCTGGGTGATAGATGACGCCTTTCTCGCATTAATAACCGAATGTCCCGCTGAGCCTTATCGGTCGAGGCGCCCTGCTGAACCGAGACCTGAAGCATAGCAACATCCTGATTACCGGAGATGCGTCGCTGATAGGTACGTAATGGGATGACAACGAGATCATCCTGGTCCATACCCATGGTGCTCTGTCCCTTTGCTTCAAGGATGCCAATTACCTGACACGAGAGTTTTTCGAGGCGAATATTTGCTCCCAGAGCTTCTTGCCCGCCGAACAGCTTTTTCCGAACCGTCTCGCCAATAATGCATACAGCCACACCACTACGAAGTTCACTTTCGCTGAATGGTCGACCTGTCCTGAGAGATCTGTTCGTGACCTTAAAATACTGGTTATCGCTTCCTGTGACCTGGGTCGACCAGTTTTGATTGCCGAATATGGCCTTGATGGATTGGGAAGAGACCGGAGCCACGGCAGCAATCGAGCTGACCTCTCTGGCAATGGCTTCGCCATCACTCATTTTGAAAAGTGGTGCGCTGGAAGACTGGCCGGGACCAAGTCTTTTCCCAGGGGTGACCATAAGCAAGTTACTCCCCATACTTGCAATCTGCTCTTTGACTTGGGCAGTGGCGCCACCTCCAATGGTAACCATGGTGATGACTGCTCCAACACCGATGACGATGCCTAAGATGGTCAGAACCGAGCGCATGACATTCCGCTTGATTTCACGAAAAGCCAGTAGGATCGTGTTCCATAGCATTATTTTGCCCTCCCATTTTCTTCGTCCGATACAACCAGACCATCTAAAAAGCGGACGGTACGTTTCGCATAGGCCGCCATCTCAGGTTCGTGAGTGACCATGACGATAGTAATTCCATGATTCTGGTTTAGTACGCTGAGCAAGTCCATGATTTCTCGGCTTCGCGCTGTATCCAGGTTGCCCGTGGGTTCGTCCGCGAACAGCACGGCGGGCTCAGTCACAATCGCACGTGCAATGGCGACCCGCTGTTGTTGACCTCCTGAGAGCTCACCAGGTGTGTGGGATTCCCATCCCTTGAGTCCAACCATCTCCAGAGCCCTAAGAGCTCGCCTATGCCGTTCGCTTGCACCAATTCTCCGATAAATCAGAGGGAGTTCTACATTCTCCAATGCAGAGGTTCGATTTAATAAGTTATAACCCTGAAAGACGAAACCAAAGTAGAATCGTCGTAGGCGTGTACGCTGGTTGCGGGTCAGTTTGCCTACTTCGATCCCTTTGAACTTATAAACCCCTCCGCTTGGGGTATCAAGACATGCGAGGATGTTTAAAAAGGTAGATTTACCTGAACCACTAGGTCCCATCACAGCAACAAACTCACCTTCATCGATCCTAAGATCAATGCCACGAAGTGCGTGCATAGATGCCTGACCAGTGCCGTAGACTTTAGTGACGCCCTTAAGCTCAATAAGAGAATGATGGTCACTTTGTCTAAGACCCTTAATGCTCATCCTTATTTCACCTCACCGATAATGTCAACAACAACCTCCATTCCGGGTTTGATCTCGCCTTTTATAACCTCTGTCATACTTCCATCTGTCTCTCCTATTGTGAGAGGGATGGCCAGAAGTTTGCCATCCTTTAATGTCCAGACGCGCTGCTGCTTTTTGTTAACGGAGACATCCTCACCCTGTTTGGACTCGGACCTGGGTGGCCTTGGAAGCAGTGCGCCGACCAGACCAGTGGAAGGCCTCTTTTCCTCCTGTACCGGCGGGGTAAAACGCAGCGCAGCGCTGGGGACTAGGATAGCGTTTTCAACTTTCTTGACAATAATGTCCGCTGTGGCCGTCATTCCTGGCCGCAAGGACAAATCCGAGTTGTTTACTTTTAGCACGGTTTCGTAGGTCACGACCCCTGACGTCGTCGACGAACCGTAACGGGCCTGAGTGATATGTGCCTCGAAAATTCGATTCGGGTAGGCAGAAACAGTAAATGTAGCCTTTTGACCCTCTCTAATCTTTCCGATATCGGCCTCGTCAACATTTACGTGTAGTTCCATCTGGGTTAAGTCCTCGGCCAGGGTAAATAGCACTGGAGCCTGGAAGGATGCGGCCACAGTTTGCCCGGGTTCAATGTTACGGCTCAGGACAATCCCATTAATTGGCGATCGGATGACCGATTTGAATAAGTCAGCTTCATAAGCCTCGAGGGTGGCCTGGGCCTGAGACACTGCTGCCTTGGCGCTCGCTTCATCAGCCTTTGCCCGTTCGAACGCTGCTTCTCCTGCATCGAGCTCAGACTGTGAAGGGACCTTGCCATTGCTCAGTTCCCTGACCCTCTGTAGCTGTGCAAGCTTGGCCCTGGTCTCTGCGACGGTTGCCTGTGCCTGCAAGACCTTTGCCCTTGCTGATTCCAGGGCGGCTTTTGCCTGTGCTATCTGTGCCTCGAGTTTGGATGTATCGAGTTTGGCCAGCACCTGACCGACCTTCACTCTTTCGTTGTAGTCTACTTCAACGCTTTTGATGATACCGGAGAGTTCGCTGCCCACGTCAACCTTGTTGGTTGGCTGAAGGGTGCCCGTGGCAGTGACAATGACCGTCAGATTTCCACTGACCACTTCCCGGGTTTTGTAGTGTACTGAATTTGACTTTTTCATTCCCTTCCAAACCACCACAGCGGTCAGCATAGCTGCCACCATTATAGTCACAATGAGTATTCGCCTCAGGATCTTTCGGTGACCCCAAGGTTGATCAATTTGCAAGATTTGAGCAACCTCTAAGTCTGGATCTATCTTCGATTTCATTTTTCCCTCCGTGTCATAATCTATTTATTCCCCTCTATAGGCATTGGGGTCCATCCGCCTCCAAGGGCCTTATACAGACGGACCAGGTTGGAGGTTACGGCCCCTTCGCTTTGGGCTAATTGGTCCTGGAGGGACAGGAGCGAGCGCTGGGCATCCAGGACATTGCTGAAATCAGTTAGGCCTGCCTGGAACTTGTGTTGGGCCAGCTCTAACGCCCTTTGGGCCGCATGTGTTGCCTCGCTCAATGACTCTTTCCTCTGTTGTTCCTCCGCATAGGCCACGAGTCCGTTTTCAACCTCTTCCAAGGCACTCAGTATAGCGGATTCATAGGCGATCAGGTACTGCTCCTGGAGTGCTGATTGGACTTCAATGTTTTGGCAGATAGCTCCAGCCTTAAAGATCGCCCAACTGATCCTGGGACCACCACTTAAGGACCAGGTACCAGAGGAAGGGTTACTCAATGAAAGGGCTTCCAGACCAATTGAACCACTTAATGTGAACTTGGGGTAGAGATCCGCCGTAGCCACACCGATCCTCGCTGTCTGTGCAGCCAGCTGTCGCTCGGCCCGTCGCACGTCGGGCCGGCGCCGTAACACCTCTTCCGGCACACCCACGGCGACCTTTAGGGATGGAACCGGTATGGGCACTTGTTTCTTTAATTCTTCATGAATCTTGCCCGGTTGTTCTCCCAGGAGTACTGCTATGCGATTCATGGCTTCCTCAAGCCCAGTCCGTAGGTTCGGTATCTGTGAACGGGTGTTTTCAAGGTTGTAACGGGCCTGCTGCACGGATAACTCGTCGCTCAAACCCGCTTGATACCGCCACAGGGTCAACTGGTAAGTCTCGCGTTGGGCCTCCAAGTTTGCTTCGGCCACCGTAAGTCGGGCCTGAAAAGTTCGTACTTCGATGTAGTTCAAAGCCACCTCTGCGAGCAGGGAGACGAGCACATCGTGTAAGTCCTCCTGGCTGGCCTGAAGATCTGCCTCGGCCGCCTCAACGGAGCGACGAACGCCACCAAAGATATCCAGCTCCCATCCGGCATCAAAACTCGCTGTGTAAAGGTCACTGGTCTTGCCTGTCCCTGTATCTTTGCTGTTGCGACTCCACGTGGCAGAACCCGTGGCGCCGAGAGTGGGAAAGAGATCGGCTTTGGCTCCGCCCCGTCGGGCGCGCGCCTCACGAACTCGCGCTCGAGCCTTCTTTAGGTCGAGGTTGCCAAAGACCGCACGATCAATCAGACCGGACAATTGCGGATCGTTAAGCGTGCTCCACCAGGTTGCCAAGGTTTTGGGATCCATCTCCTCAGCGGTCAGCCCGCCTTTTAGTTGGGTATACCAGGTTGGAGACACCGACATTTTAGGCGGGAAATAATCAGGACCCACGGTAGCACACCCGGTTAGGATCAGAATCACGAGCACTAAAGGAAGCCATGACATAGGTCTAATGAAGGTTGTTTTGTGTTGAAAAATCACGAGCTACTCCTTTTTTAAGACATTTTCACTTCCTCGTTGCTTTTTGGTGCGCCCTCGCTTCTTTTCAACTTCATCACGGACTGCGCGGATTCCAGCCAAGGAGAACTTCACAACGTGGTTAGTGTAGGCGTCTATATCGTCAATCCCCGGAGGGCCATTCTTGCCTTCTCGTTTTTCCTTCTGCCTATTCATTGCTACCATTGGATTGATACACTGACTTATGATGCTTATCACGCAGAAACGAACCTCCTTATCCGAGGCATGATGGCCAAGAAGCTCACGAACCAGAGTCTCCATCTTCTCGTGTAAAGGCCGAATTTCTTCTCGCATAACTTCCTCCAGAAGGCCAGTTGGGTTAGCAAGTTCTTTCTGCACAAACAAGAACTCTTTGTTGTCTTCGTCAGCAATCCGATGCAAAAGGGCTGCTACCTGACCTCGCAGACGTTCTTCGGATGGTGCGCTGTTACTCACTCCCCCGTCTGGAGGGTGTGCTTTTATGGATTCAGAAAAGGAGTATCGCCATGCCTCTTTGTAAAGAGTTTCTTTATCACCAAAGTGATAATTTACGGCTGCAATGTTTGCCTTGGCTCGTTCGCAGATTTCAGCAATGGTTGCATCCCGGTAACCTTTCTCCGCGAAAACCGCGCTTGCGGCCTCCAGCAAGCTTTTTGGAGTTTTTAAAGCACCTTTTCTTGTGATTTTCATCTCATCCTCCCCATAACTACCCTGATAAATATTCAAAAATATATTTTAAATATTAATTTGAATATGTCAAACAGCAAATCCTGTGCCAATCCATTTTGTGACCACTGATTGGGGAGTGCTTTCGCAACTTATCCAATTCATTTTCATAATATCTTCAACTTGTTTGGTAGGTTCCATTTTTTCAAAGCGGCTTTAATCTCTAAAAGAAGCCATGGTATATCCTAAGACAAGAACAGAGGAAAAATCCGTCGATCATTATTCGGGTTGAGTTGTTTTTCTCATTGATATCAAATAGTAGTGGATTTCGACAATATTGACGCGCCATTCGACAAAAGGAGGCCGAATCCAGTACCAATCATACACTACAGAGAGGAGAACGTCTTATTTAAGGCCGAATTGTTGGACAGTATGTAAATTGAATCGTGTGAGGAGAAAAACAAATGAAGGGGAAACATTTCTAAACTCTAATCTACGGATATCTTTCCGAGTTCTGTCTACTTCATGACCCCTTCGTCGAAGCCTCACCTGATTCCCCCAATTCACCATGATCAAGTAATGTAGAACAGAACTATCACTATGCTTCGAAGATGGGTTCCATGGATTTGACGAACGTGTTTGAGGTTACAAATGAACCCCAACATATGGGGAACCCCACAAGCATAAAATTTTTCCTTTTTTAGATCTGTGAAATCCGTTATAATAAGCCCGCTTAATTTTTAGAGGAGGCAGTGGAATGAAGATTCATGAATACCAGGCCAAAGAGATTCTGAAACGCTACGGCGTTCCTATCCCAAAAGGGGGAATGGCTGAAACTCCAGAAGGAGCACGAAAGATTGCTGAAGGAGTGGGAGGGAAGGGCATTGTTGTCAAGGCCCAGATCCATGCAGGGGGAAGGGGGAAAGGAGGGGGTGTTAGAGTGGTTAACAACCCGGAGGAAGCAGAGGAGGCAACAAGAGAGATACTTGGGATGACTCTGATCACCCACCAGACAGGACCGACGGGTAGGCTGGTTCGGAAAGTTTTGATTGAAGAGAAAATGGATATTCAGGAGGAACTTTATTTAGGAGTTGTTATTGATCGGTCGAAGGCATGCCCAGTGATCATGGCCAGCCGAGAAGGGGGTGTGGAGATCGAGAAGGTGGCTGAGAGAGCACCGGAAAAAATCATCAAAGAATGGGTAGAACCTTCTGTAGGATTAAGGCCTTTTCAAGTGAACAAGATTGGTTATGGGTTAGGATTTGAAGCAGTCCAGATAGGGAAATTAAGAAATATTATCACTGGCCTTTATCGGGCCTTTTATGAGAAGGACTGTTTACTTGCAGAGATTAATCCTCTTGTCCTAACCCAGGCAGGAGACTTTGTCGCCCTCGATGCTAAAATGAATTTCGATGATAATGGATTATATCGACATAAAGAGATTTCTGAACTTAGAGACCCCAACGAAGAAACCCCACTCGAAGTAGAGGCCTCTCAGTATAATTTAAATTACATCAAATTGGATGGAAATGTGGGTTGTATGGTCAATGGGGCAGGGCTTGCGATGGCGACTATGGATATCATAAAGGTATTGGGAGCAGAGCCTGCGAATTTTCTCGATGTAGGGGGAGGGGCTACTGTGGAGATGGTCAAAAATGGGTTTAAGATATTAATGTCAGATCCAGACGTGAGGGTGGTCTTTATTAACATCTTTGGAGGGATTCTTCGATGCGATACTCTGGCAAAGGGTGTTACTGAGGCAGTCAGAGAGGTGAAGGTTAATGTTCCCATTGTCATTAGATTGGAAGGAACAAATGTTGAGGAGGGGAGAAGGATACTTCGAGACTCTGGGCTCAACTTCACTGTTGCTCTCAGTATGCAGGAAGGAGCCCAAAAAGTGATCGAAGCACTGAAGGCAAAAGGATAAGATGGAGGAATCTTATGAGCATCTTAGTCGACGAGAATACAAGAGTAGTGGTCCAGGGGATGACAGGGAATGAAGGGTTGTTTCATACCAGACAGATGGTGGAGTATGGGACGAAGGTGGTTGCTGGAGTCACTCCAGGCAAGGGAGGGCAGAGGATTGATGGAATTCCTGTTTTCAATACAGTCATCGAGGCAGTCAAGGAGACCGATCCCAATGCATCTGCCATCTTTGTCCCTCCTGCTTTTGCAGGGGATGCAATAATGGAGGCTGCAGAGGCAGGGATTCCTTTGATCGTCTGTCTTACAGAGGGAATTCCAACCCTTGATATGGTCATAGTGAAAAGGTATCTTAAGGAGAAGGGATCAAAACTAATCGGTCCGAATACACCTGGAATTATTTCTCCTGGAAAGTGCAAGATTGGTGTGATGGCAGGATATATCCATAAGCCCGGTCCTGTTGGAATCATCTCGCGAAGTGGGACTCTTACCTATGAAGTTGTAGATCAGCTGACCAAGAATGGTATCGGTCAATCCACCTGTGTGGGAATAGGAGGGGATCAGATTGTTGGCCTCAGTTTTGTAGATCTTTTGGCCATGTTTGAAAAGGATGAAAAGACAGAGGCTTTAATCATGATCGGTGAAATTGGGGGTACTGCAGAGGAAGAGGCAAGCCGATTTATTAAAAGAAGAGTAAAAAAACCTGTTTTGGCATTTATTGCTGGATTAACAGCCCCTCCTGGAAGGAGAATGGGCCATGCAGGCGCTATTATTTCTGGAGGAAAAGGAACGGCCAAAGAGAAGATGGAGGTACTGGAAAAAGCAGGCGTTCGGGTTATCAGAAACCCCGCCTTAATAGGGGAGGAAATGTCTTTAATCTTTAGAAAAAGACAGCAAAATCAATAAATTGTAAAAAAATATTTATCTTTTTTTTAATTTATGTTAATTTAATATTTAGAATTTCAGGAGAAGGTTTCAAAGATGATTGTAGAATTGAGAGGGCGATTGAAAGAATTGGGGGCACGTTTGGAAGTCCTTCGAGGCCATCTTTGACGTTGATGGTAAAGAAAAGAAGTTAGAGGAGATTGGGATGAAGATGGCTGAGCCGAGTTTCTGGGAATCCAACGAGACTGCTCAAAAGGTCCTTAAAGAAAGGGCTTTGCTTCTGGATTCCATTACGCCCTGGAAGAATGAGAAGAGAGAATTGGAAGAAATGGAAGTTCTCCTCCAGTTGATCGAAGAGCAGGGAGACCAGAGAGAGGCCCAGGAATTATTAGAGAGGATCAAGAGAAGTGAAGAGAAGATTGGCCAAATGGAACTCAGGAGGATGCTGGGAGAGGAACATGACGAGAGGAATGCCATTGTCAGCATCAATGCTGGGGCAGGAGGAACAGAGGCTCAGGATTGGGTGGAGATGCTTCTGAGAATGTATTTAAGATGGGCGGAAAAGAAAAAGTATCAAACACAGATCATCGATATACTCCAGGGGGAAGAGGCAGGGTTGAAAAATGTGACGTTCACCGTCAATGGGCCCTATGCCTATGGATATTTGAAAGCAGAGACAGGAATCCATCGGCTCGTTCGTATCTCTCCTTTTGATGCAGGAGCAAGACGCCATACCTCCTTTGCCTCGGTCTTTGTGATTCCAGAAGTCCCTGACGACATTCAGATTGAGATCGAGGAGAAAGATTTAAGAATTGACACCTTCCGGTCAAGTGGAGCAGGGGGGCAGCATGTTAATAAAACCGATTCAGCGGTCAGGATCACCCACCTTCCGACAGGAATTGTTGTTCAGTGTCAGAATGAGCGATCCCAGCACAAAAATAAGGCAATGGCAATGAAAATTTTAAGAGCGCGGCTCTACGAGAGGCAGTTAAAAGAGAAGGAAGAAAAACTGGAGGAACTCCATAGTATGAAGAAGGAGATTGCATGGGGAAGTCAGATTCGTTCCTACATTCTCCACCCTTACAAAATGGTTAAAGACCACCGCACCAATATGGTTCTCCATGACGTGGAGCGAGTGATGGATGGGGAAATCGATGATCTCATCAGAGCCTATCTCCTTCAGGCAGCTTAAGAAAGGGAGTTTGACTTTTTATGGCTGAGGAAATATCATTAGATAAAAAAATGGAGAAGGGGGAGATAGAAGAGGAAAAAGGGTTGCTCGGAACCCTGGAAGAAAAAATCAGTTATGTTTTAAAAAAATATCAAGAACTTAAAAAGGAACGAGACGAATTAGTTATGGCTTTAGATGCAGAGAGGAAGAGGTCTCTTCTACTGGAAAAGAAGATGGAAGCCCTCTCAATGGATCGGGAGAAGGTGAAAATAAGAATCGATCAACTTCTTCATCGTTTAAAGGGAATCGACCTATGACCCTCTCTTAAGCACAGGGGGAAAAGGGAATCTGGGAAGAAGAAAGTTGTAATGAACAAAGAAGCAAGTGGGAAAGAACGATTGGTTGAAATAAAGGTTTTTGGACAGACCTATACGGTGAAAACGGATGCAGATGAAGAACATATTCAGGCAGTGGCTCAATATGTCAATGCCAAGATGGAAGAAGTTTTAAAAAAGACAAGAAGTGTTTCAACGTTGAGTGTGGCCATTCTAACGGCCCTCAATATCGCGGACGACCTTTTAAAAGAAAGAGAACAGAGGAGAGCAATCCTTCAAGAAGTTGACAAAAAATCAAAGGATTTGGTGAGACAGATTGAAATCAACATCGGTTAAAGGAGGTAAGAGAATTCACACTGGACCAGAGGTCGGCTAAAGGTTTCATCGGGGTGACTGGCTGGCTGGATCATCATGAAAAACTTTAGCAGCCTCAGGCCGGAGATTTTGGGAATATTACTCTATGAGTAGATGAAAGATGTGATGGAAAGAATAGGAAAGGATTTCATCAATCTTAAGATAACTTGTTTCTCACGAGAAAGAGAAAAGATAGGTGGATAACCCATGATCCTATGGAAGATGATTAAGATCCTGCTCAACCTTTTCCTTCATAGGTGTTCGGGAAGGAGGCGTTTTTCTCTCCTTCACAATGTGGATATAGGAGGGAGGAGAGGCATTTTCACTCTCACATCCCAAGTAGGATTTTACGGTATAAAGGAGGGTCAACATCAGCCACCATCGAGTCCCATTCGATTGGTGTTTTCCACTTCCATTCCAAAGAAGGGTTCCTTTCTATTATTCCATCCCATCTTTCCATATTCACTCACTTGATCGTGGTTCTTTAGATTTTTACATGTTTAAGTCTGAGAATTTATCTCTAACACTTGAGAACAAATGGTGTCATGCTGAACTTGGTTCAGCATCTGGTTTTGTCCAAAAGGTGAGATCCTGAAACGAGTTCAGGATGACAAGTCTGTTAAATTTCAAATATTTTTGGCTAG
>CAZFDM010000211.1:0-2244 GCA_964517975.1 uncultured Syntrophaceae bacterium
TGCGTTTAAATCGATCAGCAGCAGATTTAATAGGATTACCCATAAAGGAAATAATAGGTCAAACCTGTTACAAGCTTATCCATAGAACCGAGGCTCCCCCTAATTTTTGTCCATATCTACAGACCCTTACTGCATGTAAACCGATTCAGCAAGAAATAGAAATCGAGGAGCCTTTATTAAGGGGGATATTTGAAATTACAATATCTCCTGTAGTTGACAAAAATAGTATAATTGGAGCAGTTCATATAATGAAAGATATTACAAGCCATAAAAGGGCAGAGATGTCTCTTGAAGCATCTGAAGTGAAATATAAAACCCTTGTAGAGAGTTTATCTGACGCTCTACTAATGTTAGATAATGAGAGTAATATCCTTTCTTGTAATCAAGCTTTTTGTAATCTTTTCGGGTACGAAAGGAAGGAAATTGAGGGAAAGCCTATTCGTATTCTTCATCCTTCCAATGAAAGTTTTTATTCTTTTAATCAATTGGTTTACCCAATAGTAAAAGAGAATGGCCTTTTTAGAATAGAGTGGAATTTGAGATGTAAAGATGGTAAGGAAGTTCCTGTTGAAATCACGACCTCACTGATTAAATCTGTAGAAGGAGCTATCTCAGGATATGTCAATATCATTCGAGATATGTCAGAACGTAAAAAAGTGGAACAAGAAAAGTCTCAACTTGAAGAACAGTTTAGACAAGCCCAAAAGATGGAGGCAGTTGGAAGATTTGCTGGAGGAATTGCCCATGATTTCAATAATCTTCTTACCGTTATCCAAGGAAATTGCGATATATCTTTGTTAGAATTGAATGATGGGAATCCTCTTAAGTACAATATCGAACAGATAAGAGCGGCTTCTCAAAAAGCATCAGATTTAACTCGGCAACTTCTTGCTTTTAGCCGACGCCAGCAACTTGATCCAAAGGTTCTTGATCTTAATGCAATAATTAAAAATTTGGATAAAATGTTACATCGGATTATCGGAGAGGATGTAAAGTTGATAACTATTTTGTCTGAAGAATTAGGGAAAATTAAGGCTGATCGATCTCAGATTGAACAAGTGATTCTTAACCTTGTGGTTAATGCAAGAGATGCCATGCCCGATGGGGGGACCCTGATTATTGAGACATCAAACGTAGAACTTAATGAAATGTATACAAAAAGTCATATTGATGTTATTTCAGGTCATTATGTCCTATTGTCTGTGACAGATAATGGAGTGGGTATGAGTCAAGAAATAAAGGAGAAGATTTTCGAGCCCTTCTTTACCACCAAGGAGAAAGGTAAAGGAACAGGATTAGGTCTTTCAACAGTTTATGGTATTGTGAAACAAAGCGGGGGCAACATATGGGTTTACAGCGAGCCCGGGAAAGGGACAACTTTTAAGATATATCTTCCAAGAGTTGATGAGTACATCGAAGAGGTAAAAGAAGGGGGAGCTGATGAAATTCCAAAAGGGTCTGAAACCATTCTTGTGGTTGAAGATGATGAGACTGTTAGGGGCATGGCTACCAGAATTCTTTCAACACTTGGATATAGAGTGTTGGATGCCTCGGAAGCAAAAGAAGCAGTTCGTCTTTTAGAAGAGCATAGGGGTTTAATTGATCTTATAATTACTGATGTGGTTATGCCTACCATGAATGGTAAACAATTGATTGATCACTTAAGGTTTACTTTTCCCAATTTAAAAGTCCTCTTCATGTCAGGATATACAGATAGCACCATCGCTTATTACGGAATACTTGAAGAAGGAATAAATTTTATTCAGAAACCTTTCACTTTAAATACTTTAGCCAAGAAAGTAAGAGAGATATTGGATTTTAAAAAATCTATGCCTGTTTATTCCTTTTTGAAGAGATAAATCTCTTTTAAGGTTTTCCCTTAATTTATCATATAAAAATTTTTTTAAAGATTTTGTCCTAAAATGACGAAAATATAATACAGGAAAAATAAGTTATATAGGGAAAGGTGGTAAAGAGATCAAATGGATTCAATGCCCAAAAAGGGGAATCTAATAAATAGGAAAGGTGGTATACTATGTCAGAAGTAACCAAGACGATGGGTCAGGCAGTTAAGGTGATGGGGGAAAAGGAGGGAAAGTATCTAACCTTTTCGTTGGCTGGGGAGGAGTATGGAATAGGAATTTTGAAGATTAAAGAGATCATCGGGATGATGCCGATTACCCCGATTCCCCGGACGCCGTCCTATGTGAAGGGAGTGATTAATTTACGTGGGAAGGTGATACC